>NZ_CP147846.1:4210808-4511580 GCF_037327425.1 Rhodococcus sovatensis | reverse complement strand
ATGCTGAACTGGCGGACTGGTCGCTGCTACGACGGTCATTCGTGCACGCTGCGAGGTGTGCGCGAATGCCCTGGTCGAGAGCGAATCTCTCAGTGGCTCAGTCGACACGGGTCATGCTGTGACCCGCTCGTCTCCTGAATCACTATGCGGGGCAGCGTATGACCCGTCAAGGGGCGTTGTCCATTCCGCAATACCGGCCGGTAGGCCACGTCATCTAGAGCGCTGTAAACGCTTTGATGACGAGCAATCCGACAAGCGCGGCCACGACGATGAACATGAGAACCGGCTTGACCTTGTTCAGCGTCACCTCCGCCGCCATGGCGATGACCCACAGGAACGCCAGCCCGACGACGATCCACAGCACGACGTCGTCGAGGTCGGCGGCGGCACTGTCGAGCGACTGGGCAAGCACCGCGGGGGTCATCGGTTCTCTGTCCTACCGCGTGCGGCATCTTCGCGGGCGACACGAAGCATCTCGCGAAGGGCATGTTCCGACACGGCGTGGAGCTGCCGTTCGGCGTTGGCTTCTTCGCGCCGAATACGACGTCGTTCCTCGCGGACGGTCGCCACCCTGTTCCGATGATCTGAGAGGGTGGCTGCCGCCAGCCACACCAGATCGGCGATCAGGAAAACGACGAGCGCCACCACCAGCGAGAGGGTCATTCGCCTGCCCTCCGAATCCGACGGGCGGAGTCGACGAGAATCTCGGCAGTCTGCACGGTGGCGAGGTCGGCAATCGCGGCCAACCGCCCGGAGGCGTGCGGGACCATCTGCGACAACGTGTTCTCCGTCTGACTGAGCTGCGCGGTGGCGACGAGAGCCGAGGTGGCGACGGTGTTCATCGCGCGAATCTGGTCCTGTTGCAGTTCGACCACGGCGTCGACGTGCGCAAGTTCGACCGTGGTCGTGGCGTCGAGCTCGTCGAGCTTGCGCTCGACCCACCGTGCGGTTCGAGCCGAAGGCCGCTGGTTCCTATCTGGTTGAAGCGAAGACATAGTAAAGACTCCTTGTTGTTTGGTGAGATCTGTTAGTCGATGAGTCGGCCGAAGGTTCTGTATTCGTCGATTCCGCCGTCGGCCGCGTAGTAGACCCGGCAAGGCACACCGAGGTCGTGCAAAACGCGATCGAGTTCTTCGGTAGTAGCGACGATCTGTGCTCGCGTCTCGTTACCTAGCACCATCCGCGTGACCCGCGTCTGTTCGATCGACATGCGAAAGACCTTCCTTGTGTAGGTACTGCTCGTGAGCGGTGTATCTCCAGGCGAGGAGGACCTGCTCACACGTCAATCGAAGCAATCGAGAACTTTTAGACCGCAAGTTTTCGCCGCAGTGCGGCGACTCGTGGCCACTACTTGCTCGCGTTTCGCCTGGTCAAGACGGAGAAAAAGAAAAACCCACCTTGAAAGTTTTCAAGGTGGGTGGTGGCGCAACCAGTGTGGATGGTTGTGGGCTAGCTTGAGCGTACGGCGGGTCTGTTCGGGACGCGTGTAACCCGCGAGGGCTATTCGGCTTCCAGTACATCGTCATAAGTTGTCAACGACTCGTACCAGCCCTCTAGCCGGCTTGCCTCAGTTGATTCCTCATAAGGACGCTCATCGGATCTCGCTTTGAAGTCCGCGAAGATGCTTCGTAATGGGCGTGGAATCGTGGGATTGTTTCCTGCCAACCACTCAATGTCCCGCTCGTGATCGAACACCTCAGGCTTTCGCAGGATGAGATCGATCGCGGCAAGCAGAATTTCTGCTCGGAGAGCGACCACTGTTCGCAGCGGCTCCCCAGTGCCCGATAGCTTCGACTGTGCCTTCAGATCCAGGCACCACTCCAAGTAGTACCCAGACAATCCGGCTGAATTCGGAAGGCGCCCGTGAAAGTCGTGTGAATAACGACGGGTCCATGCGAGAAACAGATCACGGTAGCCGACAATAAGTTCGGTGAACTCGACTGTCTGCTCGTTCTGATCGAAATCTCGGGAATTGAAATACTCACTGGTAAAGTTCATGCTTGCACCTACTTCGGATAGTAGGTTGCGCCTTTACTATATAAACATATTCTAGCTAAAATTGCAATAGCATTCTTAGCATTGTAGAATTCGACCGTGATGGCCAACAGTACGCTCGGGCGCGGTGGTATAGAATCGCGTCTGCTCGAAGATTTAAAAACTTTCGTCAAAAGCAAGAATGACAATAGTTTGAATCCAGAGACGGTTGCTCAGTGCGAGGGTATTCTGGGGTTTTTGAGGGACTTCGACTTGCCGGAACAAGATGAAGCGCATGTCGCATGTCTCACGGTCCGAAAAGCACTCATGGTTGACTTGTCAAGTGATATCGGGTTGGTAAAGACCTCGCGATTCACGGATGACCAGCTGAGACTACTCTCGTACACGTTCTTTGGTGCAGATAGTAATGAGAATGTCCCATTTAGGGTGCGTCAAAGGCAATGCCAAGATCTTCTTGAGCAATGGGATTTTGCAGCGGTGAATTTTCATCACCAAGTAAGGTCTGAAAAGTATGCGCGTGTGACGCAGGATCGTCTTGTTGCTTTGGGGAATATACGTCACAAGGACGAAAAGCTCGCCCAGTCCGCTCTGGGTCGTCTTATACGCGAGTCCCAGGATGAGGTACGGCAAGAGCGGTTGCTGGCAGCCAACCCACCCGCTGAGTGCGAAGTCGCAGGCCAGCTCTTAAAATCGTCACCCAAGATGGCTCAGATCTCGATAAGGTATCGCGTGCAGGCCAATTCGGAGAATCTTGGTCCAGTCCGCCTTTTCATTGACTACAACGTTGAGGCTACTGCTGACGGCGACGTGCTATCGGGCCTACGACTCTCCCTTCGCGCTGGCTCGCGAGAGCTGGCCGTCCACGAACTGGAACTTCAACTTAAGGGGGATCCGGCAGGTCTTCGGGTAAAGCATTTCGAGTGGCGAAGCCATGAGGAAGACCCACGGCAGAATCTTCGGATTCACGATGCAGAGCAGGCGTTGCGGCGGCACGGGCTCGTTGTCGCGAATGTGGGTCGCGAAACTGTCGTTGACGGTGTCTTGTATTTGCACCTTGTCATAGCGGCAATAGCAGTCAAGGTGAACACCTTTGTCCGCGTGGCGCAGGCTGATCCTAAGGCCGACTGGAACTTACATATCGACGCAGGGCCCGAGGACCTCCTTCAGATCTTGATCAGAGCGGAGAACCTCAGTGTCGAGACCATGGTCGATATGGTGATTGCGGCAAACCTGCCAAGCTATGTGACGTATGTGCAATCATCAACAATCATTCTAAACGCCAACCACCCGAACGGTATCGATGCTGGTAGTGATAATATCGCAAGGGGTGGAATCAATGTCGGAGCGTACGCGCCAAAGACTGTGTCGTTCGCACTATTCACTGTTAAACTAGATCGGCATGTGCAGTTCGGTAGGTTTGGAAACTATCGGCTGACGTTTGTCGGGGTGGCAAGGCCGTTTGGATTCAACGAAACATATAACACAACCTCTATTGGCGTGCATATTGAAAATCTTGGGCAGAACTGATCTGAACGCGTTTAAATCCGTATCGATGGTTGGAAAAGGGGCACTATATTTCATGGGTAGCTATAGCGCTGTATACCCGTCCGACGGAATCTGTTAGCGAATGTCTACTTCGGACGCCAAAACCCATACAGCTACAACTCCCTGCCCCTTCGTGCACCACCCGTCGAATCCGATGCCTACGCTCTGCTCAGGCACGGAATCCGGCATGCGGTAGTTGCGTACCTTCTTGCTGCTGGAGATGAACGGGATCAGGCGCATCTCCGCGATTCCGCAGTCGCCGTACTCCAGCGTCACGTCGAGACCCTTAGTTGGTTGTTCCGTCTCGACGTGCAGCATGTGCCCGTACTGACGGACGACGGTGCGATAGGTGTACGCGATGGTGACTGGCGCCTGGTCTCGAACTGCATCAGGACCCAGGTTCACTGAGTACGTCTGACTCCCCGTCTTTCCGGTGCGACGGATCGAGCGCTCCTCGCCGTTGATGCTGAACTGCACAAGCTCGAATGCCTCTCGACTCCCGGCGTCGAGGCCGATCTTCGGGTTGATGTGCCAGATCGACGTCGATGTCGAATCGTCGAGCAGTTCTTCGTAGTGCTTCTCGTCGGAGACTGCTGAGAAGCGACGGATCGCGTGAGCGGGAACGACGGTGTACTCATGGCGAGCAGTCAGCACGAAGAGCGGAGGTTGAGACGACGCTCCATGCCCTGTGTCCATAGGTAGAGGTGACAAGTTCATGCTGATGGTGGTGTCACGCCACCGCTCGGTTGACCCGAGAATCGCTTGATCACGGACATCGGCGTAGATGTCTTCGGCGAAGTCCCGGTCGCCCAGACGCAAGGTCAGCGCGTTTCGAGCGAGTTGGTCGAGGAACTCGTCGGTGGCGATGACCGAGAGGTTGTCGATGTTGTCGGCGAACGCCTGGATCACAGAATCGCGCAGCGTTGGCGCCAGGCGTGCCATGACGCGGAGCATGACCTTCTCGATCAACTTCTCCAGCACTGCCCCACGGTCGCCGTCAATCCACCGATCCAGTGCAATGCCGATGATCCCAGCCACCAGGAGCGTGCCGCCGATCTCGCTGAGCGGGAAGAGTGCGAGTAGCCCGAGGCCGGATTGGCCGGCCAAGTAGCTGTCGAGGACCATCAACGCGACACCGAAAACCGCCAGCGCGAATGCGCCGAACAGGAGCTTGAGGTTGACGAGTCGTTGATGAGGATCGCGCATGTACTGCCTGCATTATAGCAAGCATGATCGCGTTTGAGTATACGAAAAAGGCAGAGCGACAACAGAGTTCGTGATGAAACTTGGTACGAACTCTGGAGCGCCCTGCCCTCGCCTAGCAGTTGGATCAGTTGCCGCCGCTGAAGTTTCCTCCGCTCATGAGTGCACCTCCCCTTCTCTTGCAGTACCCATCGACCGGACGGAGCGCCGCTGGAAGCAATATCCTAAATTGGGATATTCGATCCCGCAAGGTGCGCTTGTCCGGTGGAAAAGTCGATCTACTCGGCCGAGTACCAGCAGCTCTGCGCCCTACTCCGCCAGCTGCGGCTCGATGCTGGGCTGACACAGGTTGAGGTCGCGAAACGTCTCGGCGAGCCGCAGTCCTTCGTCAGCAAGTACGAGTCGGGGGAGCGACGGCTCGACGTCGTAGAGTTGCGCTACGTGGCGAAGTCTCTCGGGGCGACTCTTCGCATGATCGTGGAAGCTCTCGACTAAGCGAGTTGGGCCATGAATGACTGGCATCCGAGTCACCAACCGGTGCTGCTGACCTTCTGTCAGCTGGTCTTGTGTGCAACCTCGTCGGCTACTTCGACCGGCATGGTCGGGAATGCAATGTCGAGTGGCAGCCTGTCTTCAAAGCACTACAGTGCCACTTCTCCGTATCGGGAATCCACCGCAGGAATCAACGTCACTCAAAAGTCCATCGATGCGGACGTAATGCTGTGCGTGCCAGGCAAGCGTGCGTTGATGCTTGAGTGTAAGTGGAGTCCCGTCGGCGCGTACGTCGGACGCGACGGGTATCACCAGGCATCTTCCTATCTCGTTGAAGCGAGAGCAGGCATCGCCGCCGATGCTTAGTCGTTCGTAATTGGCCCTGCCGAGGTCGTACCTACTTGCAGTAGCGCGGCACTAGACTGGCCCGGGGGACAGGCAATTGTAGGCTCGGGCAACATCGACCACGTTGCTAAGCTGGTGTGGACTGTCGTGAAACAACCTGCTTTCCGATCGAATTGATCATCCCTTTGGTCTATCAGTATATTGCGCAATTGGCTCGCTAGATTTGAGCGGATCGCAATTTATTCTGCACATGTTCCATAGGCTGAAGAAATCAGCTCTTCGGGCGTGGCTCCATTTGGACAACCTTCAATAATGCGACTAGATCGCGGGGATATATTCTGCATCAGCCCCAGAAGGTGGGTGGAAATTCTTGGCCGCGAATTACTAGTCGTCGTTGGCCTGAATCCTATTTCGTTCAGAATTTCCTCGGACAGCATCTGACCGGAGTTTAAAACCCACGGTGGAATCGATCAGTTTGTAGTGTAGTTTATCCACTGTATCAGTTCTGGAAACCGGGAGATCCAAAATGCGCATCAACTTTCGTAGATCCGCGGCACGAAGATTCGAACTAGAAAGTATGTCGCTTGCCTCATCGCGCGACAATGCTGATTGCAAGGTGGATGCGATTTTGGCTAGCCTAATCGCCACATCGGTATCAGCATTGCCGAGGTCGGTTCCTTCCTTGGAAGGTACAGTATAGTCTACTGCGAGGCGAGCCCGTCCGTCGAGCAGTGCCTTAATGTCACTGTCAGTCAGCTTCTTTAAGAATGTTGCCACGAGATCGATGAGCGTCCGCTCTGCACTTCGTGCCATGTCTAAAGTCCCGCCCGCGTGACTACCTCGTCGACCAATCGGCGTAGTTCGTCGATAACTTCTTCGGTACTCGCATATCCGTCTAGAATAAGCGGCACATTGTCTGCAGCGGCATTCGCAAGTTTTGTTTTGGTGTCGCGGAAGTATGAATCAAAAACATACAATCCCAACTTCTCTGTCTGCGCTATGAACGGACGTTGCGCAGAAATGGGCTGTTCACCATAGAACTGCACCATCGTGAAGATCACACCCAGTATGGCCGGGTCAATGGCCAGGTCCGCGTTCTCTTGGTCGAGGTATTCATTGTGTTCTCTGACGAGTTGACGGAGGCTTCCCACGAGATAGTCGGTACCGAGCGTCGAAAGGTAGTCGGCTTTGGACGGTACGAGAATCTGATCGCTCGCTATTATCGCGGTTTTAGTCACAATGTTAAAGTTTGGCGGGCAGTCGATCAAAATTACATCGTAGTCGGCAAACGCCGGTCGCGCTAGACCTTCAATGAGCCTGCGATGAACTTTGAGATACTTACGCTTAGCCTGAGCTAGATTCGATGCGTTTAGTTCCGTTGCCAGTTCTAGGTCAACATTAATCAAACCGAGGTGGGATGCAATAAAATGGAGAACACCGCCATTCTTCGGAAGTCGTGCGTTCACAGCGGTAGGCTTCAGGATGAGCGATTCGAGGTCGATCGGGGCGCTGCTATCTTCACCGAAAGCGTCGAACCACTGCTTGATCGTTTTATCATGCTGAAGCTTGCTGGACCAGTAGTCAGGTTGCACAAACGAAAACGTTAAACTAGCTTGGGCGTCTAGATCGATAGCTAGTACTTTCATTCCTCGCTGTGCTAGTTCTGCAGCAATATTCGCAGTAAGAGTTGTCTTGCCGACGCCACCCTTATAATTTATGATCGATATCGTCGGCATGTTTCCCTTCCGGACTAAACTCAAGCTGTATGTGTTCGAAAGAGGATCGTACCTCGTCAGACTGCGGGCTGAGTGGGAATCTTGAGCCTGCTTCGGATCGCTTGCCGGGACGGCAGTGGTGACCTCGGACGAGCGTGGCAATTCCTCCCAAGCTTGGGAGCGCCTGGTCGACGTTGATGTCGGTGCTTCGGGCTGTGCTCATTCATTCAAACGGGTGATCGACACGGTAATTGACCGTCCGTACCATCGGTCGATGACATGTATGCCGCAGTCCTTGCCACCGGTTGAGCACCTGACATTCGTGTGCCCAATGACTGTGAGCGTCGCTCGTCGAGCGGTTACACGATGAGTGGGGATCGCCCGGAAGTCAGTCTTGGCGGTCGAATCAAGCTGGCAACAGTGTCATGGGTATTCGCGATCGCGTCGTGCATCGTGGTGGCGTTTGTCGACTTTGGTCTGCTGATATCGATATTTCTCTCCGTACTACTCGCAGGCATTTCTCTTGTATTCTGGATAAAATACTTCCGTGGGTCGATTGACTCCTATATGCGAACACGTGCTGACCATCGAGGGCTTCCACCATTTGTTGCAAACCGGGAATTCCTTGATGGTGTTGCCAAGCTGGACATTTCTGAGCTACAAGCGAGCACTTTCCTTCAAATGGTCGATCCACAATCAGGCCGAATCGAGCGCATATCTGAATCCGTGGAACAGCATGTTCGGTCGGTAACAATCAACACATCCCTGACAGTGTTACTACCTAGCTCTGGTGCGGCGCAGCAATCACACCGTTCGCCTACGGTCGGACAGGAAGATAATGCGCACTTAAAAGTTGCCAATAACAACTACGACGATTTTCGTGAGTATCTTGTCCTTCCTCTCGTTCTCCAGGGGCGCGGAAGACTCTTGGATAATTTCAGAGTTCATGATGCTAACGAAAAGCGAATTTCTACACTGACGTACCAGGATGCCTTGATGTGGCAAGTCGCCATAATTCGCAAATTTGTTCGTGACGGAATAGGGAAGAAAAACTTTGATGCGCATTACGGCGCGATCGAGGCTAAAGTAATAGGGATCTTGTCTAGTCATAATTACTCTAATGCTGACGATGCGTTGGCGGTTGAAAGTTCTTTGATTGCACTGAGCGTTGCATATGACGATAGACGGCGCCTGCTTCTTGCCGCTGCGCGAATCGTGCTTGCCCTTTCTGAGTATTACGCGGGGTGCGTGATGGTCCCCATGAGTTCGAGACCTACCTATGCCAAATTTGCTTTCGAGAGACGAGAAATCCCCCACGTTGTCGAGCAAAGGCCACGAGGAAAGCTTGTCGGCTGGTTCTCTCCTGAGAACCTACGCGACGGCTTTAGGGCGGTTTTGGGAGTTAGGCCCAGCAGCGTCCAGCATCCGCTGTCCTACGTTGACCGCGCGAGAAGCTACCACGTGCAAGTGCGGGGTCCGGATGGAACCTATTTAGGCCGACAGAGAATTGTGGACTCACGCACTGGTAAGACTGCAGCCTTTCCCAACAAAGTCATGCGAGCCAGATATGGACAGCGATACTCGCATCTATATGTGAGGAATTCGTGGCGTGGTTCGCAGTTTTATTATGAAAGCACCTTTTATGAGAGACCGCCTGGGTCCGTTGCGGTGTCAGCCATGTCCTCAGTAGCCGCGACGTTTCTCATCGCGCTGGTTGCTCTTTCGTCGATGGGGATGACGTCTGTTCCTTTTGGCGCGGCTGTTACCACCCTCCTGGCGGTGCCGGCCGCGATTGGAGCATGGTCCGGTCTTGATCAATCCCGAACCATGGTGGGTGGCGTGCTAGCTGCTCGCGTATCTGCGCTGGTGACTATCGCCGCATCGTTCCTTGCCATACTCATCTACTCTCTGTTGCCGCACACTGAGTTTGGTACGGACGCGTCGTTATCCGAGCGGGCCGGTTACGCTTGGTGGGTTGTCGCCTTCTCCATCTCTGGGCTCAACGCGTTAGCGACGAGCGGGTCGTGGTCGTTGAGAACGATCGTCTACAGGCACTTCGTTCGGCGGTAAACTAAGTTAGGCTCGTCGGGTCAGCCTTGTGCAATAAGAGAGGAAAGATTAAAATGGTAACAATAGATAACTCTAAATGGCAACAAGCCAAGGAAAGTTCGGATAACGATATAGATGATCGAGAAAAAGAATTCTATGATAATTTGCCCTCTTCGTGGGTGATTCCTGGGATTGCCACCAGGGATGCTGAGTTGAAGATAAACCCAGTTTCGGAATTTCTACTTCCGCACGACCGGTACGACTCAATCTTTGATTTCCCGGATGCTGAAGACAATGAAGCGGATGAACGTAGATCGGCGATCGAAGGCGATGAAGATCTTCTCTCTGGACTTTCCGACCTAGAGCGAAGCTTTGTGATGCATTGGGCGCAGCTCGGGTCAGCTGAAGCTGCTGTGTCGAAGTTGTCACTGAAGTTTTCGGATGGAGGGCTCGAAGACTTCATTGAACAGATTAGTCAGAAAATGGAACCTATTCTGAGGGAAAAACGCCTGAACCTGTAGGAGCACCAAAAGAGACGGTCAATATCTTATTTGTGCCAATTTGTCGTGAGAACGGAATCTTCGCCGCGACCAGAAAGTTCTGTAGCCCGCCGAGCGCCGCAGAAGCGGCGTCATCCGTAGTCATGCCTATCCGGTCACCGGGCTTTGCATTCGCCCGCCGAGTCGTCGACACGTCCGTCATTGAGGATTTATTCGACGATCGTTTGTACTGCGCCTCGATAGCATTTCTACGGACCATGTCGTCAGCCATCCCTTGGAACCGAGTGATGTGATACCGAACTGTAGAGTGTCTGTCAGCAGCTTCATCCACGAGATTGGAAGATACTAAGTGGCCACACGAACCTTGATTCAGCTTACCGATGACATCGACGACAAAGAGATCCCAGACGGTACCGGAGAGAACATCACGTTCTCTGTGAACGGGGCTGAGTACGAGATCGATCTCAACGACAAGAACGCGAAGGAATTTCACCGGAAGCTCGACTACTACATCGGGTACGGAACGAGGACGGGTGGAAGAAAGGTCCGTAAAGCCTCCAAGGGTGCGGGCGCGAACGCCGTCGCTCCGAAGCGGGACGCTGCTCAGACTCGCGTCATACGGGAATGGGCGCAAGCAAACGGATACGACGTCTCGCCGCGTGGACGCCTACCTTTGAGCGTGGAAGAAGCATTCGACGCTGCCCATTGATTCATAGGTGTGAGCACATCCAACGTCGCGACCGTGAGTCATACCAACTTGCTAATCTGCGCGTAAGCTGCGCCTGACCCGTAACACGCGACGTCTCCTCGCCAGCATCCAGACTATTCAAGATGATCGGTAGATATCGTTATGACAGTCTCATCGGCTCCCACCTTGGACGTGGTCTTCTCCTGCACTGGTACGGCGGCTGACTTCGCTGCTATTGCTGTTACTCACGCGGTGCTTGTCGAAACTGGATCGACAACGCTCGTCGAGGGACACGCGTTTCGACGCAGCGCACTGGTGCGCACTGTGGTGGAAAGCCGGACTCATGATGCGGACCCTCAGCATTCGATCACCATAAAGTTCGCCGATCCAGCAATTGCTGATCTAGTGCTGGAGGGCAATGCTGAAGTGACGTTCCACCTAGCCGACTCAAGTGCAACCTGACGTCAACGTCAGTCCGTACTCCGCTGAGTTCGCTGTTCCAGTCACTGCACTTCGTACCCCAACGCCCGACGGATACCCAACGCCTCGTCCAAACTCGGCTCCTGCACGATTCCATGCAGCTGCAGGAGCATCCCGTCGCCAGTCCGTGTAATTCGAGAGAGATCAGGAAGCTTGGGCTCGTCGATTGCCACCGAATTGGCAAGGTACGTCACCCATCCGACGGGTATCTCCTTGGCCTTGTGGTTGATCTTCTGCGCAGTTCTGAACGAGTGCGTTATCGCTGAGCCGTACTCAGGTTGCCACGCCTCGACGAGTGCCATCAGCGACTGTTGCACGATGTTCTCGTCGATCGCAGCGGGATCCGCACGATTGGGGTGCGGAAACTTCAACAGGATGTGATTGCTGACCCGACTCGACTCAACGCCACACCGAACGCGGTAGTCGATAGGACGATCGCGGTGGAGTCGTGTCAACACCGACGAGAACCCACTGCCAGGCATAGTCGCGCCGCGGTCATTTCGGAGGACACCTGCCCCGAGTAGCGAGGCAAGGGCATCGAGGTCTGTCGGCACAGGCAACAGGTCGTCCGGCCCGTCCGCCCCTCCCTCGGGGTAGAGGTACCAATCCGAGTAGACGTCGGGAAGCGCGGGGATCCTGCTGAGTGAATCAAGCAGGCGTTCAGCGCATCTGGTCGGAGTTTCCTCACGTGGGCCCCACGAAACGGTCACGACGATCTCATCAGGCATCCGGCGGACTCCTCCTGTGTTATTTCGGTGGGGCATAGACAACCTCGATGTCGCCGAAGCCAGCATCTTGGAGCATGTTGCGGATGGTGTCGGCTGCCTTCTCTTCAGCAATCGACCATTCTATTGGCGTGCCATCCGCAGCTAACAGTTGGCGTTCCGCTTGTGCCACGAGTGAATCAGCGCCCTTGAAGTACGGCTTCCATTGGCCGTCCTCATCGATGTGGTGTTCATATCCGGGACCTTTCGCGTCTTTGAGCGTGTCGTCGCCGAATCCATCGAAGGCAACTCCGTCGACAACGTACTCGGTCCCAGGTGGACTGCCGGTCACCTGCTCCTGGTACTCCGCAGCCCGCTCTGACATGTGGTGATTTCTCGGTTACCACTGCCCCGGGCCATCGTCCGAGCGAAACACATCCGGGACCTTGGACAAGATCTCGTCGATGGACGCGATACCACCGAACTTCTCCAGCAGCAGCGCGATCACCGCAGCGCCCGTGATGACGCCGGCTGCAACGAGCGCTGCCGTCGCGGCCTCCACCGCTACCCCCAGGCCGATCAGGGCGAGCGGAGCAAACCCGTACATGCCCTGGTCCGACTGACGAAGCGAGGTCGCGGCTGATTCCACTGCGGCGGCCGACGCACTATCCGCTGCGCCCAGCCCAGCTACTCCGGCCGAAATCGACGACGACCATTCAGCCAGCTTCACTGCCGCATTCTCCGCAGTCGGATCGAGTGGCATGAGCGACCAGTTGTCGGCAACGAGGATGCCGTCGGCTTCGGCCAAGGCGGCAAGATGCAGCAGTCGCAGACGCGCCGTATCGATATTCACGAGGCCGGTCGTCACGGCAGTACGGATTCGTCGGATACCGTCCGCCGCGGCCTGGGCGTCGGTCGAGACAGTAGCGATCTGTGCACTTGCGGCGTCGTGGGCGCCCCCACTCCACGCTCCGCTACCGGCCATACCCACGACCCGGGTACTGAGGCGTTGGTTCTGGTCGGCGAGACGCTCCGCGATGTCATCGAGCAGCTTCGTCTGCGCAGCAGCGGCCGCCGGATCCCACGTCGTGATCGCGGTCCGTCGGTAGTTCATTCGTCGAAGACTTGGAGTGAACGGGCGAATGCGTCGTCGGTCTCTTCGTAGCCCGCCGCTGCAGCCGACACATTCTCGGCGTAGTGCCCCAGTTCGCTAGCGATTCCGGCAAGGGCGACGGCAACCCGTCCGTCCGCAGCGCCCATGGCAGCCGCCAGCAATGAACCCGTGACCAGATCAGCCGCGGGTGCGAGGTGCTCCGCGACGACATCGCGGCTGATCGCCTCACTCACCTGTTCGCACTCAGCCGACACCGCGCGGAGTTCGTCCGGGCGGACGGAAAATTCATCCGACACCGTGACCGCCGGTCTGCCGGAGCGCCCGTTGCCCGCGCACCGGGAGATGTGTACTCATCGCTGCGCAGCGGCTACGACGGACGCTTGCAACGTCATTGCTCATCGAGCACAGATCGTCCCGACGTCCGCTGGAACAGACGTGCCTTGCAAGCACCAAGCGGACACGCACCACCGCAGCGACGACTGCTGGGTCATCTGGGTCGAATCCAGCCTCGATGGCGGCTTCGCGTACCTCGTCCGTACTCAGTTGGACGCAGCAGAGCCGGAGTCGGTTCCATCCGAGTTTGGCGGGGGTCCGTGGCAGCAGACATCTGTCGCGCCGCTCGGACATTCAGTCGGCTCGATACGTGCGTGGATCAGTTCATGGCGGTACGAAACGCTCCCGCGGGGCGCAGCCTGTCCGTCGGCAATTGCCAAGGAATCCAGGCAGAGCGCCTACTTGGCCGGTTCTACGCCCAACTTCTCGGCGATCTTGGGAATCAGCAATACCGAAACAGCCAGTACAATGGATGGGAAGAAGGTAGGCACACCCATGTCAGTAGTCAGCCATGTGCCAGGAGTTGCACTCCACCAGACGATGAAAGCTACAACGGCGATGAAGACTGTCGTTACCGGTTTGTTCTTCATCTTAGCTTTATCGCCAATGGATCGGCGTTTGTGTGCTTCCGTGACGGATAAGTACGCGTATACCACCGTAATCAGGATGCACGCGGCAAGAAGAGTGAATTCGTAATACCAGGCATTCGTGAGTACGTTGGCGAAGCCAGTTCCGAATACGAATAGTGCAATGACTTCAGCCGGAATCCATGCCTCAAGCGACTCGAGAAATTTGGCGCTGCCGCCTACCTGTTTCTTCAGCGTTCCTTCGGGAGCGGCGTCACCGTCGGCTTGGTCGTAGGCAATCGTGTCGACAACCACTGTGGGACGGTGATCTGGGGTACCGCTGCTGTCCTGGACCGTTCGAAGCGCTGCCCTTACGCCCATGGTTGCGAGTGCCATAGCTGTGACCTTCTGTCCTGATCGTGACCGATGTCGGAGTGACCGGGTCTTTTGGTCACCTACTGTCACGACTGGACCGTCAGGCCACCATTGCTGTATCGGACCACAAACTGGGCGATCGGCTCAGCATTTCTGTTGAACACGGGAGCTGATTCATTCAAACGGATTATTGAAAGCAATTTGTGTTGCTGACAAACTTTCGCCAAATCCGGAGATTCCGAAGCGCTTCGTCGCTTTTGGGACTCATCTAGCTCTCTATCGAGTTACGGACCTTCAGAATCCGAGGTCGCGTCGACGAGGCTCGCACTCGATCTGAAGTTGCTCTTCTGCCCGCCCCGAAGTGGCCGACACATCGCCGACGCCTGGTCTAGTGAGGTTGGGTCAGTCAGCTAGGCAGCTCTAAGATGACGCCAGTCTTGGAGTTCGGCAACGTGATTCCTGTTGAAGCCAAATTTCTTAGCGACTTCCGCGGTGCCGCCGTTGCTTCTCACCAGCCAGCTGAACAGGGTGCCGTGCATGGCACGAAAACCGCCAGGCTCGTTCCTGCGCCACTTCGACATCTGGATCTGAAGCGATCGATATCGGGAGTCATCGATGTAGTCGAGTTCGTGTGCGCGATAGATGAGAGCCGCGACGGACACACCCCACGAGGCCTTCAGTGACACAAAATGCCGCATGTTGGGCTTGTCGACCATCGCCGCGTCGAAGTCTGCTCGTGGAAACAACATCGCACCAGCGAATCGGTTGGCCTCGGATTCCACATGGTCGTGACGACTTGTGTGCATCGCAAGGTGCCCGATCTCGTGTGCCAAGCTGAACCGAATTCGGTCACCGGGGACAGAGGGATTGAGGCCGATCACGGGCACACCCTCCACCCAAGACGACAGGCCGTCTACACCGTCCAGGCCAAAGATCGGAATGAGGCAGATCCCTGCCCTCTCCGCCGCGTCGGTCAAGTTCTGAATCGGCCCGGACTCCTCCCTGTCTAGCAGTGACCGAACCTCCGCCGCGACATCTTCCACGGTGTCAACGCTTGTCGGGGCAGCGAGCCTCTGGAGGTTGCTCGCGGGTGCCTGCGGGGTGGCCGCCTGCAGATCGCGGAAAACCTCTCCCGCTAGCCGAATCAGTTCCTTCGCTCGCTTCTTTGAAGCCACGGACGTTGCTGCTCTCGTGCGATGCAGCGGCTCTGACATATCAGGTAGGACCAATCGATCATCGCTGTAGCCGATAGTGTCCAGACTGCCCGTGAACGTGCGACGGCCACTCTCGATTGCTGAGATCATGGCCGTCGAGAGTCCCAGACGTTCAGACATATCTGACTGCGTGATTCGCTCGATTTCCCGGAACGCCTTCAGGCGGTTCATTCATCACTCCCGGCCTCGTCGCCCACGTCGCCGACCTCGTCCCAGTTCGTTTCGCTGCCCTGGTCGAATTCGCCCTCGGTCGGTGTTGAAGCGGCGGCGGACGGCCAGTACCCAATGGCTTCTAGTGCGCCGTCCGGAAGAAGTCGACGGCTGCCCTTCTTCGCGTAAGACTCGCACCACGACAAAGTCAGTCCGGTCTTGCTGAACCTGTATACAAGAAGCTTCACGCCCGACAGGACGCGCCGAACATCAAGGTCCAAAGTCGGATCAAGCTGCTCCTGCTCGATCCGCAGAGCTTTTTCGCTTCGAATCAACAAGTCCGTATTGAGGGTCGTGTCGGTGACGAGGACCCGGCCCATGGAGACGTAGGCATTACTGAGATCGAAGCGGTCCTCCTTCACGACGCGGCTTTGAACGATTGACCTGAACAACTGCGCCTTGGCCAGCACAGTCATGGGCCAATCATGTTCGGTCACAAAGCTCCGGGCATACATCGCGGTCTCGTCGTACGAGTCCAGCATGATTCCCGCCAAGTCGTTGACCTGTGCCATCTCCATGCCAAGAATCTTACATCACGCGTAGAATTTGCACACGCATTGTAACTTTGGGTCGTCTGAACGAATGACAGAACAGGCGAACCCTGGAAGGATCGGCGACACACAGGACCATCGACACACTCGGGACACGTTTCCCGTCAACTGGTCGTTACGGAAGGCACGGCAACCTGCAGGGGAGTGCAGCCTGAGTCTGCATCTCGGACGGCATACCGGGCATCCGTCGCGCCAGCGTCGACAGGGTTGACTGTCACACAGTAACCTCGCCAAATGAGAATCTTTTTCAAAGACCCGAGGTGCGCCGAGTTTGAAGCTTTCGGGTACAACTCGGCACGCTTTTGGTTTCTTGAGGTAAGACGTGAGGTCGAATCCGGATTGTGTCTTGCTATGTCTCACTGTCATGTTCCGTACCGTTCTATGCGCAACGGCTAGCCAAATTGATCTAAAGAGCGCTTTCACCAGGCCCGCAATCATGCGATAATGGAGATAACATGATTACTCGTATCGTGATAAATGGATATCGTCTGTTCCACCAGTTTGAACTTGAACCAAACGCGGGAACAAACATAATCGTAGGCGACAATGAAGCTGGAAAGTCCACGCTGCTCGAAGCAGTATCACTTGGTCTCACCGGCCGGCTAAATGGCCGGTGGGCACAAGATGAACTGAATCCTTACTGGTTCAATCAGACACTCGTGTCCAGATATTTCGAGTCGCTGGGAACTGGTACGCCATTACCTCCTCCAGAGATTTTGATCGAACTGTATCTAACGGACGAAGACGACAATCTGCAATCCTTGCTCGGTGTCCACAACTCACGGCAAGACAAGCTCCCAGGGGTACGTATACACATCTTCCCCGCCCCGGAGTTCAGTGAAGAATTTGCTGATTACATGAAAGCCGAAAACCGCCCTGACATATTACCCACCGAATGGTACACGGTCGAATGGAAGAACTTCTGTGATGAGAAACTGAGTCGGCGCCCAAAGCACCTAGGTGTCGCAGTGGTCGACTCGCGAACAGTTCGCTCTAGTGCCGGTGTCGACTACCATACGCGTGAAATGTTGGCAGATTTCATCGAGCCAAAAGAACGAGCTGCGGTTGCTGTGGCGCACCGAAGTGCTCGTCATCTAATTAGTACTGAGACGCTTCTGCCAGTGAATGAGCGTATAGCCGAGAAGAGCAAGACGCTTCATGACAAAGCTATTGGTCTTCATATGGATCAATCGGCCAATGCGTCGTGGGAAAACAGTATTGTTCCACAGGTCTCCGATGTGCCATTTGCTATGGCTGGTCAAGGTCAGCAGGCAGCGATCAAGGTGGCGCTCGCGATGAACCGATCAGCTGAAACAACGGCGTATGCGCTCATCGAGGAACCTGAAAATCACCTCTCCCACACGAGTCTCACGAAGCTCGTGTCTCGCATCGAGACACTTGCTGGTCAACGGCAGATCTTTCTGACGACGCACAGCTCATTTGTTCTGAATCGCTTGGGCTTAGACAAACTCGTCCTGTTGTATCAAGGCACCAAAGCGACTTTCGACATGCTCCCTGCTGACACTGTGCGGTATTTCAAACGGCTATCTGAATCACCCCGGCGTGTCCGGAGACTTCGTTCTTTGGGAAGGATGGAGTCATGTCGTCAGGATCGCAGAAGAGGTACCCGCCGGAGTTGCGTGAGCGTGCGGTGCGGATGGTCGCCGAAATCCAGCACGAACACACCTCGGAGTGGGCGGCGATCGAGTCGGTCGCGGGCAAGCTCGGCATCGGGACCGCGCAGACCTTGCACAACTGGATCCGGAAGGCTCAGACCGATACCGGCCAGCGCCCCGGCGTGACCAGTGAGATGGCGGCGGAGATGAAGAAGCTCCGTGCAGAGAACCGAGAACTCAAGCGCGCCAACGAAATACTGAAGTCGGCGTCGGTTTTCTTTGCGGCGGAGCTCGACCGCAACAACAAGTGATCATCGACTACATCGAAAACAACAAACAGGAGTACGGCGTCGAGCCGATCTGCAGGGTGCTCACCGAGCACGGCTGCCCGATCGCGCCGTCCACCTACTACGAGGCCCGCAGTCGTGCAGCATCGAAACGAGCCGTACGTGATGAACAGCTGAAGGTCGAAATCAGCCGGATCCATGACGAGAACTACTCGGTCTACGGCGCACGCAAAGTCTGGCTGCAATTACGACGAGAGGACGTCGATGTGGCCCGCTGCACCGTTGAACGACTGATGAGCATGCTCGGCCTCGAAGGGGCGCGACGTGGCAAGAAGAAGCGCACCACCATCGCTGACCCACAGGGGCAGCGGGCGGATGATCTGGTGCAACGCAAGTTCAACCCAATCGGACCAAATGTGTTGTGGGTAGCGGACTTTACGTATGTCTCGACGTGGTCGGGGTGGGTGTATGTGGCGTTCGTGATCGATGCCTACTCCCGGCGAATCCTCGGGTGGCGGACTTCGACCAGGATGACCACCCCTCTGGTTCTCGATGCGATCGAACACGCGATCTGGACGAGACGACGGGACGGCATCACAGACCTGTCGGGACTGATTCACCACCACGACCGCGGCTCGCAATATACCTCGATTGCCTTCACCGAGCGGCTGACTGAGGCCGGCATCGATGCCTCGATCGGAACGACCGGGGACAGCTACGACAACGCCCTCGCGGAGACGATAAACGGCCTGTACAAGACCGAACTGATCAAGCCGCAGGGACCGTGGCGAACGGTCGAACACGTAGAAATCGCCACGTTGGAATGGGTGGACTGGTTCAACCACCGCAGACTGTACGAGCATTGCGGAGACATCCCACCAGCGGAACTCGAGGCCCTCTACTACGGTGAACACGGAACTCAGCGCATCGCGGAGTTCTCAAACTAGAAAGTCTCCGGACACGCCGGGGTGATTCAATCAGGCTACGACACGATGCGGCTTGTGCTGGCCGAGAAGGTCGTGCTGGTTGAAGGTCCATCCGATGAGATGCTGTTCGAGCATGCCTTCCGTATGAAACATAACGGCAAGATCCCTATGGATCTAGGCGTCGACGTTGTCTCTATGGCTGGTGTGTCCCTGAAGCGTGGCCTGCAACTCTCTGCTGCGCTCAAACGCAAGGTCGCCGCGATACGTGACAACGACGGGAAGTCGCCCGAGCATTGGCGTGAACCGTTAAAGGACTTGCTCGAAGATGATGTCCGTGAGGTGTTCATCGGCGATCCGGCTGACGGCAAGACTCTCGAACCACAGTTTCTAAAGCTGAACGTGGATTCAGAATTGCGTACATTATTTGGGATCACGGACGATAACAAAACCACCGGGGACTGGATGTCCTCACACAAGACCGATTGGGCGCTCAAACTCGAAGAGTCCGATCTAACGGTCAACTACCCTCAGTACTTGGCGGATGTGGCAGGTCCCCGATAGTCGGGCCACCGTGTTCTAGAGCCACGGTGTGATTGATTTCAGTCGATCTCGCAACCCTCGACCGGTTGGTGGTTGTGGGTGCATTGGGCAGCGTACTCGGACGGCGTGAGGTAGCCGAGTGATGAGTGCCGGTGTCGATGGTTGTGGTCGTCTTTGAAGTCCTCGATCACCACCCTCGCTTCGAGAAGGCTCGTCCAGTGATTGCGGTTCAGGCACTCCTTCCGTAGTCGGTTGTTGAACGATTCGATGTGTCCGTTGTTCCACGGCGTCCCCGGCGGGATGTAGGAGATACCGACACGGTCGCGACAGAACTGTTGCAGCACATGCGAAATGAACTCCGGACCGTTGTCCATTCTCAGGACCATCGGCGGTCCGTCCCACAGCGCGAACGTCTTGTCGAGCTCGTCGGTCAGTCGTTGCGCGGTGATCGAGCGCTCCACGATGTTCAACAGGGACTGCCGGGTGTGTTCGTCGATCATCGACGCGATCTTGATCGCTTTCCCATCCACCGTGGAGTCGAACTGAAAATCCATAGCCCACACCACTTTCGGCGCATCGGCTTCGATCTGCGGGCAGGAGCTGATGCCGGCGCGTTTGCGGGGATGATAGATCCGAACCTGCAGACCCTCCTCCTTCCAGAGCCGGTGCACCTTCTTCTTGTTCACCGACATGCCCTGGTCGTGCCTCAGATGCGCCCAGGCGCGACGGAAGCCGTGCAGTGGATGCGAGCCTGCGTATGTCCGCAGCGACGCCCTCAGGGCCGCGTCGGGATCCGCGGGTGTGTCGGCGATCGGTGTTCGTGCGTAGGTGGAGCGGGCAAGCCCAACAGCTTTGCACGCCAGACGTTTCGACAGACTCATGGTGTTGACGAGCATGTCGACGGCGCGGCGCTTGGCGGCTGGGCTCAGAATTTTCCCTTCGCTACCTCCCGCAGTGCGTCCTTCTCCAGCTCGGCCTCGGCGAGCAGGCGTTTGAGCTTGCCGTTCTGCTCGCGCAGCTCCTTGAGTTCCTTCGCGGCATCGGTGTCCATCCCGCCGTACTGACGCCGCCAGTTGTACAACGTCGCCGCCGACACCTCGAGCTCCGCCGCGATCTCCTCTTGCGTCTTGCCTGCAGCGGTCAGCTCATCGGCACGGCGCAGTTTGCGCACGATGTCCTCGGCAGAGTTGCGCTTCCGTCCAGCCATGTTCTCCATCGTCCTATCCGCCCACTTCAGGGGCAACAAGACTCTAAAACGAGATGGCCCCGTTCACCGGGGACACGCCACAGTCAGTGTGTAGGTCAGTACGAGTCGGCGGCGGTCACTCCGGCCGTTCTTACACGCATCCACGATCGACTGGGTCTTACCTGATCCGGCTACCGCGAGCGTGGCTATGTTCATGAGACGAAGTCGACCGCATCTGGCGTGTCCCCGGTGAACGGGGCCATCTCGTTTTAGAGTCTTGTTGCCCCTGAAGTGGGCGGATAGGACGATGGAGAACATGGCTGGACGGAAGCGCAACTCTGCCGAGGACATCGTGCGCAAACTGCGCCGTGCCGATGAGCTGACCGCTGCAGGCAAGACGCAAGAGGAGATCGCGGCGGAGCTCGAGGTGTCGGCGGCGACGTTGTACAACTGGCGGCGTCAGTACGGCGGGATGGACACCGATGCCGCGAAGGAACTCAAGGAGCTGCGCGAGCAGAACGGCAAGCTCAAACGCCTGCTCGCCGAGGCCGAGCTGGAGAAGGACGCACTGCGGGAGGTAGCGAAGGGAAAATTCTGAGCCCAGCCGCCAAGCGCCGCGCCGTCGACATGCTCGTCAACACCATGAGTCTGTCGAAACGTCTGGCGTGCAAAGCTGTTGGGCTTGCCCGCTCCACCTACGCACGAACACCGATCGCCGACACACCCGCGGATCCCGACGCGGCCCTGAGGGCGTCGCTGCGGACATACGCAGGCTCGCATCCACTGCACGGCTTCCGTCGCGCCTGGGCGCATCTGAGGCACGACCAGGGCATGTCGGTGAACAAGAAGAAGGTGCACCGGCTCTGGAAGGAGGAGGGTCTGCAGGTTCGGATCTATCATCCCCGCAAACGCGCCGGCATCAGCTCCTGCCCGCAGATCGAAGCCGATGCGCCGAAAGTGGTGTGGGCTATGGATTTTCAGTTCGACTCCACGGTGGATGGGAAAGCGATCAAGATCGCGTCGATGATCGACGAACACACCCGGCAGTCCCTGTTGAACATCGTGGAGCGCTCGATCACCGCGCAACGACTGACCGACGAGCTCGACAAGACGTTCGCGCTGTGGGACGGACCGCCGATGGTCCTGAGAATGGACAACGGTCCGGAGTTCATTTCGCATGTGCTGCAACAGTTCTGTCGCGACCGTGTCGGTATCTCCTACATCCCGCCGGGGACGCCGTGGAACAACGGACACATCGAATCGTTCAACAACCGACTACGGAAGGAGTGCCTGAACCGCAATCACTGGACGAGCCTTCTCGAAGCGAGGGTGGTGATCGAGGACTTCAAAGACGACCACAACCATCGACACCGGCACTCATCACTCGGCTACCTCACGCCGTCCGAGTACGCTGCCCAATGCACCCACAACCACCAACCGGTCGAGGGTTGCGAGATCGACTGAAATCAATCACACCGTGGCTCTAGAACACGGTGGCCCGACTATCGGGGACCTGCCACTGGCGCTGCGTCCAAGAAATTGCCACTTTTGCGGACACCATTTTTGACTCTGCACTTGGTTTCCCGCCCACTGTTTCGAGACAAACTCGCAGCTCCGAGCACGATGGCGTATTCGCCATCGCCCCGGAGCATGTCGATGCGTATGTAGAGACGTACCGCCCTGCAGCGCTACGGCAGACAATCGCCACCGCTATTCCGGGAGGACATGAAGCAGCTAACTTCGGAGTGTCAAAGGGTTTGACTCACGAACGTGTGCTCATCTTCCCGACAGGACCGATCAAGGCGTTCCTCACCAAAGGGACACTCCTCACACCCAAATCTGCATGCGGTCTGTACGTCGGGGTCACGCGTGCAGTCTTCAGCGTCACGTTCGTCACCGACAAACCCGACAAAATCGGATTTCCCGTCTGGACGCCTCTTGGATAGCGGATCGGTTTGTGACGCACAGCCGACCACTTTTCTTGCAGACGAACTCGACGACCGGGCGCTCCGGTTTGTCGCCCGCGCCATCATCATCGCGGAAGGTACCCGTGCGGTCGTCGCTGCCGAGCAGGCCGCAGCAGAGCTGAGCGACCGGCAACGCCCAGCAGCTTAAAGCCGCATTTCAGACCACTTATCCAGCATCCGACGCGTCTGAGTCGACAGGTTTGAATGCCATGCACTTACCTCCGCCAAGTGAAAATCATTTTCAAATAACAGATGTGCGTCGAGTTTGAACTTTTTAAGTCCAACTCGGCGCACTTTTGTTTTCCAGAGGTCAGAGGGGTTCAAATCTCGCTTGGTGTTTTAGAAATTGGCGTCAATTAAACATTGATCTGAGTGGTGGCTCCGATTAGTTCCTGTCGTAGAGGTAATTGACATCTCTTAGAGGTAATGACGTTTTATATAGACCAAATCGATTAGATCTACGCTCGGCAATGAGATGCAAGTTCTTTCGCGCCCGTGAGCTTAAGACATACAAAAGCTTGCTCGCGCTATCCACGGGTCTCGGATCAGCGAAGTGCGGGACGATATCATGGAGCAATCCATAAGCTATGACCGTATCAAACTCCCCTCCCTTAACTCCGTGAATTGTCGAAACTGTGATGCCTGTTCGGTCTCGAAACACTCGACGGAACGCTTTTACATCTTGCACGTAAGCGTTACCCTCGTTAACTAGTCGAGTCACTCTAGCTTCCGAGCTCGCGAAGAATGCTTCATATTGATTTGTGAGCGTTACGAACAGGCTGTAGTCGATGTTCAGTAGCTCCATAATGGACTTGAAGTATTCGCGGAGGTAAGCGATGCCGTTTTCTTCGTTGATGGCAAGCGAGTTTGATGCGCGTAGGTAATCACGCCCGTCTAGGTTGGAAGTGTCTGCACCGCACGCATTAAGGTCTAGAAGTACCTCGTTTGCCCATCTGAGCCTGCGCACGTACATCTCTGGAGACGCGTGAGTGAGTGCAAGTTTGGCGACCTTGTACCAAAAGTTATCTCGGTCCCGGTCAAATGGCACAAGGCCAGGTCCATCAAATTCATACTCTGGTAGGTTTTGAACCAGCGTTCGAGTCATCGAGGCCAAGTGTATCCACCAAGGGGCGAGTATGCAGATCTCGCTTTGGTCGATTCCTAGATCTTTGACGCTATGATTTACTAATCTAGCAATCTCGGCGGCCAGGTCATCGACTTGAACAGTTTGATTGAGGGTAATCTCGCTGGCATAGTCTTTCTCGGGCGATGCAGCTACGATGGTCGTGCTGTTCGTATTGAAGTTTTCAAAGTAAGCTACGATCTTTTCAGACGATCTAAAATTCCTACTCAACTTGAGTGGTGTATAAGGTTTTTGTGTGAGAGTACTCAACTCTACGACGTCCATTGCGTAACCGCCAAGAGACGAAAATATCTCTTGGTTCGGATCGCCCACGATGAAGGAACGGGGCGTGTCCTTCCCGGCGCTTATGACTGCGGCTAGGATCTCGTACTGTATTAACCTTGTGTCTTGATACTCATCAACTGCTATAAACTCAAAAATGTTGCTCAAGATCTTCGCAATTGAAGGATTATCCTGCATTAATTCATGCGCGTATTTCAAGATTGATTCAAAGTCTAGTTGATTCGTCGACTTAAGCTCATCGAAGTACTCCGCTAGAACAGCGTCTATCTTAGAGTGCTTTTTGGAGTCAAGGCATGCGAGCTCATAACCTGCTCCAGTGTAATAGAAGTTACAGTCATAAGTAGTTAATCCCCTGCCGACGCATAGCCTCTTGAGGATCTCTTCAGACTCATAAGAGTTTATTACGCTGAAGCCAGCGACGAGGTCTGGGTGATACACACTGTAAGGCTTGATTATCCACTCAAGACAAAATGAATGAATGGTACCGATCCAAAGTTGCTCAGTGTCTACACCTAGTGTTGCAATCCGATCTTCAATCTCGTTCGCAGCCTTATTGGTGTACGTAATAGCTACGACGAACTTCTTGTGCGAATCCAAATCGCTCAATTCGCTAGCAACCTTGTAAGCAAGGGTTCTAGTCTTCCCGCTACCCGGGCAAGCGACCAGGAACACGTTACCGGGCGTCTCTATTGCTAAAGCTTGTTCGTCTGTCAGTGCACCGGACTCCCATATTAGTGGCATCAGTAAACTCCGAGCAGGTCATTGATTACATCGTTGCTCAAGAACGTCGCCGTGTGTTCCTTTATCTCCTCAAAATCAGTTTCCCCGCTATGAAACGATTCTAGATGAGTTTTATAGGTTTTGCCATCTACGGCAGTGCACGTACCGTTAATCAGTGCGAGCCCAAGTCGGTATTTCAAGATGTTGTACAGGGTTTGCGTTGAGAACTGCGGATGGGCAAACTGCAGTGCTTCGAGAATATATGTAGGGATTTTCGCGTCCTTGTCGACTTGTCCCCCAAGTAAGATCGCAAACCATCCTTTCTTGGCATTAGTAGCCATCCGTAGTATGCGTCGGCCATACTTCGCTACGTCAGCACTTCCTAGTTCAGACTTCGCAAGCGTAATCGTAGTCGGGTCGTCGTATACGTCATTGACCAGCTTCTTCACAAGGTCTGCGTTCCCCGCCTTTACAAGGTCGACTTCGAATGTGTGGTCTGCGTAGAAAGCTTTAATCCACTGATTTCCAGAAGTAAACGCTTCCATTGCCGCATGCCGTTTCTCTCCACTCTTATGAGAAGCTGCAACTTTCAGTTTGTACTTTTTAGTTGGCGCGTCATCGCTCGGATTGGAAGTAGTGTCCAGTATTGCTGCATCTTTATCGGTAATGATTGAGCAATTCTTGCGTACGCGCTTGTCATCGAAGAGTGATGCTACGTTCTCGAAGCCAGTGCTTCGAATATTAATCAAGCTCACGCCAAGCTCGTCGAGGCTTATGCCAAGTACATTTCTAATCAAGACTGGAATCAAAATCTCTTCTGCGTCCCCCTCTACGAGTATGACGCTTTTCGCAAACAATAGGTTGCTGCGTATCGCGTCTAAGTAGCGCTGGAGGTTTCGCACCTGCTTTGTCTCCAGTCCGTTTGCAGGTTGGTATGCCTCGCACGCTTTCCCCTCGCGGCCGAGAATGTTCATGCTACGAATATTGCTCACATCTGATATCTGCGTTGAGTGGGTCGAGTAAATCACTTGCGTATCGGGATAGTTGAGACGGTCAAACAAAGTCCGTTGGATGTGGGTGTGAATATGCGCCTCAGGTTCTTCAACCAGTAAAAAATTTGCGACGGATTGGTTAGCTTTCTGGTACTTGAACTCAAGTAGCTTCAGCGTTAGGTATATGAGATTCGCAGCACCTAAGCTGAGGTCGTGAACTGCACCTTCATGTTCCTCCCCGTGCTCACCGACGAACAGCTTCAGTGATTGAAACAGCCGATCGGCATCACCGGGAAGTTCCGATGATATTGATAACGACGAGGGTGAGTACGCAACACCCACTGTGTCCAGGATCATGTTCTGTACATCGTCACGAACTTCACCGACATCCGGCCACTTTTCGATCTCCTCATTTAATGCGTTCACCTTATCGGTGATTGATTTGAAATCGGTTGGGTCGATTTCTCCACTTTTGTGCTTGAGGAGAGTCTTTAGGGGGTTGGTTCGGTTGTTCTGAAAATCGGAGACAACATCGCGAAGTGCTTGTATATGCGTGAAAGATATTTCTCGTGCTACCGACAACTGCTTCGGCAATTGAACGCCCACTAGGTCGGTATCGATCTCACCGGGAAATTCGGCGAGATCAAAATCGCCCACAATATCTCTGTATACTTGAGGGTCACTGAAGTTTGCCGCACTCCGACCAGTGAAGACTGTTTCGTAATCCTCACTTGTGATGCTCTTACGAATGGCTTGCATGGCCAGTATGTCACCGTCGGACACTTCAGATAGCTTGATGCGGATTTCTTTTTTTGGTCGGTAGATTAAGTTGTATGTGGCCAGCTCGATAGGTGTAGTACCGAGGTTTCCTGCGCCGTGGACGAATAAGGCCTGAATCGACTCATCGGCTGAGACTTCTTCAAATTCGAGGCTGATGATTATCCAGTGGCCTCGCCAATCCGCTAGACCGCGATGAAAGTCGTCATCGTTGATTCGGTAGGCTGATGGCAACATGTTTGCATCTAGCAGGAGTCGTATAGCGCGAAACGCATTACTTTTGCCCGACCCATTCTCGCCGAGAACTGTATTAATCCCAGCATTAAACGTTAGATTGGCGTTGGCGAAGTTTCTGTAGTTTACGAGGCTGAGTTTCGATATGTGCATTTGGTCTCCGGTTATAAGAAGTTGACTTGCGATTGATTTGGAATTGTCTAGTTGAATCGCATGTTATCACGGCTACTGTGGTTCTAATTAGCGTTTCTCTGATTTTACAATGATAGCGAGTGTTCTACAAACGGAACATGCATAAAACGGAGGCATACTATGAACAACCCCAAATATCAAATACCCAATGAAGAGCACCTAGAACAACACCGCAAAGAAGGCCAACTAGCACAAGCGGAGCGCAGTCTCCGCACCATCGCCCGGGCAAACATCGCCATCGCTCGTGAGATGCAAGAGTCGGGCGACCTCGACCAGCTACTACCGACGCCTGTTCCCACCGTCGATCCGACTGTCGAAGCATCGAGTCTTCCGTTTCGCGAACACCAGCGCACTGCACCCTCCACGATGCGACAAACCCCGCAAGCTGACGGGTCAGACATCTACGCCTTCGAGGGTGGCTATCCATTCGCACTGATCACCGATCACGGATACGTCGCCTACCGCATCCCGGTGGAAGACGACCACATCCTCATGATCCCAGGCAAGACCGACTACCTGTACAACAGCTCAGGCGGCCGCATCCCTGCGTGGCGTATCACTCTCTCGTTGGCGCAGAGACCGTTGCTCGCGGCCTTTGACGCTGGTCGTGACACCGTCTCGGCCGAACTGGACGCAATGGAGCAAAGCGACCGGCAAGGCTCAGCAGCTTAAACCTGCAGTTCAGGCCATTTATCCAGCATCCGACGCGTTTCCGCCGACAGGTTTGAATGCCATGCACTTACCTCCGCCAGAAGTGCGTTGTCCAAGCCCGGTCTGCCCGCAAGGGTAGGCCGGGCTTGTTCGTATCTATCCGAGGTTCAGCGATTCAACGCGGTCAGCGAGCGAGTTCGCAGTCGGACGTCGAGAATGTTCGTCATGGCGCAGAGACACCGGGGTCCGGTGAGCAAGCTGAAGACCCGGCTGTGGTCCAATCCACCCTTCGCCAATGTCACGTCACTGGCGGCGGCGGTTGTCGCTGCCAGCGGCGTCCTCGACGCCGTCACGTCGAACCCAGGCGTACTCGGCAGTGCGTGGACGTGGTTGTGGACAGGCGTTGCTGCTGTAGCTGTGTCGATCCCGGCCATGTTGGGTAGCAGGTTCCCGCCGGTGTGCGCCCTCGTGGGTTGTTACTTGTTCATAGCGGTCACGGCCGTGCAGATGGCTGTCTCCACGCAAGGCATCGTCGCGATCAACAATCTGATCTTCTACCCCATGCTTGCGTGCTACCTGGGGTGGTGCTTCAGCCGGCTGATTGCGAGAACTGCCACGGGCGTTGCCATCACGGCATCGGGAGTAGCACTCGCGTTCAACCCGTCCAGCGCGCTCGTGGTGACGTGGATCAATTTGATGCTCGCGTCTCTGTTCTGTCTCGAGGCTGCGAGCTACTTGCATCGGCGGCTACAGCGACAGGTCGAAACGGATCCCCTCACAGGTGCGCTCAACCGCATCGGGTTTCGTCGGATAATCGCCAAACAATTGCGTGATTTCGAAAAGACCGCGGTGTCGCTTGCATTGGTCATAGTCGACTTGGATCACTTCAAACAAGTCAACGATCAGCACGGTCACCACGTCGGCGATCAGGTATTGGCTCAACTCGTCGCCGAGGTGCGCGCCAATGTCCGATCTACTGATGTGGTCGCCCGGATCGGCGGCGACGAATTCGTCATTGTGTTGCCAGGTATCGACGAGCGTGGTGCACGTGCGATCGTCGACCGACTTCACGCCGCTACGACGAGTTCCTGGTCGTCCGGAATTGCCTTCAGTCAACACGGCGACACTGTCGACACCGTTCTTGCGCGCGCGGACCTGGAACTGTTGGTCGCCAAACGTGCGTCGCGCTCTTCCGGTTGAGTTCCGTGGTCGACTTAACTTACGCGCAGTCTTCGATGCGTTTCGCAGAAGTTGCAGCAAACACTAGGTGACCATATTGCAAGACCCAGTCGCTCGATCGCTGCTTTCGTCGACGTTGTGATTTCGATCGACAGGTGTGTCGTCGAATGTCGCACTCGGACAGCGGTAGCCATGTGTACAGTGCCTGGTAGCCTCGCGGCCATGGCCGATGTCGACAACACTTACTTCGGAATTGCAGTATTCGAGCTCGGAAAAACCGACGGAATCGGTAAGTTCTATCGAGAGGATTTTTGCCTGGTTTATGCCGTCGACGAAGTGACCGCGAGATCAAAGCTCGAGGAGTGGGCGCGGGAAATAGAATATCCCGCGGGCATTGCCGGAGATCAGTCCTATGTTCGGTTGGTGCATGTTGTAGATGTGGCTCGAACGTTGCACGACCCGACCGGCGACCGCGATCCGACCCGCGACACTGTGGAACTCTATTCGCGTCACTTTGCGTCTTTGGAGACCTACACCGACCTCGAGATGCTGCTCGGCGGGCGCGATCCTTTGGACTCCGCGTAATCGACTTTCGCTAGTGGCTCGTGTTTGAAGTCGTTTTACGGGTCGCTTTCTTGAGGATTTCCTCCGGGGTTTTGGTCCAGACGAATGGTGTGGCGCGGGTGTTCCAGCCGTTGATGAACGCACGGATTTTCGATGTCAGATCGGTGACGGAGGTGAAGACGCCGCGGCCGAGTGCTTGACGTTGGATGACCCCGAACCACACTTCGACGAGATTGAGCCACGACGCTGATGTCGGAGTGAAATGGACTGCGATGCGGGGGTTCTCGGCTAGCCAGGCTTTGACTTCGGGGGTCTTGTGGGTGGCGTAATTGTCGGCGATCAGGTGCAGCTCCTGGCTGGGGTAGGCCCGTGCGACCTGTTTGAGGAACGCCAGGTATTCGGTACTGCGGTGGCGCGGTTTGCAGGAGGCGGTGACCTTGCCGGTGGCGATATCGAGTGCTGCGAACAGTGTTGTGGTGCCATGTCGTTTGTAGTCGTGGGTGTGCCTCTCGACCGAACCGGGCTGCATCGGGAGCATCGGTTGGGTGCGGTCGAGGGCCTGGATCTGGGACTTTTCGTCCAGTGACAATACGATCGCGTTCTCGGGTGGATCGAGGTACAGACCGACGACATCGTGGACCTTGGCGACGAGCTCCGGGTCGGTGGAATATTTGAACGTCTCCGCCCGCCACGGCTGCACACCGTACTCACGCCAAGCGTTGGCTACAGCGTAGAAACTTATCCCGAGATGGTCGGCTAGCAACCTCGAACTCCAATGTGTGACACCGAGTTTCTTCGGTGGCGGCATCAACGTCGCTGTCACGATCGCCGAGTGATCGAGCGTCCGCGGCCGGCCCGATCGATGCAGGTCCGACAGGCCGTCGATGCCTCGTTCGCCGTACCGTCCACGCCAGGTGATCACCGTCGGACGCGAAACGCCGCACCTGCGTGCGATCTCCGAATTCGACACCCCATCGGCGGCGAGCAACACGATCCTCGCCCGCAACGCCAACCCTGCAGGCGCGGTCGGTGCCCGCAAGATCGCTTCGAGCTTGTCCCTGTCGCCGTCGATCAACCCGAGAGGTGCGATTCGCATCCCTCATTTTCGCATCCCGACACTGTCAAACCAATTCAAACACGCGACACTAGCGCCACCGCTCGAGGGTCCGTTGGGAGTCGAACCGACGAACTTCGCCCGAAAGCGGGTCGGTGAATTCTAAGCCTCGATCCACCGATAGAACTGGAAGGTAGTGGGGTGTCGAACTGAAGAAAGTGCCCTCCGAGCTGGAAAGATTTGAGTTCTCACACAACAAATCGGACCGCTCGAGTAGGACACTTCCAGTGCGATCATCCCACACCTTCCATCCTGATTCCGCGAGATTCGACGACGACCATCTCGTGTCGTGTGCAGGCCTGGTGCCTGTGATGGCTCTCGCGGACCAGACCGGGCTGACCGATCTACTCGCGGAGAGGATCGCGATCACAACAACCAAGGTCTCGTCGGGTGCAGCGAACCTCGCACCGAAGCTGACCACACTGATCGCCGCGATGTGCGCGGGTGCCGACAGTATCGACGACATCGACCTCCTCCGATCCGGAGGCATGAAACATCTCTTCGGATCCGTCTACGCACCGTCAACTGTAGGAACGTTGTTGCGCGAGTTCACTTTCGGTCACAACCGGCAGCTCGAATCAGTCCTTCGTGCACATGTCATCGCTCTCGCCGACCGCACGAATATTCTGCCCGGGATCGCGGATCGGGCGTTCATCGACATCGACTCACTCCTGCGCCCGGTCTACGGGCACGCCAAACAAGGCGCCTCCTACGGTCACAGCAAGATCGCCGGAAAACAGATCCTCCGCAAAGGACTCTCACCGCTCGCCACGGTCATCAGCACCGCCGACTCGGCACCGGTCATCACCGGTATGAGGCTGCGAGCAGGGAAGACCGGGTCCGGTACCGGTGCGCCGCGGATGATCGCGCAAGCCATCGCAACCGCTCGGATGGCCGGCGCTACCGGGAAGATCATGGTCCGTGGCGACTCCGCCTACGGCAACAACCGCGTCGTCCGGACCTGTATCAACGCCGGTGTCGAGTTCTCGTTCGTGCTGATCAAGAACCGGCTCGTCCAGCAGGCCATCGACTCCATCGCCGATCATGCGTGGACGCCTGTGCGGTACCCAGGAGCAGTCCGCGACCCCGACACCGGTGGCTGGATCTCCGACGCCGAAGTCGCCGAAACCACCTTCACCGCTTTCTCTTCCACCGCACACCCCGTCACCGCACGACTGATCGTCCGGCGAGTCAAGGACGCCCGCTATCGTGACGCACTCTTCCCGATCTGGCGGTATCACCCATTTTTCACCAACACCACCCTGCCAACCACCACCGCAGATGTCACCCACCGGGCGCACGCGATCATCGAGACCGTGTTCTCCGACCTGATCGACGGCCCTCTGGCGCACATGCCGTCGGGATCGTTCGGCGCGAACTCCGCGTGGGTGCTGTGCGCGGCGATCGCCCACAACCTGCTCCGGGCGTCCGGGACTGTCGCTGGCGGCACGTTCACGAGGGCTCGAGGTGTGACTCTGCGTCGCAAGATCGTCAACATCCCTGCTCGCTTCGTCAGGCCTCAACGCACACCAACGCTGCATCTACCCCGGCGTTGGCCTTGGCTCGATGCATGGCTTCAACTGTGGCGCAGCATCATCGGGTCCAGGCCACCCACACTCGCGTGACTTCATCAACCCGCCACACCGACCCGAGGACCGACAATCGTGGAAAAGCTGGGCAGACCAGCGGTTCACGCAGCCCCATGGAACACCACAGACCGATCATCCTCCACCGACCGACACCCACTATCTCCGTCCATGGATCGAGGCTAAGGACCAAGAACGACAATGGGATCCCCGACTGCTTCGGCGGACTGTGCAAGATCGCCCGCATTCACACTGGTGTGCCACGCGTTGATCGCTGCTTCCAAGTTCACTCTCATCGCAAGAGTGTATGCGATACGCATATATCTGCTCGGACCAAACGGCGGATTCGAACCGCCTGGAATGCGCTTGCCGCCAAATGGTGTCCTCAGGGATCACCTCGCTGTCAACCGCTATTTCGCCCTATGAGCTTATGGACACGGACGGCAGCTGCGGCTTCATGAAGATCCCTGGGAACGGAGGGAACGCGTCTTGATCAGGAAGAGAGGATGCCCACGCAGTCAGAGTCTCAGCGTCAACGACGTCACATCGGGCCACCAGTGCATAGTCCCCGGGCTCAACACCTTCGAAGGTCGTTGTCCCGGTACCGGGTGACACGCGCACTGCGGCTTCGGACTGAAACGAGAATCCCGGCAAGTTTGTGACAGGTGGTGCTTGACCGTCGACGAAAGCGAACCCTCCTGAAAAGCAGTCGAGATCGACGCCCGCGTTGTTGGTGTATTCGACGGAAACCGTTGTCCCGTCCTGTGTGACAGAAAACGAAACGTCTCCGGCTTCGAAGGTTGCGGCCGACGACGGGGTGGCTACTGCGATGGAAAAGGACACCGCCAACGCTCCTGCGGCTGCTGTGTAAATCAATCTGCGGTTCACTTGCACTCCTCTGTTGTCGAATGTGTTTCGGTCGGCCAGCCTGGGCGAGCACGCTCTGGAGCCAATCCGCGCGGGCAAGTAGATTTCCGAGCGGTGAACGGACTCCCTCAGGTGCTCGGCCAATCGTTCAATGCCGCCTGAACAGCGTTGATTTCTTGGGTGATTCGGTTCCGGGATTCGAGATTAACTCGTTCGAACTGCAGCGCGAGGACGGCATCGGCTTGCTCTGCTGACCAGGAAAACGCAGCAACCAGCCGCCCGCGTGCATCCCTGCGATCACGGGCAGCATTGAGATGTCCGAACACAGTTGAGAGATCGTGCAGTGCGTGCTCGACGGCTTTCAGAACCTCTAGTCGCAGACCGAGGCTCTTTCGCTTGTCATCAGTAGAACCAAGCAGCATCCGTTGCTCCTATATCTGGACTGCGGTACTCACTCTGTGTGAGGCGTACACGAGTCCTGCGGCACCTCGCTCGCATCAGCGTCGATAACCATCAGATTGATCACCGGATGGTGAAATTGCCTGGGACCATATCGATCGAACGGCCATGTTCAGCATGATGCTCCCCGTTCCTCTCGCTTTTGTAGGCCGACAGAACCGAACTGTCGGTTCGTGTCAACTGGAACCATAGCGCGATCGAGCGCAGGAGCGCCACGCCTACTATCAAGCACGGTGAGTCGAATGCGTTGCCGTTAAGGGCGTTTCGAGCGTTCTGCAGTTGACAACTCGGCGCTATGACGAATCGCGGTGAGAATAACGGGACTGGAGTCGGTAACGGAACCGCAGTGTGTCGTTCGATAGAGACAATTTGGTCGAACACACGGGTATCCGCCTGATTGGGGTGCGGAAACTCCAAAAGAATGTGGGTGCATCCGTCTCGTCTTTGTCGAATAATTCGATTGCCTTGAACTTGCCGCGGTCAGATCTTCGTTCTCCAAACCTGGCCGCACGCATGGTTGGTCAGCGTTCTTTTGTGCCGATCCACCTTCGCACGTTCGACATGTCGTCGACACGGTCGATGAGCAACCCGCCTTGTCGGACTGCTTCGAACATTGAGAGGGTGCTGTGCGATTGCAACTACTAGAGATGGCAGTGTTGGCCCCCTTCAGGGCTCCACGGGCAACCGGTGGGCATTGGGGGTTGCGCGTGCGAGGGCATGATGCGACTGCGACTCCGAGAGCGGGTCGATGTTGGTACTCGACCGCCCCCGGGTGTGTATGGCACGTCTGAAGTGCTGTGACGTACGGCACTGTTAGACGTTGCTATTGCAACGTTGCGGATGTCGCGCTAGCTTGGTGACCATCGCTCGGTGTTGCAATAGCAACGCAGTTCATTTCGTCTTCGACGCCAGTGTGACGGCGGGCGCGGCTATAGCTCTGCTCTGGACAACGAAAGCCGTCTATACCCAAGAATGGAACGAGGAGTCCGATGTCCACTTCTGCACCAGCCAGGAAAAGTTATCGCTCCAAATTGATAGTGGTGACTGCGATCGCCGCATTCATGGCCTTTCTTGATGCAACGATTGTCAACGTCGCATTCCCCGACGTCAGAGATCACTTCCCGAGTTCGACCAGTGCAGACCTTTCCTGGATCCTCAACGCGTACAACATTGTATTCGCTGCCTTCCTCGTTCCCAGCGGCCGAATAGCCGACAGATGGGGACGTAAGAGGGTTTTGCTGCTCGGTATGGCACTATTCACCATTGGTTCGGGTGCGTGTGCCGCGGCTCCGTCCGTTGATGTCCTTACAGCTGCACGCGGATTACAGGCCCTCGGCGCAGCGGCAATGGTTCCTTGCGCTCAAGCACTGCTGATTTCGGCATTTCCGCGGGCGCGGATGGGCAGTGCGGTAGCCATCTTCGGGGGCACCGCGGCCTTTGCTGCGGGCGTTGGACCGGCGTGGCAGGTCCCCGATAGTCGGGCCACCGTGTTCTAGAGCCACGGTGTGATTGATTTCAGTCGATCTCGCAACCCTCGACCGGTTGGTGGTTGTGGGTGCATTGGGCAGCGTACTCGGACGGCGTGAGGTAGCCGAGTGATGAGTGCCGGTGTCGATGGTTGTGGTCGTCTTTGAAGTCCTCGATCACCACCCTCGCTTCGAGAAGGCTCGTCCAGTGATTGCGGTTCAGGCACTCCTTCCGTAGTCGGTTGTTGAACGATTCGATGTGTCCGTTGTTCCACGGCGTCCCCGGCGGGATGTAGGAGATACCGACACGGTCGCGACAGAACTGTTGCAGCACATGCGAAATGAACTCCGGACCGTTGTCCATTCTCAGGACCATCGGCGGTCCGTCCCACAGCGCGAACGTCTTGTCGAGCTCGTCGGTCAGTCGTTGCGCGGTGATCGAGCGCTCCACGATGTTCAACAGGGACTGCCGGGTGTGTTCGTCGATCATCGACGCGATCTTGATCGCTTTCCCATCCACCGTGGAGTCGAACTGAAAATCCATAGCCCACACCACTTTCGGCGCATCGGCTTCGATCTGCGGGCAGGAGCTGATGCCGGCGCGTTTGCGGGGATGATAGATCCGAACCTGCAGACCCTCCTCCTTCCAGAGCCGGTGCACCTTCTTCTTGTTCACCGACATGCCCTGGTCGTGCCTCAGATGCGCCCAGGCGCGACGGAAGCCGTGCAGTGGATGCGAGCCTGCGTATGTCCGCAGCGACGCCCTCAGGGCCGCGTCGGGATCCGCGGGTGTGTCGGCGATCGGTGTTCGTGCGTAGGTGGAGCGGGCAAGCCCAACAGCTTTGCACGCCAGACGTTTCGACAGACTCATGGTGTTGACGAGCATGTCGACGGCGCGGCGCTTGGCGGCTGGGCTCAGAATTTTCCCTTCGCTACCTCCCGCAGTGCGTCCTTCTCCAGCTCGGCCTCGGCGAGCAGGCGTTTGAGCTTGCCGTTCTGCTCGCGCAGCTCCTTGAGTTCCTTCGCGGCATCGGTGTCCATCCCGCCGTACTGACGCCGCCAGTTGTACAACGTCGCCGCCGACACCTCGAGCTCCGCCGCGATCTCCTCTTGCGTCTTGCCTGCAGCGGTCAGCTCATCGGCACGGCGCAGTTTGCGCACGATGTCCTCGGCAGAGTTGCGCTTCCGTCCAGCCATGTTCTCCATCGTCCTATCCGCCCACTTCAGGGGCAACAAGACTCTAAAACGAGATGGCCCCGTTCACCGGGGACACGCCAGGCGCTTGGTGGCCTGCTTGTGGACCTCATGGACTGGCGGCTTGTTTTCTTGGTCAACATCCCCGTCGGAATTCTTGCGCTGGGAGCAATTGTCTTCTGGGTTAAGGAGGACGGCGCGGAGGATGGTGCCTCACAGAAGATCCCCGATGTCCTGGGCGCAGTCTTCGCCGCAATATCAGTCGGACTACTTGCATTGGCAGTGACCAAAGCTCCAGAGTGGGAAGTGTTCTCTTGGAAAACCTTCGTTACTTTCGATCTCGCTGTGGTCTTCGGCGTCTGGGTGTACATCAGAAGTCGATCACATCCATCACCTATCATCGAACCGAGCTTGTTCCGGCACCGGTCATTTGCAGTGGGCAACATCGCAACGACCCTCTTCGCTGTCTCGTATTTTGGGACTATCCTCGCCAACGTCCTCTTTCTCACCGAGGTGTGGGGTTACTCGGTGCTCGCCGCCGGACTCGCTGTGTCTGCCCCGCCGGCTGCGGCAGTGGTGGTTGCCGGACCGGCCGGGCGTATCTATGACAAGTTCGGATCACGGGCAGTCTTGTTGCCAGGCGCGATATTCGCGGCGATCGGAACCTGGCTGTACTACCTGTTGGTAGATGCGCAACCGAACTATGCGGGGTCGTGGCTTCCGGCAGCAATCGTGTGCGGTGCAGGATTCGGAATGGTCTGGCCTGCTCTCGGGAGCATGTCCGTGTCGACAATTCCCTCGGCTGAGTATGCAGTTGCTAGCGGAGTCAACAATGCGACCCGCCAGGTCGGCGGCGTCGTGGGTGTTGCTATTGCGATCGCAGTACTGACCGACGCGACTCCGGTCGACGCGCTCAATCTGTTTGGCAATTTGTGGATAGCTTTTGCTGCAGTTGCAGCTGTAGCGGGCGCAGTCGCCGTTTCTACTACTAACGACCGTGTCGGTTCGTTCGCCACTGAATCCGATCAAGTCGAAGGTGTTGCAGGGTGAGTCCTGAGCGTGCGCAGGGCGTCGTAGTTGGCGCGGCGCTCGCGGCCTGTCCTCGACGTACGAGTTGAAGCAGTCCGAGATCGACCTACTCCCGCTCGAGCGATATGGTCTGCGAGTCCGAAACGGGTCAGAGTACGGTCGTTCCACTTCGATTGGGCGTGATCTCGGCGATGCGTCCCTGCGCGGGTAGGATCAGCGCCCTGAGACATTGGAACCAACCGTGCAGGAGATCTCGTGAGCTTCGCCGATCGGCTGAATCGGTTGTTTGCAACGGTTCGCGCGCCGGACGGTAGCTTCTATACCAACACCGAGGTCGCGCAGTGGGTGACGGATGCTGGGGGGCGTTTGTCTGCACCCTATCTTTCCCAGCTTCGTAGCGGTCGCAATCCGCGTCCGGCGTACGACATCGTGTCGGCGTTGTCAGCCTTCTTCGGCGTACGGCCTGAATACTTCAGCAACGAAGCTTACGCGTACCGGGTCGGTCCGAACGGCGCAGTGAGCGCGGAGGGCGCCAAAGCAGAGGGCGCCGTAGAGATTGCGCGGCGAAGCGCGGGTCTCTCGCTGGAGGCACAGTCGCGAGTGCTGAAGTTGGCCGAGCAGCTTGCTCGAGAGGAAACGGAACGTAGATTGCCTGACGAAACCTGACCAATCAAGGGTGCAATGAACGCAATAGCTGCGCTTGTTCATCCGACGGTCTTTGCGTAAGCACCAGATTGACCCAAGCGGCGGCCTGCCAGCCCGGAGGCGGTGCGAGATCGTGGGGATGCAGTGTTCCCTGGTCCCGAGGCAGGCGAAGCTCGAGCCAGTCTGCAATCTTCTTGGCTCGAGCTATCGGTGTCGATTCATTGACCTCATTGGACTTGATGCCGAATTCCTCGGAACCTGTGTCTGTGATCAGTGAACCGTACCGGGTTTCTTGCCGCTTCTACGCTTGCAACATCTCCGGGGGGAGTGCCGATTCTTGACTGTAGTAGACCTCCTCGAATTCGTCTGGTGTGAGGTAATCGAGTGTGCTGTGCAGGCGTCGCTGGTTGAACCAGTCGACCCATCCCATCGTGGCGAACTCGACATCGTCGATCGTCTTCATCGGGCCGTTCAGGAACGGACTCCTCTTCGATACCGCCTCGGTCTTGAACAACCCAATTGTGCTCTCCGCCAACGCATTGTCGTAGGCATCACCGACACTGCCGATCGATGCCGCAATCCCCTCGAGCACAAGCGTTTCCGCGAACGCGATCGACGTGTATTGACTGCCGGCGTCGCTGTGATGGATGAGCCCTGAGCCGACGCGGTGACCACAGTGATCTCGTCGCCACAGTGCCATCTTCAGCGCCGTGGTGACCATATTGGTGTCTTTCACCGTCGAGGCGTGCCAACCCACGATAGCTCGGGAGAAGCAGTCGATGACGAACGCGACGTAGACGAACCCCGCCCATGTTCTGGTGTACGTGAAGTCGGTGACCCATTTCCGATTCGGGGCCTCGGAAGTGAAGTCACGGTCGAGTAGGTCAGGGGCCCGCGTGGCATTCTTGCCACCCTGGATCGTGGTGCGATGCCGTCTGCCTCGAACGACGCCGGACATGTCTTCGTCGCCCATCAGCCGGTCGACCGTGCAGGCAGCGGCGCTATGGCCCTTCCTGCGCAGGTGACGGTACATCTTGCGCCGACCGTACAGCTCTTCCGGTTCGCCGACCGTGTCGCGGAGAGCGTCGGTGAGGTAGGCGTCGGAGATCGTGCGGGCCGATGGTGGTGCGGTTTTCCAGTTGCGATACGTACGTGGGGCGACCTGCACTCCGTGCTCGGTGAGCACGCGGCAGATCGACTCGACCCGGTAGTTCTCTGCACGCATCTGATCGATGAACTGGACTATTTGCGGCGGCGAGGGTCGAGCTCCCTCGCGAAGAAAATCGATGCCGACTTCAGAATCTCGTTGGCTTCCTTGAGATCTCGGTTCTCACGTTCGAGTTCCTTGATACGTTGCTGCTCCTCCGTTGTTGCACCGCGAGCTTGGTCGGCATCGATCTGAGCCTGGCGTGTCCAGAGCCGGAGTGACTCCGCGCCGACACCCAATTTCGGTCCGATCGCCTTGCACGCGCCGTACACGGAGTTGTACTCGTGGAGGTGGTCTAGGACCATCTTCACCGCACGCTCACGTTGCTCGGCCGGGTAACGCTTCGACATATGCTTCATCCTTCACAAAGAACGAAGCGGCATCAAACCCGGTACGGTTCACAGAGTCAGAAAGTCGAGTATTGCCACCGAGCGCGCCTCGGCTCGGCGGGTGACGGACCATCCTGCGACCCGGTCGGCCTGCTTCGTCATATCAGGTGCCACAAGGTCAATCTGCGCAAACAGAGCTTGTGAACGCTTCAAGTACCGCCACGCGCGGACGACAGCACCAGCGCTTTCCCAGGTCAAGCCGATGACGACGAGAACGCACGCCACTGCGGCAATCGCACTGCCAGCGTCGAAGACCGGCCGAACCGACCAATGTTTGTCGACGCGACTCGCCCAGATCAGGGCGGCCCTGGAGAGGGCGTAGCAGGCGAACAGGCCACTGCCAATTGCCAGGAGCAGTAGCTGTGGCCTCCACCGACTGCCGCTGCGCCGAAGTGTCCTGATCGAAATAGTTGTGATAGCGACGCAACCCGTCGCGCCGTAGCCGATAGTCAGCAGAAAGGCGCCGGCGATCCAGCCATCGGCGGAGTATTCGGAGGCGTACTCATACACCGATAGTCGGCTTCTTCTGCCGGCGGCGGCAAAGAGGACTGTCACGAGAACCGCAACTACGAGGCCCAACGCCAGCATGTAGCGCACGATGCGTCCTGGACTGCCTATCTCCGGGATAAGGCCGATGACCACGATCTGGGCTCCTGCTGTGGCGCTGACCAAAAACAGCAACTGAGCGAGGGTCGCCAGATTGGGCCAGCTTGTCACGTTGTCAAGCCACTCGGAGAGCGCCGGTACGTTGAACAAAGTTACGCGTGCAGCCAACGAGGACAGCACTATCGCGGCACCGAGCGATGGGGACAACGCTGGACTAGCTGCCCAGCGCGCAAGACGAACGAATGCCACAACCCAGAGCAGGACCGCAATCGCGATCAGAATCAACCTAAGAGCTCCTGCGTTCCACTGGCGGACAGGTCAGCTATGACTCTCAAGCGGTCCAACAACAGTGCCGCGAATCGTTCGGCCTCGAGTTCGCAGCGCTCGTGTGACGCTGCTCCGCAGGACCGTGACATGACCGTGCTTGGCTCGGATCTCAAGCTCGCAGTAGATCCGATTTCGGAGAAGAGCTTTCCGTGGCCGAGGACCAAGTGTCCAAGCTCGTGTGCGATCGTCCAATCCCGGGAGGGCAATCCGTCGGCTACCTCGAAGACATCCTTGTCCGGATACCGCAACCAGCGACCGAACACGCCCCAGGGCAACCTTGCGTTCCGTACCTCCACCGGCCGCGGCCCCGCGGTCGCTATAGCGACAACCCGTTCGATACTAGGATGACCGTCACCATCGGCGGCTTCACACAAAGCGGCGATTTTGTTCACACTTCTTCGCACTTTGTCCCAGAAGCGCACTTCCCGCACACGGCGTAGGTCCATCCATTTTCTCCTCGAGTGCGCGGGAGATCCGCGCTCTTGCAATTCTCTCGATCACTAGTGGAACTAGATTCTACTCGCTGGCCCCGTAGAGAGCCGCTGCAGTTGCAACGGAATCCAGCTGCGTCCGTCGTCGTTGTGATTTTCGATGGTTCGGTGCGAAATCGAATGTCCTACTCGGACATCGGTAGCCACCGCCTTTGGAGACCTACACCGACCTCGAGATGCTGCTCGGCGGACGCGATCCTTTGGACTCCGCGTAGTCGGCTTCCGCTAGTGCCACCGCTCGAGGGTTCTTCGCGAATCGAACCGACGAATTTCGCCCGAGAGCGGGTCGGTGAATTCGAGGGTCGACGCGAGGAGTTGGAGTGGGGCTGTGAAGTCGTCGACGGGTCGCTCGGTCGGCTGCGGGTAGAGGTCGTCGCCGAGAATCGGGATACCGAGCGAATTCATGTGTAGCCGCAGCTGATGGGTGCGCCCGGTCCGCGGCTGCAGCCGGTAGCGGCCGAGGTCGCCGCGTTGGTCGATGAGTTCGATCTGCGTTTCCGCATTCGGTTCACCGTCGACCTCGCGCGCAGCGAAGTCGAACTTCTCCTTGACGATGCGGCTGCGTACCGTGCACGGAAACTGCAGGGTCGAATCGGTGGGTGCGATCGCCTCGTACACCTTGCGAACTTTTCGGTCCTGAAACAAAGTCTGGTACGCGCCTCGGAGCGCTGGGTCGACGACGAACAGCACCAGCCCGGCAGTCACGCGGTCCAGCCGATGGGCGGGAATCAGATCGGGCAGATTCAGCTCCAGGCGCAGACGTACGAGTGCAGTCTGCAGAATGTGGCCGCCCCGCGGAATGGTCGGCAGGAAGTGCGGCTTGTCGACCACGAGCACGGCATCGTCGCAATGAACGATGGAAATATCGAACGGCACAACGGGTTCCACGGGTAAGTCTCGGTGGAACCACACTGCGTCACCAGGCACGTACGGAGACATGGACGTGAGCGGCCCCTGCATGTCGACGACGGCGCCTTCGTCGAGCATCTCGTCGATGCGGGTCACGGTCATGCGGGGGGAGGGTGTCGATCAGGAACTCGCGGACGGTGTGCCACTCGCCATCCGCAGGCATCCGAATTCTCGCGGGGTCGAGGCCGTGCCTCTTCGGCAGCGGCGGTTGCTGCCGTCGTCTCACCGAGTGAGCTTATCCGGCCGCGGAGTTCGCACTTGTGCAGGTAGAAACCGCGATTTCTCCTGCACAAGTGCGAAGTCGAGGACTACTCGCAGCCGATTCCGTCGTTGTCGCGATCCAGGTGCTGACCGTAGCCGTATTCACCGCGGTACACAGGTGCAGCGCCGGCATCACGGGCCTCGGTGCAGTTCTTGTACTCGAACGCACCAGGAGCCGGGGCAGGCCGCGGGGCAGCCTGAGGTGCTGGAGCGACCTGGGGTGCCGGTGCGATCATAGCCGGGCAGAACTGCGACGATCCGGAAGTGCAGAGGAAGTCGGTGACAGGATCGGCTGCGGCGACGGCGGGCATGGTCGCCATGGCTGCTGCGACGACGAAACCGCCGAGGCCGACACGAACGAGGGAGGACGAGCGAATCATGTGGAGCTCCTGACAATGTTCCCGGATCGCGACGAGATTCTCCGGATCCGAGGAGGGGTGAGGTTCGATCTTGCGGCCGCGGTCGTTGAACAGTCAATTGGTGTCATTCGTCTGAATTAGCGGGTTTGGATCGCACCCGAAGCGCGTATACGAACATATGAGCGAAAACGAGCAGGTCAAGCAGAACCCCGAGAAGGATCCCGAGAAGTGGGTCACCGGCGACGAGCCGATCACCGGACCTCAGGAAAGCTACCTGAACACCCTGGCGCAGGAGGCCGACGAGAAGGTCCCCGACGGCCTGACGAAGGCGGAAGCCTCGGAGATGATCGACAAACTGCAGGCCGAGACGGGCCGGGGATAACCATCCTCGACGGGTGACGACGCGGCGGGCAGGCAGGCCGACAATCGGGATATGACGTCCGCCCTCGACCGCGACTCCCGGCGCAAGCGCGGCAAGACGGCCAGGCGATCTACGCCGCTGGCGTCGCTTGCCGCGCTGACTGTCACCACGCGCGACCCGGTGGCACTGCTCGAGACGCAAGCCGCGACGCGTGTGCCCGAGTTGGTGCCTATTCGGTACGGCAGGATGGCCGCGTCGGAGTTCCCGTTCTTTCGCGGGGCCGCCTTGGTGATGGCCGACGACCTGTCGCGGTCGCCGTCCTCGGGCATCACCACTCAGCTCTGTGGCGACGCGCACCTCAGCAACTTCGGTGTCTACGCGACACCGGAGCGCCGAATGGCGTTCGATATCAACGACTTCGACGAGACCTATCGTGGCCCGTTCGAGTGGGACGTCAAACGCCTCGTCGCAAGTTTGGCCGTGGCAGCCATCTCCCGCGAATTCACCAGAAAGCAGCGAAGGCGAATCACCACTTCGTGTGCGTTGGCATATCGGGAGACCATCAGGCGCCAAGCGGAACTGGGCAATCTCGAGGTCTGGTATTCGCACGTCGAGATCACCGACGAGCTCGAAACCATCCAGCACGAGCTCGATTCCACGATGCGTAAGCGGACGAAAGATCTGATCCGGAAAGCGCGCTCCAAGAACCATATTCAGGCGCTAGACAAACTCACGACGGTGACGGACGGCCGTCGACGCATCATTGCGAACCCGCCGTTGATCGTCCCGGTGGAAGACCTCGTCGACGATGTCGCCGAAACCTACCGGCAGCTCGACCGCAGGTTGCAGTCCTACCGCGAGACCTTCCAACACGATAAGCAGCTTCTGCTCGACGCCTACCGACCGATTCAGCTCGCGCGCAAGGTCGTCGGGGTCGGCAGCGTCGGCACACGCGCGTGGATAATCCTGATGGAGGGCGCCGACGAAGGCGACCCGCTCTTCCTGCAGGCCAAGGAAGCCCAGGCGTCGGTCATCGCGTCGTACGTCGACGGACCGACCTTCGAGAACCAGGGTCGACGCGTTGTCGAGGGGCAACGCCTCATGCAGGCGTCGAGCGACATCTTTCTGGGGTGGGCTAGAGGAATGGATCCCGACGGTGCGACGCGGGATCTCTATCTGCGGCAACTACGCGACGGCAAAGGCTCCGCGGTGATCGAGGTGATGTCGCCGAGGGGGATGGAGTTGTACGGGCGGCTGTGCGGGAGGGTCCTGGCCTACGCTCACGCGAGGGCGGGGGATCGCGTCGAGATCGCGGGTTACCTCGGTTCGAGTTCCGCGTTCGAGAACGCGATGACCGAGTTCGCCGACGCCTATTCCGTCCAGAACACGTCCGACCACCGTGCGCTGGTCGATGCCATCGACAGCGGCCGGGTGGTCGCGCAGGCCGGAGTCTGAGTGCGCTGGAATGAATCGGTGGGCATCAGGCGTGAGTCCGGTGGCTTCGTGATCGGCTCGCTGCTGTTCGGGCTTGCGGCAGTACCTGGATACGGGCAGTGGGTCGGCACAGACCTCGACAACATCACGTACTTCGTCGGGTCGCTGTTCTTCACCGGGGCAGCATTCATTGCCCTGCGACTGAGCGGCCGCCCGGTACCGGACAGCGAGTCGGAGCGAGTCGAGCTGTACGACTGGTGGGCTGCTGCGCTCCAATTTGCCGGCACATTGTTCTTCAACGTCAGCACCGGAATCGCGATGGTCAGTGGTTTGACGTCGTCCGAGGCCGACAAATGGGTCTGGCGGCCCGACGTCTTCGGTTCGGCGGCGTTCCTGGTTGCGAGCGCACTGGCCGTCGTCGCGACGACCGAGACCGACAAACTGTGGGACCCGCACGCGCGGGACTGGCGCAGCACGTGGCTGAATATGATCGGCTCGGTCGCGTTCGGAATCTCCGCAGTCGGAGCCTTCGTCCGTCCCTCGACGGGTCAGCTTGCGGACGCCGAACTCGCGAATGTGGGCACATTCGTCGGTGCTGTCTGTTTTCTTGCTGCAGCCCTGCTCATGCGGCCTTTGGTACGAGTCCCAAACATTCGATAGAACTTTTGGTACGTCATTCGTTGCGACTACTGTGAGCGGTTCCACAGCTTGCGAGGGTCGATCTACTCGTGAGTTAGGTTGGGAAACGCGTGTTGTTCGTGTTGCGCCGGAATCGGCGCGGCGGGGGAGGATGGATAAGTAATGCACCGTCGAGTTATTGCAGCGCTGGGAACCAGCCTTGCGCTGTCGATACTGGGAACCGGTGTGGTGTCGGCCCAGCCGCTCCCCGGAACAGGCAGCTCGGATGGTGCCGCGTCGCCATCTGCGCAGGCAGCTCCGTCCCGGCCGGCCCGCATCGATCATGTCGACATGCTCACGGACCGCCGTGCAGCTGTATTCGTCGACTCGCCCGCGATGAACAAGATCGTCCAGGTTCAGGTTCTTCTCCCGGCCGCGCAGGCAGTGTCCCGGCCGACGTTGTACATGCTCGACGGCGTCAGTGCCGGTAAAGAGTCGAACTACCTCGAAAGCACCTGGACGCAGAAGACCGACATCGTCGACTTCTTCGCCGACAAGAACGTCAACGTGGTTCTTCCCGTCGGAGGTTCCAGTAGCTACTACACCGACTGGAATGTCCCGGATCCGATCCTGGGCATCAACAAGTGGGAAACGTTCCTGACGTCCGAGCTGCCACCCCTGATCGACGCACGGTTCTCCGGAAACGGCACCAACGCCATCGCGGGCGTGTCCATGGGCGCTCAGGGCGCGATGGATCTCATCACCCGTCACCCAAATCTGTACACCGGTGTCGCGGGGCTGAGCGGGTGCTACGACAACTCTCAGAACAACCTCAAGGACGCGGTGCGCGCAACTGTCGCCATGAACGGCGGCAACGCAACCAACATGTGGGGCGAGAACGCAGACTTCGGGTGGGTGGCACACGACCCGTCACGCAACGCCGAAGCACTCCGTGGCAAGGACGTCTACATCTCCGTCGGAACCGGATTGCCCGGTCCCTACGAGCTCGGACCCGGTGGAACTGGCTTGCAGGAAGCAGCTCAGGGCGGCCCGCTCGAGGCTGCGGCGCTGTACTGCACCACGTTGTTCGACACGCGGCTGCGCTCACTCGACATCGATGCCACCGTCGTCTACCGGCCCTACGGCATCCACCAGTGGCCCTACTGGCAGGACGATCTGCGTGAGTCCTGGCCGACGCTCGAACGGGCTCTCGGTATCTGACCTGGGGGCTTACTGCAGGATCGCACGGGTTTCGGCGGTAGCTGCGTACTTCAGGAATGCGTCGTTCTCGTCCGGGTCACCGATGGTGATCCGGACGCCGTCGCCTGTGAAGGCACGCAAAATGATCCCTGCTTCTGCCGCGCCCTCGGTGAAAGGCGTAGAACGATCACCGAGTGGCAGGAAGACGAAGTTCGAGTCGGAATGCGCTACGTCGTAACCCAATTCGATGAGGGCCTCACGTACCCGCTCTCTTTCTACGACGAGAGCGTCGGTGCGGGCCAGCAGTTCGTCCTTGGCTGCCAGTGATGCGAGTGCGGCCCGCTGGGCGACGGAATTGACGGCGAACGCGATGCGCACCTTGCCGAGAGCGGTGATGACCGACGGATCGCCGACGGCGTATCCCACCCGCAGCCCGGCGAGTCCGTACGCCTTCGAGAACGTCCGAAGGACCAGGACGTTGCGACGCCCGCGCGCGAGCTCGACGCCGTCGGTGTACTCGCCCTCGGGGTTCTCGCGGGCGTATTCGAAGTAGGCCTCGTCCAGTACGACGAGCACGTGCGGGGGAACTGCGTCGAGGAACCTCTCGAGGGCGGATCGCCTGACGACCGTGCCGCTCGGGTTGTTGGGGTTGCACACGAACACGACGCGGGTGCGCTCGGTGATCGCGGCGAGCATGGCATCGAGATCGTGGACGTGGTTGTCGTCGAGTGGGACCTCGACAGGAGTGGCACCCGCGACGCGCGCGATGATCGGGTACGCCTCGAACGAGCGCCATGCGTACACGACCTCGTCGCCGGGGCCGCACATGATCTGCACGACCTCCTGGCACAGTGCGACGGACCCGTTACCGGCAGCGACATTGTCGGGTTGGACGTTCAACATCGCGGCGATCTCGGCAACCAACTCGGTGGCGCGAATATCCGGGTAGCGGTTGACGGTTGCGACCGCTTCCGCGATCTTCTCCCGGACGCTCGGCAGCGGTCCCTGAGTGGTCTCGTTGCTGGCCAGTTTCATCGCACCGGGAAAGCTGCGGCCCGGAACGTAGGCGGGGATGGCGTCGAGGTCGGTGCGGATGCGAGCAGTCACAGCTCGTATTATGCGCTTCACCTTCATGTGGGATTGCTGTGCGTCCGGCGGTATTGGTGCGGGGGGCGCCCGACGGCACTATTTTGGATTCATGTCGGGAATCTTCACGGATGTGGCAGTGCTCCGAATCGATGTGGAACCGGGGAACGACCCGGACGACACCGACCAACCTCGCGCGGTGCAACAGAAGGTGCCGCTCACCGCTGTCGCACCCGAGGGCAACGTCCGGGGCGGGATCGTGGTGCTCCACGAGTCCCGGGAGATTCCGCCGTCGCTCGTGGCGCTGCTGCACTCGCTTGCGCTGGAAGGCTGGCTCGCGGTCGCGCCCGATCTTTTCCATCGCGACTCGGTCGCGGACGGCGAGGAGGTGTTCGGTGAGAATCTGTTCGCCGATTTCGACGCGACGTTCGACTGGCTCACCTCCCGCGGCGTGTATCCGGATTGTGTCGGGGTCATCGGGTTCGACGACGCGGGTACCGCGGCTCTGATCGTCGCCACCAACCGTCCGATCGGGGCGGCAGTCAGTGTCGCTGCTGCCGGGATCACCGAGCCACTGAACGCCGATGCCGTCGCGTTGGTCGATGCCGCGCCGTCGCTCCAAGCGCCCTGGCTCGGTCTGTACGGCGAGGATGACCCTCGGGCCCCTGCGGAGCACATCGAGAGGCTTCGTGAGGCAGCCACACGGGCGTCCGTGGCTACCAACGTCGTCAGCTACAGCGGTCGTCATCACCGAGCGGACGCGCCGCCATCACCGGGCAGCGCCGAGGACGGCGATCCGGGGACAGCTGCTCTGATCGAAGCGCAGACGAGGATCTTCGACTGGTTCGACTCATTCCTCAGGTGAACGGCCCCTAGGTCGTTCCGCAGGCTCCACTCCGGCGGTTGACCAGCCGTTTTGCGCTGACGGCTTCGGCGTGTGTAATCTCTTTCATCGGCGGTCCGAGAGGGCCGGCAGCCTAGGAGGCGTGCCAGAGCGGCCGAATGGGAGTCACTGCTAATGACTTGACCCTTCACCGGGTCCGGAGGTTCAAATCCTCTCGCCTCCGCCACGGTTGGTAGAGTTTTACCGGCTAGTTAGATGCTCGACCACAACAGAACACGCGCCCGTAGCTCAACGGATAGAGCACTTGACTACGGATCAAGAGGTTAGGGGTTCGAATCCCTTCGGGCGCACAGTTAAGACCCCTGAACTGCGAGAACGTGCAGTTCAGGGGTCTTTTTGGTGTATACGGTGCTTGGTGGCAACGCTTCGCTGGCAGGTGGGAGCGGGAGCGGAGCATGCTGGATCCGCCATCGCCCACCAGGCTAGGACAAACGCCGACGGCGTGAAGGCGGATGGATGTCTGTGGTCATCGATGCGCTGCCCTTCTCCGGTAGAGGTCGCTGTCTGCCTGCAACAGCAAACCGGTGAGTGCATCCGGTTCTGCCGGGCCGGTGGCAATTCCGAAACTGACTGGAACAGCATGTCCGGTCGTCAGGGGGTGCGCGAGCAGATGGGTCTGACTCCTGGCGCCGCGGACTATGGCGATGAACTCCTTACCGGCCAGACGGGCAAGCACCGCCGACGAGGGCAACAGCGCCCGCCATGCATCGATAAGATCGATCAGCCTTTGTCGTCTTGCCGAGGTGCCGCCGCTCACCTCGGCCATGTCGAGCTCGTTTACATCGAGGATGATGACGGTGACCTCTTCGTCGTGGATTTCCGCCTGTTTGATGAGGTCCGATGCTGCATGTGCGGCGCCTGCTCTATTCCATACCGACGTCAAGGGGTCGCGTAGGACTGCATCGAGCAGGGAACCCGCGAGCGAACCGAAGATCTCGGCTGTGGCGATGATGCAGGCAGGCCACAGAAGAAACCACAGAAATGGAGCTTCCGCCGGGGAAAGGGCAAGAGCTGCAACTGCCAGCGCCGCGATGGTCAGGCACAGACCACGGGCGGTCGATACGGTCGGGCAGACTCCGCGAATGTACATCGACACCATGATCAACGGAATCAACGACCAAGGCAGCGCAGCCAACTGGTCATGGGTCACAGCGGTGATCAGCGGTGCGATCACCAGGCACGCCAACGCAACCGCGTGCTGCCACGGTTGCACACGAGGCGAACACAACGTGACGACACCTAGCAGGCAGACGAGAGCTGCAAGCGCGTCACCTGTCGCACCAGAAGGTTTGCCGTCGTAGACATACGCCACGAATACCGAACTGCAATAGGCGATCAGCATGAACGCCAGAAACGGGAACAGAACCCGACGGTAACTGCGACAAAACTGCCGGTACTTTCTTGCCATCACGTTCAACGGATTGGTTCCACTCAGTCTGACCATCACGGTTTTCAGTGTGACAGTCCAACGGGGTTTGCCCGTCGCGGAATCGGTGCAAGGCCGATGGGCGTCATGTCGATTGTCTGAATGATTCGCGTGCACGAAAGGACTCGATACTTGCTGCAGCAAAACAGATCTCGACCATCTGCTAGAACTGGCCCGTATCTCGAAACGCCCCACAGGGCGCTGAACCAGCGATCCGATCGACCCACTTACTGCTCCTCGATTTCACCCCAGGAATCACCCGGTCGGGTCGAGCTTCACCATGGATTTCATACCGTGATGACCGATCTCGAGCACTCAGCCGGGGTTGGATGAGTTACATAAGTTGCTGATGTGACAAGAGGGGACTTCCATGAAATACCCATGCTGGACCACCCCACCCCGCAGACCAGTCCTTCTCAATGCACAGGTAGTAATTCTGACGGCCTTCGCATTGGTCTTTTCGGCTGGCGCGGCACAGGCGCAGAACACCGACCTGTCGGCCGAGATCGATACCACGACAGAGACGTTGCACATCGGGATCAATGCCGGCGAACCACTGCTGAATCCGACGTTGTCTATCCTGTTCCCCCCTGGAATAGCTGCTCTCGGGGAGCCAGAGATATGCACGGATCGATGGCAGGTCGAGGCGGTCGGGTTGGCATCGGTCGAGGCAGGAGACGGAACCGGTGCCCACATATTTCAGACCCGACGGTTCACCTGCCAACTGGACGGCATTGCCGAAAATTCCGCTGTTTCGGTGGCTGTACCGATCGAACTATCGACCAGCGCGGAGCAACTTCCGGTGACCGCAACGGTCGTCCTACGTGCTGGGACCATCGCACTCGACACCGTCGCCTTCCTGGCGTCGCCAACTGAAGCGGGACTCGTTCCGTGCGATCCAGAGGGTGTGTCGGTGGCAGGGATCCCCGGTCGAGAGGCGACATACAGCCATGCATATGGCGCTATTTCCGGCTCGGTGTCCAGTGAACCGCACAGTGATTCCACGGCGGTGCAACTCACCGGGATCGACTCATGTCATCAGTGGATCGAACGCACTGTGCCCGCTACGACAGAGGGTGAGTACTCGTTCCTTGGACTTCTGCCGGGAACGTACAAGGTCGGTATTCGTGACAGCTCGACCGCCGCAGCGGTAGCGCTCGACACCTCAAATATGACCATTGCGGACCTCGAGCTCTGACCGAGGCAGACCGCAAATCGACGACCGAACTAGAGCGAGGCTACTTCTCATGACCGTTTCCAATCTGGAACTTCCCTTCGACGTCCAACGTCGCGGATACGCTACCCAGCAGGTGCAGGACTACGTTCGTCGTCTGCACACCAAGTTCGAGAGAAATATCTCCAAGATCGACCAACAACAAACGCACATAGACAAACTTGAACGAGAACTCGACGAGCTTCGGTCGCAGCTTGCCGCAGCAACTGTCGAGCGGGACCAAATTTCTTCTGAGTTCGAAGAACTGACACAGAAGTCAACGGACGATCGCGCGGAGGCGAAACTCGCTCGAGAAAAACTCGCAACGGCGTTGGCGTCACCGATGACGGCGCCGCAGATAAGCGCGCGCCTGGAACAGATTCTAATCCTGGCGGAGCAGGAAGCAGCACAGATCTCGTTGCAGGCAGCTGCGGAGCGCAAAGACGCGCAGGCTGAGTCCCAAAAAATCCTGGCCGAGGCAACACGTGCGGCCGCAGAGTGTCACGCTGCCGCCGAAGCGGATGTGCGACAGGTCTACTCCGATCGCGACAAGCTGATGTCCGAGCTGACAACCATCAGTCAGCAACTCAGTGCGCTCGTCGCCGGAGGAGAAGCCAGCACCACAGAAGAGAATGATGTCGAGGAGAAGGCTGACACCAGGGGCCACTGAATCCGCGGGAGTTCAGGCAAGTAGTCCCATATCGCGTGCGGCCGAGAGCGCTTCGTCTCGGGTGTGTGCCTTCAGTTTTTTGTATACCGAGCGCAGTTGACTCTTGACCGTGTTTGTCGAGACGAACAGCTCCTGCGCAATGTGGTTGTGGCCCAAACCCGCCGCCAGTGCATGCAGCACAGCTCGCTCTCGTTCGGTTAGTACAACGAACGTGATCGGGACTCTGAACACCGGTTGGAGCCCAAGCGACAGGACGTACCGCGCTGCAGCGGATTGCTTGGGAGCCAACCGCTCCAGAGTTTCGATGTCGCTGCGAGGCATATACGCCAAACTTCGGTGCAGCTTCATGTGGTCGACAAGGCTGGTGGCGCGGGTCCACGCAGAGACCGCTGCGGCCTCGTCGTGTAGGCAGAGTTGGCTGGACGCCTCGATCAGGAGTGCATCGACCAACAAGCGTGGCGGCACCGAGGCCGCATTCGACAGCGTGCGTGCAGTCGAGATCGCCTGGGTGTGCCGACCGGTGAGGCCGTAGACCCGGGCACGGGCTACGGTCGCCCAGTCGTCGCTTCCCGCTCGCGCAGCAACTGCGTCTGCGTGATTGCCCCATCCACAGGCCAAGAGCAGGTCGATCTCGACGGCGGTGAGTAGCCAGCGCACCAACGAGGGCTTCTCGGTATCGGAGGGGCGGTTCATGTTGTGGCGACGCAGCTGATCGAGCGCGGGAGCTGGAATACCTTGCAGTAAAGCATAGTTCGAACGCACGTAAGATACCAACGGCCACAACTCGTCGCGGCTACCGACGGTGGACAATTGCGCTTCGGTGTATTCGGCGCGTTCGAGATCGAGTGCATCGAGCGCGATGAGCCCTCGGGCTGCCAAACCGGATGTTCGAATGACCGGCTCGAGCCATCCGTGAGTGAAGGGGTGAAGCCTCTTGCGAACCAACCATTCCTGAGCTCGATGGTGTTCACCGATCAGTGCCCAATTCAGGGCAGAGGTGCCAGCGGACCCCCGCGCAACCATGTTCAGCGCATCGGAACCGGAATCTCGATATGCCAGAGCGGCTTCGATGCTCGAATCATGCAGTTGACCCGCCAGCTGGAAGTTGATACTCCACTGGTAGCGGAGCAGGCCAAGTGCATCGATCTCGGTGTCGGGTGCGAGGTCGAGCATCAGTCTGCACAGTATCGACAGTCGGCGTGTAAGCACCTCAGCTGCTGCGTAGTCCCCGCTCATCCTGGCCAGAACCGAGTGCACGGTTCCTGCTACCAGCGTCTCGTGGGCTCCCCTGGACGCAGCCAACGTATGCAATCGGTCGACGGTGGCAGGCAGGACGAACGGTGTCTTTACCGGTAAAGCATCTACACCTGTCAGTAGCTTTCGACCGGCGCTGAGCAACGGTCGACCGGAAAGTCGGTCGACGGGCAGCGCGCGCAACGCAGCCCGCAGTGTCGACACGTCATGCGAGAACAGGACAACCCACTGCGCTTCGATGATGTCCATGGTCAATGTCCAGTCTTGGGCCTGCATGGCATGTCGCAGCGCATCCCGATAGCTGCCGTTGTCGTAATGCCAGCGCGCGACGTAGATCAACCGCGGGGTCGGATCGTTGTTCTCGTCCCGTTGCCGTTTCAGGATTGCCTCGCGCAGCGCCGGCGCGAACATCCACCTCCCGGATTCCGCGGTCGACTTGTCGATCATGAGGAGGCCGCGAGCATGGAGTTCAGCGAGAGCTGCATCTGTTCCGGGGCGCCGCGAGAGTGCATACGCAAGGTCGGCGTCTATCGACTCGGCGGCGGCGATCGCATCGATGAACCCGTGGAGGTGGCTGATTCTGTCGTCCCGGTAGATGCGGGCCTCGACGTAGACATCCAGCGATCGCGATACCGTCCGCAAGTAGTGGTCGCCGCGTGGTGCCGTTGTCACCATAGCGCGGAACGCGTTGGTGGCGAACTTCATCAGGCTGGGGATTCCCAAGGTGACCTTGCGGGCCACTTCGGCATCGTCGTGGCTGTGGTCGATATTTCGTGCCCTCAGGGCTCGTTTGGTGTCGTCGACTGAGAAGACCAAGTCCTGCTCATCGATGACCTCGTAGGAGAATCCCGTCTGCGCGACCTTGCCCAGCCAGTTCCGGCTCGCAGTGATGAGCACGATGTCCACGTCCTGGCAGAGCCCGAGCAGTTGAGTGATCTCTTCGTGCGTGAAGTTGTCTGATATCGGTGCGTCCATTCGGTCATGCAGGACGAGCACGATCGGGTTCTCGAGCCGATTCAACAGGGCAACTACCCCGTAGAACGGCGTGAGTTTTTCGTCTGGCCTGTTTCGGATCGGCCCGGGGACGTACCCTCGCATGTACAGCACCTGGGCGAGTTCGTTCCAGAGATCGGTGGCGCCCGTGGTTCGCGAGTGTGGGGGCATTCTGACTGCTGTTCGTGCGCGCTCGGAGTTCGAGCGAATCCACGCATCGACCAGCGATGTCTTCCCGAAACCCGGAGGTGCACAGATCAAGTGCAAGCGCGCAGGTGCATCCAACAGTGAAACCAGCTGGTGACGGCTGCCCGAATCCTCGGCACTGTCGCATGCCTCTGAGCGGGCCCGTTCTGGACCCGGCATTCGCCCCGCCTGCATTGTTGGTGACAACATCCTTCCGGTACTCCGTGCTGCCAAGTAGTTGAAAACTCAAGCTACCCTTACCGGAGACTCGAAGCTGACCGAAGGCATAATTCGTTGCCTGGTTGACGTACGGCTTCACCATGCTTTTCACCCGACGCCGAATGAACCGTACTCGGCGTTACATATACGCAGTTTTCACCCTGACGTTCATCCTTCGGGATGAACGAAATCCGACCATCCCGGTGGTTGGCTTCGTGTGGACGGAAGGTGGAGAGCGGTACATGAAAGCAAGCATTGGAATGTCGATTTCCGATAACGAGGTTCTCGGGGTGTTGATCGACGCGGACCTGGTGGCAACCGGCATCATCGACAGCGCGACGCATCCTCGATCAGCGAATGCAGTCAACGACATCGGTGAGCTCGCGGCAAGGCTGCGCGTTCGCGCCGAGCGGGCAGGCCTGCGCAGTGAGTCGATCGGACTCGTCGGCCTACATGCGCGTGATGCCGAACTGGCCCCGTCCACGCCAAGTGTCGAACCGATGAACGTCGTCTCTGTTGACATTGCAAGAGCCTTGAACTCGTATCTACTTGGCGTCAAGGCCATCTCGAGGAGATGCCTGTACGTGGTCGCGGTAACCGAGAACACCGGCCAGGTCGTGTACCTGATGGACTCGTCGGTCTCGATTGTTCTGGCAACAGCACGAGTGGTGAACACCGGAACAATGGTCGACGACATTCGCGCAGCATTCGAACGACTACACGACGAGGACATCGACAACATCGAGTGCATCGTCGCTTCGAATCCGACTCGGCACGCGGAAGCTGCGATCAACGAAGTCGCGCGGGGCCTGTCCGTCGAGCTCATCACCCTCGACGAACGAGTCGATCAGCACCGTGCCGTGGGCGCGGCAGTTTACGGATCCGCGAACCGGAGCGCTGCTTTCGCTGCCTCGACGCATGCTGGGGTGGCTGGGGCGCGGCGTCCGAGGCCGCGCTTTCCCCGCTACGCGTCAGTGTGGATCGCGGCCACAGTTCTCCTGGCCGGGGTTGGCGTGAGTGTCGCGCTGATGGGCGCAGCCGAACAGCGGCGGCTCGATATCGTCGCACCGCAGGAGCGCACCGTCGCACACTGCGCACACGGCGGTCCGCTCGGCCATGTGGCTGGCTGGCATCGGTCCGATCCAGACCCTCCTACCGAGGGAGATTCGGACTCGCGTGTTCCTCGACCTTCGGCGCCGCAGCCACCATGCTGACGGAGGGGCACTTGGCTCAGATGTTGCCGCAGTAGATTGCATTTTCCGCAGCGTCTCAACTGAAACGCCGGCTCAGCACAGTTTCGCGCCGCAGTGCCTTCAGCCTCGCGTGATTCGACTCAACTAGTTCGCCTAGCAAAGGTGATGTGTCGTGTCCGAGAGTCTTCGACCCCCTCTTCCGGGGGTAACGAACTATGACGCCGATCACATAGCGTCTGGATTTGTCCCACATCACATGTGTCGGCATCAATCCAAATGGAGAACCCATGACTTCAACTTCACCCCACGACGCGGTAGGTCGTACGGCTTCGGCGCCTTCTGTGGCACCCGGCACCAGCGTTCGCAAAGTAGCGATCGCGAGTGGAATCGGCACGACGATCGAGTTCTACGATTTCTTCATCTACGGAACTGCCGCAGCACTGGTGTTCCCGACGGTCTTCTTCCCCGCCCTGGGAGCGACTGCGGGAACCGTCGCCTCCTTCGCCACATTCGCCGTCGCCTTCATCGCCCGTCCCGCGGGCGCGGTGCTGTTCGGTCACTTCGGTGATCGAATTGGGCGTAAGAAGACGCTGATCTCAACGCTGCTGCTGATGGGTATCTCGACGTTCGCCATCGGCCTGCTTCCGGGTGCGGAGACTATTGGTGTTGCCGCCCCAATCATCCTGGTGCTGTTGCGGTTCGGGCAAGGCTTCGCAGTCGGAGGAGAGTGGGCCGGAGCGACCCTGCTGACGGCGGAGTACGCGCCCGCGAAGAAGCGAGGTTTCTACGGAATGTTCCCGCAGCTGGGACCGTCGGCCGCGTTCATTCTTTCAAGCGCGACGTTCCTCGTGACCGGAGCGGTCTTTGGCGATACCAACGAGGTGTTCCTCGACTTCGGCTGGCGAATTCCGTTCCTGTTCAGTGCGGTTCTCGTTCTCATCGGCCTGTACATGCGGTTGGCGATCGAAGAGACGCCGATCTTCCGTGCCAACAAAGAGGTCGAGAACCGGTCCGCTGCGCCTGCCAGGCTCCCCATCTTCGAAGCCTGGAAGGTCCAGAAGAAGGAAATCCTCCTCGCCGCAGGTGCACTGGCATCGCTGTTCTCCCTGTTTTACATGGGCACTGCCTACCTGACCAGCTACGGCACCAAGACACTCGGGTTCGACCGGCCGTTCGTCCTGTGGACGGGCATCATCGCCGCAGTCGTGTTCGGAATTGCGATAGGCATTTCCGCGACGTACTCCGACCGGGTCGGTCGACGGCGAGTCATTATGACCTCCTGCGCAATTGCTGTTCCGTGGGCACTGGCTCTGTTTCCTTTGCTCGATACCGGCAACGAAGTTGTCTACGTCGTGTCGATGTGCATCACTCTGGGAATCTTCGGGATCGCCTACGGCCCAACAGGTGCCCTGCTGCCGGAGCTGTTCGAGACACGCTTCCGTTACACCGGAGCCGGGTTGGGCTACAACCTCGCCGGCGTTCTCGGTGGCGCGATTTCCGCCGCTGCTCGCGGCGCCGTTGACCGCGCAGTATGGAAGCGTCGCAGTCGGCGTCATGCTCGCTCTCTTGTCGGTTCTAAGCCTCGGATGCACCAAGGCTCTGGTCGAGACCAGAGAAGTGAGCCTGGCCTGACGTTTTCGGACCAGCGGCTCGGGAAGGTGTTTCTCACACTTCCCGAGCCGTTGTTCACTACCCGACTGTTCGACCTCCGCGTGGGGGAGAACCGTTCGGGTCGGTTCGTCGCACCTAGGTGAATAGTTGCTGTCAATAGCCGCGTTCGACCCGCTTACTCTCCTCACCGCGACGAGACAACTTACGGCGATCTTCGTGCTGGCGGTCGGTGACGTGGTGTTCTTGCCAGCTGACGGAGCCATCGAGTCGGGTGAACCAATTTGCGTAGCAACCGATACCAGACAGTGCCGGCGTACCGGCGCAATTGAGAAGTGTGCGCTGGTATACGCATCTGTAGAAAATGGTCCCGTCGTCCACGTCGACTTGTACGTTGCTGATGAGGTGCGCCGAGCACGCTGCCAGGACACAAATACATCGACGTCGCATTGCCGGGGCATCTGTGTTTTTCCGACAGTCATAGTGCGTCGAACATGCCCGTGATTTGCGTCTTGACGAGTGCGGGGTCGTCCAGGGGGACGTCATGGGAGCTGCCCACTGCAGTAACGAGGTGCCGGTTGGGTGCCTGGCCGACGAAGAGCGCAGCGGCGGCGGTCCAGTTGCGTGCATCCGCCGACTCTGCTGGCATCGGTGTCTCCTCGGAAACGATCACCGAAACAGGGATGTCCTGTGGCCAGGTCATGGCGTGGAAGGCGGTGTGTACCGGTCCCCAGTTCTCCGCGGCGGCCAGAAATTGTCGTGACCGCCGCGTCGACGGAGCGGATTTGATTTCGGCGACCTCTTCCTCGTTGGCTGCAACGAGGCGTGCTATCTGGTCCGGTGTGAAAAACGGCGGGAGATTGGCGTCGATCAGGACTGCGCCGTCGACGATGTCTGGGTGAGTGTTCACGAGGGCGTGCGCGACTTCCCCTGCAATCGAGTGTCCGGCCAAGACGATGGGGCCGTCGGGGAGATCGAGGCTTTCGAGGCCGGCAGCCAGATCCTCGCCGGCTGCGGACGGGTCGAATGCCCCCTGTACGTCGTCGCTCTGTCCGGCCCCGGTTCGGTCGTACGTGACGATGGCCGCGCCCGTCGCGGCAGCAAGGTCAGGGACGATACCGTTCCAGTAAGTGGCGTCGTTTCCCCCACCGGCGTCGAGCACGATGGTTCCCCCGGCGCCGGGCGTGAGATAGAAAGCGAGATCGTGGCCGTCGCGTCGCACGATCTCCAGCCGGCCCAACGCTTGCGGGGTTGTGGAGGATGCCGCGCTGGTAGTGGGCGGAGGCGCATCGGACTGGGCCTCGGTGGCGGAACTGCAGCCGGCCACCCCGAGCACGACCACGAGAGCGGCGATGGCGGTAGTGGGGTGCGGGACGAAGGAGGTGTATCTGCGAAGCAAAAGAATCAGCCCATTTCTCGAAAGGTGTCACGCTGCTGCGCGATGGTTCAAGCACACCGCGAACGTTGTCTCGTAAACACGGGGCTAACCCCCTAACTGTCCCGGGTTAGCCCCACTTCTTGCCGCCGGCCGACCGGGTCTGCCCGGGTTCGTATCGGCTGTGGGTCGCTGACTTAGTCTGAGTTCATGACCCGCGACATCGATCAGTGTTCGGCAGTGTCGGATGCACGATGACTCAGCTGTTGCGAAACTGCGCGCGCACCGCCTCGTAGACCGAGGCATCCTGCGGAGTTCGACGTGGCGGGAACTGGCCTTTCACGCACTCCATTTCCCGGTCGCTGTTGCGGGGTTCGCTTGGCTTCTTGTCGCAACCACGATCGGAGTGCTATTCGCTGCCTCCGGCGTGGGTCTGCCCGGCGCGGCGGCATTGTTCGCCAGCATCGGGTGGGTCGCGGCACCGACCCGGGCTCTGAGCGCACAGTACCTTGGGCGCCCGGTAGCAACACCGCCGCAGACCGAGGTCCGTTCGGCCATGTCTGTATTTCGTGATCCGGCGTCGTGGCGCGCATTCGCCTACTCGGGCGTCGGATTCGCGTTGACCGGAACAACGTTTCTTGTCAGCAGCATGTTGCTCGCGATCGCCCTCGCTGCGTTCACGTTCCCGCTATGGCGATCGAATTTCATTGGCTTCGACGGTATAGCGTTCACGTCGAACTCCGCAGGTCCGACATTGTTCGTCGTCGGGGCACTGCTCTTGGTCTTGGTGTGGCCCGTCGTCAATCATGGCCTGGCCCGGGTGCAGTCATTCGTCATCGACGCACTCCTCGGCCCGACCCCGAGTGAACTTAGGCTCGCGGAACTTGCAGCATCGAGAGACGCGACCTTGGAGGGCGCACACACAGTACTGCGAAGCATCGAGCGAGACCTCCATGACGGCACCCAGGCTCGTGTGGTCAATCTTGCGATGATTCTCGGTGATGCGCTGGACCGGGTTCGTTCCGGGGCCGACCCCGCGATTATCGAGTCGCAACTGGCCTCGGCGGTTGAAGTCACGACCGAGACGCTGGCCGAACTCAGAGCACTGGTTCGAGGCATCCACCCGCCGGTCCTCGGCAGCGGCCTCGAGGCTGCTCTGCAATCAGCCGTGGGGAGGGCCGGACTTCCTGTCCGACTGCACGTCGACGTGCCCACACGGCCTTCGCCGATCGTGGAGAGTATCGCGTACTTCGCTGTGCTCGAACTACTTACGAATGTCCAGAAACACTCCAACGCGAGATCAGCGTCCGTCGACATAAGTCGCGGACCGGACGGACTCGTGGCGGAAGTAAACGACGATGGGCAGGGAGGCGCCCGCGTCGACGATCCTGCTGCGGGGAGAGGGACCGGTCTCGCGGGTGTACGTGAGCGAGTGCGCGCAGTGAATGGGCATTTCACGATCGACAGCCCCTCAGGCGGTCCGACGACCGCACGGTTCACCATCCCGGAAACAAGCGGTCGATGAAAATACTCGTTGTCGACGACAACACGATTCTCCGCGAAGGGCTCGCAGCACTCCTGACGGGGAGAGGTCACGACGTCGCCACCGCCGGAACCGGTGATGACGCAATTGCAGCCACAGATCGCGGCGGGGCACACGCCTTCGACGTCGTGGTCATGGACATTCGCATGCCCCCCACACACACGGACGAGGGCGTGCGGGCCGCAGTGAGCATCAAGGCGCTCAGGCCGGATGTGGGCGTTCTTCTTTTCTCGCAATACGCCGAAGTCCATTGGGCGCGAACCCTTCTGGAGGTAGCAACGAGCGGCGTGGGGTACCTGTTGAAAGACCGAGTTGCCGACGTCGGAGGATTTATCGACGCTCTTCAGCAGATCGCCGCAGGCAACGTCGTCTTGGATCCCGAAGTTGCTGCCGCTCTGGTCAATACCCCACGCACCACCGATTCGGACCTCGCACAGCTTTCATTCCGCGAGAGGGACGTACTGCGGCTGATGGCAGAAGGGCGTTCCAACGGAGCGATCGCTACCGCGTTGTTCCTCTCCAACAGCACGGTCGAGAAGCACATCACCACTGTGTTCAACAAGCTCGGCCTCGAGACATCACCCACGGGTCATCGACGAGTTCTGGCAGTCCTTCGATATTTGTCCACGTGATCGAGTGACTCGCAAAGTAAATGAGCTGCGACGGAGTAATGTTCCAGTATCCACGACGCGTGGCTCGCCAAGCGAACCAACTTCCTGCGCCCATCGGAGGCACAGTCCACGTCGGGCGTCGTGTGAGCCCTACCAGCGGTGCGCCCGAGCTGCTCCGATCGTAGATTGAACTTCCTCGCCACCGCGTGCGCAGACTAGAGGAGTCCCCTTTCTGCTTGTCCGCTTCGGAACGTGACGTGTTGCGTGATCGTGTGTAGTGGTCCTCGGCCGACAGGTCGTACCGCTCGGTCCGGATGAACGCCAGGCTTTCGGGGGAGGCGGACACCAGTCGACGTAGAAGGGGCGCGCTGGCAGCGGGCCCGAAGACCGCTTCTTCGAAGATCGAGAATCTCGTCGTCGAGCAACCTTGTGCAGTGATACCCCGATCGGCCAGAAGCGCAGCAATTTTCGGCCGCTACATCATCAGTCAGAAGCCAATCCGAGATGTCTTCTTCAAACCTCAGCAGCGCACAGCTGCGGAGGCCATGTCGACGGGTGACGATCGGGTGCGGGCTCGAGTCTCGATGATCGGCACCGGGAGTATCGGAGTGCACTGTCATGGGACCCCGGTGCTACGGGATCCGTACCTTCGGTGCCGATGCTGCTCTGCACCTGACAAAATGGACACCACTATGTTCTGGAATCTTCGTTGTGAGAGGCAACAGCTGTGAACACTTCCCACTCGCATCACACTGGGCAACGCTTCGCGTCGTTGGCGTGGGAGCTGGCGCAGGAAACTGGATCTGCTCCGACGGCCCAGCGCATAGTCGACCTGGCGGTAAAGACGATCTCCTGTTCCGGAGCCGCTGTGACCACTTTGCGCAGCGACGGGACCGTGAAGATCGTCGCCGGATCCGATTACGCCGTTCTGTCCGCGGCTGCACGCATCGCGGATCGTACCGGTCAATCATCGACCAAGGCCACGCTGAGCTCGAAAGCAACGACCGTCAACAACGATGTCGAGCATGATCCGCGGTGGGATGAGTATCGGCGTCTGATTACTGTAGATACCCCGATCCGTTCGACCGCCAGCTTCTATCTCGCGTTGGTCGGCGTCGAGCTCGGGGTGATGAGCTTCTACTCCCACCGGCCGCGGTTCTTCACCCCGGACGTACTCGACAATTGTGCGATCTACGCCGATCATGCGGCGGTCGCGCTCAAGGCGGCCCGGGCGGAGGACCGCAGCAACCAGCTGGCCCAAGCAGTGGTGTCGAACCGCGAGATCGGTATCGCAACCGGCATTCTCATGTCGCGCTACGCAATTGCCGAAGACGCAGCGTTCGACATGCTGGTGGTTGCGTCCTCGCACACCAACCGCAAATTGCGCGAGATCGCCGCGGAGACCGTCACGACCGGCGACATCCCATCGTGGCGGCCGAAACACACGTCACCGACTGTCGTCGATCCGAGCGCACGCCAGAGACCAGCGTCGACACATGTGCCCGGGTCGGGACAGTGAGCCCTCGAAGGCGGGATGGCGCGCTGCCCGATGTGGTGCTCGCGCAGCAACATTGACCGTCCCGTGGAACGATGCCCGCCACGAGAATTTCTCGAAAAAAAGTTGTACAACCATCTTGGCACTCTCGGCCTGGGAGTGCTAACTTCTGTTTTGCACAGTGAAGAGCAGCCCGCCACAGGGGCGGGTGCATCTGGGAGTTCAGGAGGTGGTTGCTGTGCTTCGCTTCGACCCGTTCCGAGACCTCGATTCGATTACGTCGGCGATGCTGGGTACCTCGAGCGGTTCCGATCGTGCACCTCGGTTCATGCCGATGGACCTGTACAAACTCGACGATCACTACGTGCTCAGTGCCGACCTTCCCGGTGTCGACCCGGGTTCGATCGACGTCGACGTCGACCGCAGTACTCTCACTCTCACCGCCCACCGCACTGCACCTGATACCGATGGGGTGCAGTGGATCTCATCCGAACGGTTCGCCGGAACGTATCGCCGCCAGATCGCCCTCGGGGACGGTGTAGACACCGAACGCATCGCCGCGTCCTACGACAACGGTGTCCTGTCGGTGACCATTCCACTCGCCGAACGCGCGAAACCCCGCAGGGTCGAGATCAGTGCAGGCGATAGCGGCGGTCAGCGGTCGATCGAGACGCAGCAGACCTGACCTGTCAGCCAGCCCCGGCTGATTCGTCGATGTTTCTTCGAAAACGGCACCGGCGACGAAAGGTCGGGCGATGACGACGGCGTCCAGCCGCCCCGGCAGGACAGTAGGCGCCTGCCGGGTCAGGTGGGCGGTGGCAGGTGACGACGTCCCCTCCGCCGCCCCCAGTGCCTCGATGAACCCAAGTACATCGATGAAAGAGTGACGAAAAGTGACGATGGTGGCAGAACGTCCCGGACTCGGGCAGGATAAAGGCAGCAACACTGATCCCGTCTACTGCGAGCGTGATCACACAATGATCGACTATGCGCTTCGGTGGGTGAACCACGGCGGCGGACCGGAAGAGGACATCGAAACCCGTTTCGGCATCGCGGCGCGCGAGTTCCACCGCGCCGTCATCGAAATCCTCGACCGCGAGCCCGGCAGTGTGTTCGGTCACCTCGGACTCAGCCCGGTCATGGTGACACGCATCAAAGCGATTGCGCGACGCCGTATCTGGGTTTGACGGGCTGATTCGCATAGTCGGAACACGTCTGTCGCCCCGCCCGGTCTCGCTGCTGCGGCTTGCTGTGTCTAGTCGTAGATGACGTCGGCTCCCGTTCGCCTCAGTTCTTCCAGGCCAGCTCGGAACTGGTGGAGGTATTCGGGGGAGTGTCCAACCCAGTCGAGCATCTCTCCGACTATTTTCACCGGGTTCGGGCTCCGGAAGGACTGAGTGGGGTTGCCGGGGAACTTCTTGTCGGTGACGTTCGGGTCGTCTTCGACGTCGCCATCCGGTTCGACGATGTACACACGGGGACCGCCCGGACCGGTCGCCATCTCTGCTGCGAGAACCGCGTTGTCCAATACTTTCGTCATGTAGACGTTGTTCGAGATGAGCTCGGAACGGTAGTTGGATCGATACCCCGGGGTGAGGAAGTCCCCGACCCCCAGGTCGGCTTTGGTGCCGTGGAAATAGGCACCTGATTCGTGTACCTGGAACTGTGGGGGTGTGTCCGCTGTGTCTGCCATCGATAGCCCCTTCGTGTGGTGATGTGCCGGGCGATTGTGCACGCCGTAGGGGGTCTTGCCGCAAGCCCCCATCCCGCAGTTACAGTGAAGAGGGATAGAAGCACAGCGCGTGGTGCGCGCCGCCCACCCCGCGCCGTCAGATCAGACCCGCCCGGTGGGCGGCGATCGCCGCCTGGACACGATTGTCTGCGTGGAGCTTGACCAGGATCGCGCTGACATGAGCTTTGACGGTGCCCTCCACCAGGTGCAGCCGCCGCGCGATCTGACCATTGGACAGGCCTTCCCCTAGCAGCGACAGGACGTCTCGCTCGCGGCTCGTCAGTCGCTCGATTCTCGACTCGATCTGCTCGAGGCCTGCCAGGTCGTCACGCACCTGGCCGATAACCCACTGGGCGATGGCCGGGGAGAGGTAGGCACCACCCGCCGCCAGTGCGTGCACCCCGGCTAGTAGCTCACGTGGGTCGCCTGACTTCAGCATGAACCCTTGGATCCCTTCGCCGATCGCCCGCGCGACGTATTGGTTCTCGCCGAACGTGGTGAGGATGCAGGCTGCCGTGTGTGGGACGGTTCGCCCGATCTCTGCGGCAGCGGAGATTCCGTCGAGAGCCGGCATGCGGATGTCGAGTAGGGCTACGTTCGGTTGATGGGCCTGAGCCAAGACAATGGCCTCTCGACCGTCCCGAGCCTGTGCCACAACCTTTACGTCGGGATCAGTCGAGAGAACAGCACGCACGCCCGCCAGAATCATCGGCTCGTCGTCCGCTAGCAGGACGCGGATCATCCTGCGTCTCCGCAGGGGACGCGCGCTATGAGTCGAAACCCTCCGTGGTGAGGCCCGGCGGACAACGTCCCACCGCACGCCCGCAGTCGTTCTTGCAGCGCCACGAATCCTGTCCGTGAGCCGGGACTGCGACGGAGCGTGGTGTCGGGTGGAGTGTTGGTGACCGTCACCTGAGTTTCCTCGGCGCTTCTATCGATCGTCACGGTGACGGCGGATCCGGGGGCGTGGCGTGCGGCGTTGGTGATGCCTTCCTGGACCACGCGGTGGATGCAGCGGGCCACAGGGAGAGCGGTATCTTCCGGACCGTTGCGCTCGAGGGTTACGTCCATGCCGGCTTCAGCCGCTCGCCGGATCAAGTCGGCGATGTCGGGGCTACTAGGTCCCCACGCCACCGGACCATCGCCGCGCAGCATTCCGATGACCGCGGCGAGCTGAGTGATCGCCGACGAGGCGCCAGCCCGAAGCGCCGAAGCCGCAGCTTGATGCGTCGTCGTCAGGGTGGTGTCCATCTCCATCGCACCGGCGCGTAAGGCGAGCAGGTTGAGCTCGTGACCCAGCGAGTCGTGCATGTCCTGCGCGATACGACTGCGTTCCTGCAGGCGAGCTCGCTGAGCCGCCTCATCGGCCAGCTCGTCCTGCTGGTGCAGGTACCGACCGCCGAGCCAAGGGGCGCCGCAAGCCAGGCCGATGACGAGAAGGGCCACGCTCCAGGACGACCCGGTGACAGCGCTGAGCGCGATTCCGCTGACGGCCCCCGCTCCGAGGATTGCCGCCGCCCCGCCGACGTCCCTGGCCCGTCGGCCAGCGACGCCGGCGACCGCCGCGGCAACGACGCACAGCGCGACGGTCCATGGCGGGACCACACCTTTCATGCTCTGCCCAGCGCCAAGACTCAGCATCACGCTTGCCACTAGCCACACCTGTGGGTAGACCCCGGCCGCGAGCACCCGCGTCGGCTGACTGTCATGCCCGCTCATGGCGACGATACTAAGCCCCGAAAACGGCCGATCACCTGAAGAGAGCGGAGCCTCACCGCCACCACGACTACGCCGATCGTGGTCGCGGCCCCAAACCAGATCATCAGGGCCGGCGAGTACAAGAGCAGCTGTTCGTGGGTGAGGTCGCGGCCCCCACCGATCCACGATCCCAGTAGCCGGGGCAGCGCAATCAGCAGTAGCAGCGGTACGAACCACGCGGCGAGTCGAAGCGCGGTCATCCACCACGGGCGACGGGCGGCCCCAGCAGCCCACGTCCCGGCACGTCTTACCGTGTACGCCCCAATTCCGATGCTGATCAGTGTCAGGGCGGCCAGTGCCAGGTCGATGTAGAGACGCGTCGCGGCAATCTGTTGCGGCTCCTTGCCTTCGAGGATCGTGGCGATCCCGTCGGCCAGGAGGTACGGACTCTCGTTGCCCAGGCCCAGGCCACTGTTGCTCATGATCGCGATGCCGTGCCCCGATGGCAGCAGCATCTGGTACGCCGTATACGTGAACCAGACGCCGCTGTGGCCCCATCTGCCCTTCTGGTCCCGATCCCAACCGAGGCCGTACGGTTGATCGTTCGGCGTCGAGCGCATGAGGTCGATGCTCTCCGGCGTCGCGAGACGTTCGCCATCGGTGGCTATCCCCTCGTTGTTCTGCATTATCAGCCACTTCGCCATGTCGTCAGCGGTCGTGATCACGCCGTCGGAGCCACTGACGAACCTCTCGGCCTCGGTCGCAGCGACGGAAATACCGTACAGATAGGTGTGCCCCTCTCTCACCCCTTCTGGCAGGTCATCGGGCGTCGTGTCGATGGAGGTGCTGTCGTTCATGGCAAGCGGATCGAGCACCTTTTTGCGGAGGTAGTCGGTGAACGGTTGCTGGCTCACCACCTCGACCAGACGAGCGGCCAGGTGATAGTTCGTGTTCGTGTAGTGGCGACGGGTCCCAGGCGCCTCCGCCAGGGTCGCGTCGCGGGCCCGCTGCTCCGCAGCCTCGAGACTGTCCGGTTGCGGCAAGCTCTTCTCGCGCAAGGTCTCGTCGCTGATACCCGAGGTCTGGTTCAGCAGCTCGCGGACGGTGATCTTCGAGCTGCCGGGATCGTCGACCTCGAAATCGGGCAGGTACGACTGCACCGGTTCGTCCAGCGCCATGTTCCCAGACTCGACGAGCTGCATGACGGCGAGCGCTGTGAAGGACTTGCTCACCGACGCCACCGGCATCGGGGTGTCCGCCGTCATGTCCGCACCGGTGGAGTCGTGCCCGTAGCCCGCAGCCAGGAGAACTTCTTCACCCTGGGTGATCGCAATCGAGACCCCGGGGTACCCGGACCGGTCGATGTAGTCGGTTACGTATTTCTCGATCTCGGACGGACTGAACGCGACGGGCGCTGCCCGCGCCGATTGCGTCGGTAGCAGGACCAAGGACACCACTAGCGTCGTTCCGAGTATGGCTTGGATGAGTCGAAGTCGCATCTTTTTACGCTACGAATTCGGTAGAGCCCGCACCCGACCCGAAAGTCGGTTGGTACCCCCGACCTTCGTCGGGGGTCGTTCCATGTTGGACGAGACTTCACCACTTCGGTGTCCGCACCGATGCACGGCCCGTTCAATGTGAGACAGATCATTTGGAGGCGAAAAGGGCCTGGTGGGGCGCCCGTTCAATCGGTCGTTGGTGCCCATCGGACATTTTACGGTGGTACGTTCCTGTCGTTGTGACCGAGCACAATTGGTTCGACATTGGAATGTCCATCGGTATCCGGTCGGGGGGTACTTCACATCAGGGAGACAAACTATGGGCTTCATCGCATCGATCATTGCTGACGTCATCTTTCAGCTGATCACCTCGGGCAGCGCCGAGAGTGGAACCACTGCCGCCAGTACCGTTCTCGGGGCCTGAAGTAGGAAGGCTGCGCCGGATGCACGCCGGCGCAGCCTGTTCCGGCACCTCGTGTGAAGATGGCAATGACATCATTCGAGGCTGACGATTGCTGCTTGATGAAACCCAGCGCCGGGCTGCCCTATTGAGTACGCGATTCCAGCTGTAGCCGGACGGTGGGGCTGGCTCTACTCCGAGTACAAGGTTCTGGCCTATGCCTTTGTCATCGTGCTCGGGGTCGAATAGAACTATGAAAAACCACTTCCGAGCAAGTGCGGCAGGAACATTGCTGGCAGCTACATTCCTATTGGCAGGGTGTTCGGTCGATTCGGAGCATCGAGCTGTGTCGTTCGAGTTCAGCGGGTCACGTTTGGACGTTGTGAATTCGAATGCAAACATGCCGGTCACCATCGCGGAGCAAGCAGGCAGTGAGCAGGTCGTCGTCACGGTGCAGACCGAGTCGATGGTCAAGAGTGCGAACACTCCAGCGTGGTCACTCGATGGCACCAGGCTGAACCTGGGGACGCCCTGTGGCGAGGGCATTGTCGGGTACTGCGAGGGCAGCTATTCGATCGTTGTACCGGCGGGGACCGAGGTTCACGTCAATGGTGCACCCGCGAAAACACGTTAGTCAGCCTTGTTCCTGCGCGCGTAGGTAGGCCAGAACTGCAGTAACTCTGCGGTTCTGGTCGCCGTTCGGCGGAATGTCAAGCTTCATCATGATGTTTCCGATGTGTTTGACGACGGCGGCCTCGCTGATGAACAGCGCTCGCGCGATGGCAGCGTTGGAGTGACCTTCCGCGACTACGAGTACGTCGCGTTCCCGTGCTGTGAGGCGCTGCAACGGGTCGTGACGTCGGCTGATCATCTGGCTGATGACAGCGGGATCGATCACGGTGGCACCGGACTGTACTCGGCGAAGCGTATCTGCGAAGTCTCGGACATCGCTGACACGGTCCTTCAGGAGGTAGCCGATCCCGGTCCCGCCTGTCCCGTCGAGCAACTCGGCGACATAGCTCTGCTCGATGTACTGACTGAGGACGACAATTGGCAGATTCGGCTTTTCCTGTCGAAGCTGTGAGGCTGCCGCAAGACCTTCGGAGCCGAAATCCGGTGGCATCCGTACATCTGTGATGACAAGGTCAGGATCATGTCGTCGGCAGGCTGCCAGCAGTTCCTGCGCTGATCCGACGGCCTCAACAGTCATGAATCCGTTGCGCTCCAACAACATCTGTAGACCCTCACGCAGTAGAGCGTTGTCTTCGGCGAGTACGACACGCAACTTTGTTGCGGGATCAAATTCGCTGCGGGACGGTGCAACACGACATCGGCTCGAGTGGCGGCGCTGTGCTTGCGGAGATATCGATTGCGATGCTCATTGGACTACTGCTCGGTGCGCTCGTCGCAACAACTGCGCTGGTCGGGCTTTGGATAGCAACGTTCCGCGTCTACGGCACGCCTGTGGTTGCAATTCCCTGGACACTATTGGGAGGGATCGCGGTGCTGGCGATGACACTTACTGCGGCCACCGCGGCCATCTCCACGCGTTCCGTACTGCGTGAAAGTGCTGTCAGGGCGGTCGGTGCCCCGGACTAGCACTGTTTTCGTCTCCTCAGGATCGGCCTGCTGGTCGAGGAGTGAACTCGACCCTTCCGGAAAAATGTGCCGTATGCCCTGTGTCCTCGGCTGCCGTTCAGCGTCCTCGTGCGAAGCGCGGGCGACGGTGCCTCCGCCGTTGCGTTTCGCCTCGTACATGGCGACGTCCGCCTCGCGGATCGCGTCGAGCAACTGTTCGGTGCTCGGGGGCGCACCACATGCTGGCACAATCGTCGCACCGACACTGAGAGTGACCGGTGGTGCGTCTGCTCGCGGTGACACGCTGGTCGGAAACGAAGTCACGATCTGGTCGACGGCAGTGCGCGGCCCGGTGACGATGGCGGTGAATTCTTCGCCACCGGTGCGCGCCACGATGGCGTCCGGTCCTACATAGCGAGTCAGTTGGTGCGCCACATCGGTAAGTACCGTGTCTCCGACGGCATGGCCGTAGTTGTCGTTCACCGATTTGAAGGAGTCGATATCGACCACCACTGCTGCAACGGTCGGGGCTGCACCGCCGAGGGGGACCAGTCCGCTGGCGAGTTCGTCGAGTCCGTCAGAGAGCCCGCGCCGGTTGTACAGGCCGGTGAGTGCGTCCCGGCGGGCCAGTTGGGATTGTCGAATCATTCGCGACCATAGCGCCTGCAGAGTTGCTGGTCCGCCCAGCGCAACAGTCACCACAATTTGTGCACGAACGACGATGGTCGCGACGGATTCGCTGCCGTCTTTCAGCGCTGCAAGGGTGAGTACTACGACAGTAGCGAGAACCACCCCACTGTGCACCGCCAGGCTTTTTTGGCCGAGCGCGAGCAGCAAGTACAAGCCTGGCGCCATCAGTAGAGGAGCAGCGACGAGCGCCTCCGACGGCGATGCCAGGAGCAGCAGAATCGCTACGATTGCCGCTTCGGCCCAAATACCGAAGAGCAGCGCAGCAAGTGAGCATCGGCGCACCTCGACGGTCATCCAGGCCACAGCCATCGCCGAGTTCAGCACGAGGATCGTTGCGACAACCCAGGCGCTGCCGTTGATGAAGATCTGGCTGTCGGTCAAGGCCACGGCGCCGATGACCGATGCGTTCGCGGTAGAGGCCGCGATCAGCCTTCTGGTCCGGACGCCCAGGAACGTGGCGGGGTTGGCTCGTGCGCGTGCCGTCGAGCTGGTGGGTGACACGGCTCCACCTCGCCGCCCGGTCCCGAATGTCGGGGGTATGAGTGTGATCACGCCCGCTCCGTCTCCTTTGAGCCGAGCTGGAGCTTTCGCCTGTTCGGTGAATGTACTGCTCTTGCTCGATGTGTCTCGATACTAGACTTAAGGCCACAATTGATAGCGTTAACGGGGAAAATGCTTAAACGAGGCACGCGGTACTCTTCACGCGATGGTATCGACCGATGCCGGCGCGCAGCCGGACCCGACCGCCCGGACCGCGGACGTCCCGAGCTCGGACCTCGCCGCGTCCGGCGAGCCGCGAACGAGGTCGAAGCGACCGGGTGGCCGTAGTGCTCGCGTACAGGAGCAGGTGCTTACCGCCACGCTCGCTCTGCTGACCGAGCGCGAGATCGACACCATTTCGGTGGCCGATATCGCGGCTCGTGCGAACGTAGCGGAGACGACGGTCTATCGCCGATGGGGTAGTCGTACCGGGGTGGTCAGCGAAGCGGTGATGAAGCTGGCAGTGGCCAACAATCCTCCCCCGCGAACCGGGAGTCTGGCCGAGGATCTCATGACGCTCGCCAAACAGGTCGCAATGCTGATCGGCCGTCCAGAGGTGCGGCGACTGTTACGTGCGGTCTATGCGCTGTCGGGTGACCCTGAGATCGACGAGGCTCGTACGGCCTTTTACGCTGCGCGTTTCGAGATTGCCCGGCACATCATCGAGCAAGCGCAGCAGCGGAACGAGATCGGTACCGATATCGATTCCGACGATGTGATCGAAAGTCTCGTTGCACCTATGTATTTCCGAATTCTTGTCAGCGGCCGTGAGGTCACCGAGGAGTTCGTGGAGCGGTGTGTTCGCGACACCCTGCTGCTTTTCGCCGGGAAGTAGCTGGCTCCCGTTGTGCCGCGGGTAGTTCGGCAGTTCAGGAGTTCTTTCGCCGATACATGTCGGCGTCGGACTCGACGAGAAGAGATTCAAGTAGTCCTCCACCGGGCGAGTAGGCGGTACCGATGCTTGCGTGCACGGTGCACAGCCGGGCGTCGATGTCGATGGGGCGAGTCATGCTCTCAGCCACCGTGCTCGCGAGCGTGCGCATTCTGGATTCGGCATCTGTTCCCCGAAGTACGATGACGAATTCATCTCCCCCCGTACGGATCACGATGTCGTCCGGGCTGGCCGCGTCGAGTATTCGGTGCGCGGCGGATTGCAGCACTCGGTCACCGAAGAGATGTCCGAAGCGATCGTTGACGCCTTTGAAATTGTCCAAGTCGACGACCACCACCGCAGTCGACTCCTGGGAGGGTCCTTCGGTCAGCTCTTCTTTCAATCGCGCGTGGTTCCAGAGACCTGTCAGCGGATCGTGCCGGGCGGCGTAGCGCGCTTCGGCCTCCCTCTTCTGGATGTCGTCGTGCAGCTGGGCGTGCTCGATGGCGAGTGCTGCGTGATCGGCGAACAACTCGAGGATCTCGCACTGTTCGGGACCGGGTCTGAGGCCATGGACGGGCAAGTCGACTGCGAGCATTCCGAGCCATCGCCCGGTAGACCCGTGTAGCGGCGCGAACAGAAAGTCCATTGGATGCCACGCGTTGGGGCTGTTCGAGTGCTGTCGCGTGCTCGTCCAGATCCCGTTGTCCATTTCCGTGACCGCGGGGTTCTCCGACCCGTCGATGAAGCGCAACCTGCCAAGCGGGCGGGAGGCCGCTGTCATGCGGGTCCAGAATTCCTCGGTTTGCACCGTGTTCATCAACGATCTGCGCGCATCTTCGTCTCCGACGACTGAGACCACCTCTGTGCATCCGTCTGCTCGAACGAAGTTCATTGCTGCAACCTCGAACCCGGCGGCATCGACCACGCCCTGCGTGATCGCGCCGAGTGTCGTAGTCAGGTCGAGACTGTGATGAATCCTCGACGTCACGCCATGCAGCGCACGAAAAGCCGCGACGTGCAGTGACGGCGGTAGACGTGCTGCTTTCCATGGGGACAAAGGGTCGTCTTTTCGTGGTGAACAATCGAGCATGTGCGGCGGACAGACTGAGTCAGCGTCCGAAGGGTTCCGATTGTAGGTGCTGAACCACGTTACGGTTGTGGAAACCCCCTCGCCGTCGACCTTCGGGCGGCCTCAGGCGGCGCCGTCCTCGATAGCGTGCAATACGACGGCTGCGGTCTCGCTGACGAGTTCGTTGTCGAATTGCGCTGTGGGGTTGGTCTTCTCGGTCAGAATTGTAATTACGACGGGTGAGCGTTCTGGCGGCGTGACGACGGCGATGTCGTTGCGAATCGGCCCGGCGCCACCTGATTTGTCGGCGACGGCCCATCCAGCGGGTGCGCCCGCGCGAACAAGGGGATCTCCGGTGGCATTGCCGCTCATCCAGTCGAGCAGAATCGAACGGTTGCTCGCGGTCGAATAGCTGGTTTGTTGCAGCGCAGTCATGCTCTCGGTGAATGCGTCTGCTGCTGTGGTGGTGTCGTCGATCGAGTCGGAGGTGATGGTGTTCAATCTCGGTTCGTAGTTGACGACTTGGGTAGTTGAGTCGCCGAGCCGTTCCAAGGCGTCGTCGAGGCCTTCAGGTCCACCGATACGGTCGAGTACGAGGTTCAGCGCAGTATTGTCGCTCTCGCGGACGGCTGCCTCGGCGAGTTCGGCGGCAGTCAGCCCGGTGTCGAGATGTTCGGTTGTCACCGGTGAGTAGCCCGCGCGGTCGATATCGGATCGAGTCCACCGCACGAGTTCGTCGCGGTCCTCGGTGGTGCTCTGCCGTAGAAACTCGGCAGCTGCGAACGCTTTGAGTGTCGACGCGAACCCGAATCGTTCCCCGCCGCGATAGCTGATCGTCTCTCCGGTCTCGGTATCGAGCGCGCTGACTCCGACTCTCGCGTCGAATCGTTGCTCGAGGTTGTGAATGTCAGTCGAGACATCGATTGGCGCAGGCTGGTACGTCCGAACGGTCGATGACGCCGGAGTAGGGCCGGAGGGTTGCAGTGGGGTGGATTGCGGTTCGGCACATGCAGTGAGCAACAACGCGAATGCGGCCGCCACAGGGGCGAATCGACGACTGGTGGAGCGCATATTCAGCGACTGCTTTCTTCAGGTATGTCGACATCGGCAGTGGGACAACGAAGATGAGGATCGCCTATGTATTGATCCTTCCGGTCGGGTGAAACCCTACCCGCGAATCGGAATGACGACGCTACTGCGTGTTGGAGCTTGATGTACGCATCGCCGGCCGCGAGCGCTGCGTGCATTCCGATCTCGTTCGAGGGCGCCCCGTTGAACCAAATCGATTCCTTGGCGCACTGTTTCCGTGCACGGCTTGTATTCGAACAGGTGTTCGAGTAGTCTTCGTGTTATGGGGATGCCGGGGGGCGATATGGACGAGTGGCGACGCGAGACCGAGTTGGGTGTGTCGAGCTTGCTGGTCGGCTTGTCCGATGCCCGGCGTGCTGAGAATGTTGCGTCGGCGGTCCTTGTGCGTCGGTTGTACGGTCTTGTCGATTTCCGGGTGTGTGCGGAGGCGGAGCTGTTCGATGCCGGTGGGGATGCCGATCTTGCGCGTGCGGAGAGGGCTGCTGAATGTGAAGCAGCGGTGGCGCTGTCGCTGTCTCGGACGGTCACGCGGGAGATGATCGTGGTCGGTAAGCAGTTGGCGTGGCGTCTGCATGGGGTCGATGCTGCGTTCGCTGCGGGTGATCTGGATTATTCGCGGGTGCGGGCGATTGCGTTGACGTTGGTCAAGGCCAGTGATGAGACGGTGCAGGCGATCGAGGCTGATGTGCTGGCTGCAGCGTATCGCTGCAATGCCAAGGCGCTGCGTGAGCGGGTGTGGAGTCGGTGGATCGACCATGACGACGCCGAGGCGAACGCGGCACGAAAGGCTGCCGAATCCGAGGAACGGTGCGCGAGCATCAAGCGATGCGATGACGGTATGGCGAGTTTGTTTGCGAAGATGACGGCGCTCGAGGGCGCCGAATGTGACTCCCTTCTCGAGGAGTTGGCCGGGACTGTGTGTTCGCGTGATCCGCGGAGCAAGAAGCAGTTGCGTGGGTATGCGTTGATTGCGCTGATTCACCGTGAGGATGTGATCGCGTGCCTGTGTGGCCATCAGGGGTGTGCGGTCGGTGGTGCTGCGGATTTGATGAAGCCTCGCCGTACGCATCTGCTGCAGATCATGATCAGTATCGAGTCGCTGCTCGGATTGTCCGGTGACCCGGCCACTCTCGGTGATGGGACCGTCCTCGATCCGGAGACCGCGCGCATGATCGCCGGTGATGCTCGATGGCAGGTCTTTCTCACCGAAGTGCTCGACGCTGCCCGGGCACAGGCGAGCCCCGAACCGGCCCCCGCCCCCGAGTCCGTGACTGAGACTGAGACCAAGCCTGTGCCTGTGCCTGTGGCCGAACCAGAGACCGAAACGGTGCCGGCACCGGAGACGGGAACCGACACTGACACCGCGGGCACTGGCACACCTGATTCAGCTCCCGCGCCTGAGTCTGGTGGTGGTGTCGCCAATTCCGGGTCGGCCGGTGGACCGCGTGCATTCCGGATCATCGCGCGGGGCCGGGTTCGTCCTGCCGCGTCGCTTCCCGATCCGGCACCCGGACAAACTCGTTCACCTGTGGCAGGTGCAGGGCGTGCACGGTCCTCCGCGGGAGGTGAGGTGGCACTGTCGGAGGCTATTGCTGCTTTCCTCGCCGCAGCCGCAGCGGACCCGTCACTGGCGGCGGGGAGTGACCCGGACGGTCACGGCGGTATGACCGAACCACCACCGGGGGCACTGACCTACCGGCCATCGGCAGAACTCGTCGCGCTCACGCGCGCAACATATTGCACGTGCACCTTCCCGGGCTGCAGTGTGCCCGCAGCCCGATGCGACATCGACCACATCGTCCCGTTCGACCACAACGACCCGGTCGCCGGTGGCTGGACGATCCTGTCGAATCTGCAACCACTGTGCCACTACCATCACCAAGCGAAAACACTGAAGCTGTGGGCCGCAGCACGATTGAACGGAGACGGGATCTTCTGGACCTCGTGTTCGGGTCTACGCAGGATCACACCCTCGACGTACGGCTCGGTGATGGTTCCCGACGATTTCGTCCACAACCGGCCCTCGTCACCATCACCGGACCCCGCGACCGATCACTACTACCAACACGTCGCTGACCCATGTGCTCCCGAGACGGCGGCAGCGGGATCTGTTCGCGAGCGACCCGCCGATGACCTCTACGAACCCACATGGTGGGAAACCAACATCGGCGAGAACAGCGAGTGGGGCGATCTGATCGACACCGACAGAGCAGCCTTCGTGCCCTCACTCGGCGACATCGCCCGACTCGAGGACCCCAGAGCCCGCGACGAAGCGATCTTCCTCAGAGAACGGTTCCTCGAACACCGAGCCATCGTCACAGCACGCGACCGCTACCGCTACCCACCATTCTGAACAGCCCCCGAACTCACCCGCCTGCGCCGCGTGCCGCAGCCGGGGAGCGGTGTGGCGTCCCGACTGCGGCACTGTCTACCGTGCGGCACTGTTTGCCGTGCGGCACTGTCTACCGTGGCCTACGTCATGCTGGGCTGGCGACTGAGAGTCGGTTCTCGGAGGCGGCGAGCGGATCGAAACCGTCCTGCTTGAGCAAAGTGTGGATGTTGCGCCGCCTGACCCCCATGTTTCCGCCGTCGTAGACCGGGAAGCAGAGGACATCTTCCATGATTGCGGCTATCGGGGTCAGGTTCGTGTAGGCATCGACACCGACCAAGCGCATGGCGTCGTAGACGACCTGAACCGAAGTTTCTGAGGCAAAGACCTTGACCTGGTTGGCAAGCTCGCGGTCTTTGCCACCGGTGCGGTCGAAGTGATCTGCGGCCTTCCACGCGAAGTAGCGGACGGCTTCGATCCGAGTCTTGATGTCAGCGAGCATGTACCCCGCATTCTGGTAGTCGATGACCGGCACAGGCCCGGAACGATGGTCGGTCTTGGCGAACTCGTAGGCATAGTCGAAGGCTGCGCGCATTCGACCTACGCACGCGGCACCGATCGACGAACAGGTCCAGGAGAAGGCCGTATTGACGATGTCGAGGCCGTCACCCGGGCTGCCGATCATGTTGGTCGCCGGTACTCGCACGTCGGTGAATTCGACGCGGGGAGAGTTGGTTGCGCGGTGCCCGATGGTGTCGATCATGTCGGTGATCTCGACCCCAGGTGTGCCACGTTCGACGACGATGACGGCGAGCGATTCCGACGGTGGCAGGCTGGGATCAGTTCGGCACACAACGCTGATGAGGTCGGCACCGTTTCCGTCCCACCCGGAAGCATTGGTTGTGTAGTGCTTTGCGCCGTTGAGGACCCACTCGTCACCGTCACGCCGGGCGAAGGTTCGAACCCCGACGGAAGGGTCGGGCGAATCGTAGTTGGCTCCGCCTGACACCTCGGTGTAGGCGATTGCTGCGAGTCGGGCAGTGCCGTCGCAGAACATAGGAAGCCAGCGCTGCTTCTGTGCGTGCGTGCCGAAGTTGATGATCGGGTTCAAACCGAGACCGGTACCCAGAAGCGCTGTGGGAACGTTGATGTCGACCCGTGCGAGTTCCTCGGCGGCCAAGCTGAAGGTCAGGTTGTCGAAGTACGCGCCGCCGTACTCGTCGGGAACCAGCCCTTTCACGAATCCGAGTCCTGCGAGCTGCTTGTAGATCGGTTCCAGTGCATAGAAGCGGTCTTCCGGTCGCGTCAGGGACGCGATCGCCGGTGCGACGCCGGAGAGTATGTCGTCGGCCACTTGACGCGCCATCATGCGTACAGCAAGTTGTTCAGGGCTGAGTTCGAAGCTCAAGGTCATCGGGGGCTCCTCGATGCTGTGGAAGAAGTGGACGGGCGACGTTGCCTCGTTCCAAGCATCTCTGGAGACCATCGGCTCGGTCTTGTATCCGACTGCACCGACCTCGGTAGAATCGTGCAGATTACGCGAGCAGCGTCTGTTGCCTGCGACAATCCAGTTGTGGCTGCGAGAACTGCATGGACTTGCGGTAGTCGGTCGGGCTGCAGCCGAATCGAGAGCGGAACGCTTTGGCGAGATGCGCCGAGTCGGAAAATCCCCACGTCGCAGCTATGGACGCGATGGAACGGTCGTTGTGGGCATCGGCCAAGTCCCGACGGCACGCTTCCACCCGGCGCTGGCGAACGAGGGTGCCGAAGGTGGTGTCGGAGCGTTCGAACAGGGCATGTAGGGCGCGCACCGACACTCCCAGGTGTCGCGCGGTATCCGCCGCCGTTACGCGACCGAATGGCAGGTGCGTCTCGATGTAGCGTCCGGCAGCGACCCGCAGCAGGTCGTCGGTGTCGTGGCCGCGTCGACTCTCCTGCTCTACAGCACCACCGAGCACCGCGCGCAATAGATCGACGTGCGCGGCGCCGATCATCTGCCGTTCGACCGAGGCGAACGACGAGTCACTGCGCCACGTCTCGAGCATCAACGCGCTGAGGAGACGAGCCGATCCGAAAGTGCCTCCGAAGCTGCGCGCGGTGGTGGACCTGTCGGGAGCTGTCACATCGGCGAGTTGGGCCTGCGGAAGTCGAAAAGACAGCACCCGCCACAGCGATCCCTCTTCCTCTGGTTCGACGAACTCCAAGCGATACGGGCGGGTTGAATCGACCACGGTGAACTCACCACGTGAGACCATGCACTGTCGGCCGTCCTGAGTGGTCAGACAGTGTCCGTCCAACTGCAAATTGACGAACACGACGTCTTCCGCCGTCCGTGCGACTTCGCGGTGTCCGTGCTCGATCCGTTGAGTGCACGAGGCAATTTCCGCGGCATTGCTACCGCCGACCTGATTCGAACGCACCCATCCAGGTAGTCCGGACGTTACCGAGCTTCGTTCGATGTGATCGCGAGACCTCCACGGTGCCAGCGGAGTGAAGGCCTGGCACAGTACGTCAGCCCAGTAGCTCATCTGATCAGGCATATCTAGATCTCGGGTAGTCCAAAAGGCAGTCACAGAGCGCTCCGCATCCAGTTTCAGGTGAGAAAACACTAGAACGCGGTTGTAAGGAGCGGGATGATTTTGCGTTACAAATTCCTTCCACAAGGCTCACGCCGAGGTGCCGGGCATTGAGAGTACAGATTTGTCCTCGAACGTCGATGACTTTCGGCCCTCACTCGTGACCATTCCGGCGGCGAGGATGGGAGAACGTGCATCGCTCGACCATCGAGCATGGCACTGCTCGAGAATCTGGAGGACATCTCATGAAAGCTGCTGTCGTCACCGAGTTCGGCGGGCCCCTGGTAGTGCAGGACATCCCTATTCCTTCTCCTGGACCGGATCAGGTCTTGGTGAAGATGGAAACCTGCGGAGTGTGTCATACCGATATTCATGCAGCACAGGGCGATTGGCCGGCGAAACCGACTGTTCCCTTCATTCCCGGGCATGAAGGCATCGGTGTTATCGATGCGGTCGGGTCACAGGTGTCGAAAGACCGAATCGGTGAACGTGTCGCAATCGCATGGCTCGGATCGGCCTGCGGCGAGTGTAACCATTGCGTGTCCGGGTGGGAGACGCTGTGTGAGAAGCAGCAGAACAGTGGCTATTCACTGGACGGTGCCTATGCCGAGTACGCAGTCGCCCACGCGCGCTACGTCGTTCGCGTTCCGGACGGAGTCTCCTCCTTCGACGCAGCACCATTGACGTGCGCCGGGGTGACCACATACAAAGCAGTCAAAGTCGGAGGCGTGACGCCTGCGCAACGTGTTGCCATCTTCGGCATTGGCGGACTGGGCCATATGGCTGTGCAGTACGCCAGGATCGCCGGCGGATTCGTCACCGCCGTCGACATCGACGATCAGAAGCTGGATTTGGCTCGCGAACTTGGAGCCGACCACACGGTGAACTCGTCGACCACCGACCCGGTGGAAGCGATCCAGGCGCTGGGCGGGGCCGATGTCGCGATCGTACTGGCCGTGGTCCCCAGCGTATTCGACCAAGCATTCCGGTCGTTGCGGCGAGGTGGGCGCCTGGTGTGCGTGTCGATGCCTGCGCATGGAGTGATCCCCGTGCCGATATTCGAAACGGTGGTGGGGGGCATCTCCATACTCGGCTCGATCGTCGGCACCCGGAAGGACCTACGCGAGGTCTTCGCGTTACACGATGCCGGGCGAACCACAGTCTCGGCTGTGTCGCGCAAGCTCGACGAGGTCAACGAGTGCTTCGACGACCTCCTCGCTGGGCGGGTGACAGCGCGGCTCGTATTCGAGTTCTGAGTTACCGTTGACTCTATGTGACCGAAAGTCGGGCTGTTCACTTCCATCGCCTTCTCGAGGTCTCCGTCCACCACATCACCGGTATGGTCATATCGGCTCCTCGAAACGACGAGCAGGCCGGTACCGCAGCCTGTAGCGCGCCACCGTGTCGTCGATTTCCTGCTGTTTGTGGGCCGTCAGAAGTGCGGGGTCGAGTCCGTGGCTGACCAACCGATGACGCTGGTAGATGGGCTTGAGCGCAATCATGAAGTAGACGAAGGGCAGCAGGAGGATCAGCGACATTCCTGCACGTATGAACAGCGGACCGGGCACGAGCAGACAAGCGCCCAAGAGTGGGAGCAGCGGGACGATGCACCGCGTGGCGTAGTGCCGCGTCGAACCGGGGCCAGTGATGTCGTTGATCACCCAGTCATTGAACTTCTCGGGTAGCGGCCGCCCCGCTATGTAGCGCGCGACCTGCCCACGATTGGGTCGAGGTGCGGGGGTCATCGTGTGGGATTCCTGTCGGACATAGGGGAGTAGTGCATTTCGCGGTGTTCGGCGCCGGTAGCAGCTCCACTCGTGTAGGTGCTCAGGCGCACTTTGAGCCAATTAAGTTCTTGCCGAAGCTCATCGGGGAGTTTGTTGCCACCGATGGTTGCGTACCACTGATCGATGAGGGTGAGTTCCTCGACCATTTCCTCGGACTGGATAGTGAGCGCCTCTTCGAGGTCGTCGTGGTCGAGGCCGAGTCCGGTGAGGTCGAGTGAATCGGATGTGGGGACGAAGCCGAGAGGGGTATGGGTGGCGTCGGCCCGTCCGTCGATTCGGCGCAAAGCCCAGTCGATGACTCGGAGGTTCTCACCGAAGCCCGGCCACAGAAAGTCTCCGTCGCCACCACGGCGAAACCAGTTGACGTAGAAGATCTTCGGAAGGGCTCTGGGGGAATTTGCGTCGGCCCCGATGTCGAGCCAATGCTGGAAGTAGTCACCGACGTGGTATCCGATGAAGGGGAGCATCGCCATGGGGTCGCGGCGGAGCACGCCGACAGTTCCTGTCGAGGCCGCCGTCGTCTCCGACGAGAGGATCGAGGCGAGAAACACCCCGTGCTTCCAGTCGAATGCCTCGGTGATCAAGGGAATGGTTGTGGAGCGTCTGCCGCCGAAGAAGATGGCCGAGATGGGTACTCCCTGAGGGTCGTTCCACTCCGGGGCAGCCGTGGGGCATTGTTCGATGGGCGTGCAGTAGCGGGAATTAGGATGTGCAGCAGCGGTTTTGGTGTCCGGAGTCCAATCATTGCCGCGCCAGTCGATCAGGTGATCGGGTGCCTGTTTCGTCATACCCTCCCACCACACTCCGCCGTCGTCGGTCAGTGCGACGTTGGTGAAGATGGAGTTGCCGCCGGCGATGGTGCGCATTGCGTTCGGGTTCGTCTTCATCCCTGTCCCGGGGGCCACGCCGAAAAAGCCTGCTTCGGGGTTGACGGCGTAGAGCTGCCCGCCCGCACCGAAGCGTAACCAGGCGATGTCGTCGCCGATCGTTTCTGCGGTCCAGCCGTCGAGAGTCGGTTCGAGCATCGCCAGGTTGGTCTTGCCGCAGGACGAGGGAAACGCCGCCGCGATGTAGCGGACATCTTTGGTCGGTGAAGTGAGCTTGAGGATGAGCATGTGTTCCGCCAGCCAGCCCTCGTCCCTGGCCATCGTCGAGGCGATACGAAGGGCAAACGACTTCTTGCCGAGTAGCGCGTTGCCGCCGTAACCGGATCCGTAGCTCCATATGGTCCGGGTCTGCGGGAAGTGGCTGATGTACTTGGTGTGGTCACACGGCCACGGCACGTCCTGCTGGCCGGGTGAGAGGGGGGCGCCTACAGAATGTAGCCCCTTGACGAAACGTGCATCGGTGCCCATGCGTTGCCAGACTGCGGTGCCGGTACGTGCCATCACGCTCATGGACACCGCGACGTACTCGGAATCGGTTATCTCGACTCCGAACTCGGATTCTGCCGAGTCCAAGGGGCCCATGCAGTACGCGACGACATACATCGTGCGTCCTGCCATTGCGCCCCGAAACTGCTCCGTCAACACGGTCGTCATGTCGACCGGGTCCATCCAGTTGTTCGTCGGGCCTGCACCGGATTCGTTGTCCGAGCAAATGAAGGTGCGATCTTCCACGCGCGCCACATCGTCTGGATCGGAGATGCACCGGAAGGAGTTCGCGGGTTCGCTCAGTTCGACGAAGGTGCCACGATCGACGAGAACAGCTGTCAACCGAGTCCATTCTTCGGAACTGCCGTCGCACCATTCGACACGGTCGGGAGTTGTGAGTGCGACGACCTCGTCCACCCATCGCTGCAACTCAGGGTGCGAGGTCGGTCCGCGGCTGAAGTCGAGATCGACGGTGCTCGCTGTAGTCATGGTGTGCTCCATTCGAAGGGGCTGTGGTGTGGATTTCCGGGCGGCGTGGAAGCGGGGACGGCCCGTCTAGGTCGGTAGGACGTCACCGGGAGCCGTCTGCAGCACCAGCGCGCGTGCACACGCAGCGAGTGCCGGTGTATCTATCCGCGAGAACATCTCTTTCCGGAGCGCGACGGACAGTCCCGCCAACGACGCTGCGGCTGCTGACATGACATCGGGACCGGCTGTGATCGCCCACTCGATCTCATCATCGAGGTGCTCCGGAACCCGCAGGTCGACCAGAATGTCGTTGTGTGAGCTCACACGCCTCAGCGAGAAATCCTGGGCGTCACGGGTGTTCCAGCTGGTGATGCTGCCGATTCCGCACTCGAGAAGCACCGGGCCCAGCAACGGTGCGCGTTCTGGGCACGCAATGACCACGCATCCACTGCCTCCAGGAACACCACGATTTGCGAGTGTGGACATCACGGCCGCCGCCAGCGCGACTGTGATCGCACCGACTTCGGTAGTGCACGTCACGTTGTTCGGTCCGTCGACGTCGGGAAGAAGGATTGCGCTCCTGGACGAGACCTCGTCGCGGATATGTGACGTACTCATGCCGCTGACCTCCTGATTGGCCGTAGACCTTCTGTTTTATTACTTTATAACTATACGATCTACTTAATTTCGAAAATTAGCAAGTAAATGGCCTGTGGCGTACCCGTCACAGTGCTGGGTTGCTAAAGTTCGCAAACAGCACAGTCCGTGCGGCCCAGCATGCAGGAGAGAGACCGTGACCCAGAAATTGCGAAAGCCGCTGAACCAGATGAAGGCCGACTTCTTCAAGACGCTCGGCCACCCGGCGCGAATTCGTGTCCTGGAGCTGCTCAGCGAGCGCGAGTATGCGGTGTCGGAGATGCTGCCAGAAGTCGGGATCGAACCCGCGAACCTTTCGCAGCAGCTGTCGATCCTCAAGCGCGCCGGTCTAGTTTCTGCGCGCAGGGAGGGGCTCTCCGTGTCGTACGTGCTCACTTCTCCCGACATCGCCGACCTATTGGCGACGGCGCGATCGATCTTGTCCACTGTTGTAGCCGGCCAGGCCGAGATGTTGGACTAGGGCTAATTGTTCTCTCCGGAACAGGATTGCCGCCGTTGGCGAGGTCATCTCAGAAAGAACGCGTCGACGAGCACGTACGCGGCGACGGCGAAGACCAGGTACGCGAACCAATGTTGAAGTCGGGCGGTATTGACGCGGGTTCCGAAGTGCCCGGCCAATACTGATCCCACAATTGCGGTCCCTGCGAACGCAGCCGTGATGGCCCAGTCGACGCTCGTACCGCTGAGGTGGGAAACCAGCCCGGCCGCGGAGTTGGCAACGATGATGACAAGGGAGGTGCCCACCGCAACGGACATCTCGATGCCGAGCATCAGCACCAGAACTGGGATGATCAGGAACCCGCCTCCCACTCCGAACAGTCCGGTCATGAAACCCACGGCGAGGCCCGCCGGGATGGCGCGAGGCGCGCACCGTCTCCAGTTGATTCCCGATCCTGCTGTGCTGCAGGCTGTTCCGGTACTTCCGCGATCGGCGAGCGTGCGGGCCCCGGCGGCAATCATCACGGCCGCGAATCCAGCCAGCAGAACCGATTCCGGAAGTAGTAACCCCACGGCACTGCCCGCGAAGGTGGCTGGAATGCCGGTCGCAGCGAAGACGCCGGCAAGACGCCATTCAACCTGCTTAGCGCGGAGCTTCGGAATCGCTCCCATCGCGGACGCCGCGCCGACGACGATCAGCGAGATGGGGATTGCTTGTTCCATCCCCATCTCAAGCGCAAACACCAGCACGGGCACCGCCAGGATCGAACCACCGCCGCCGAGCAGGCCGAGCAGTACACCGATCACGGCGCCGAATCCGAGCGCCAGCATCAACGTCATGGGAAAACTCTCCGCTCTTACCGATCTCTCCGAGATACCCCCTAGGGTACTTGACATACCCTAGGGGGTATACGACACTGTGTCTATCGCCCTCGCAGAAACTGGGCCAGCACTACGGAGGAACCATGATTCTCGAGCAGTACTACATCGAATGCCTCTCGCACGCGTCCTACTTGATCGGCGACGAAAGTACCGGACGAGCGATCGTCGTCGATCCGCGCCGCGACATCGCCGAGTACCTGGACGACGCCGTCGAGTACGGTCTCACCATCGAGGGCGTCATCAACACGCACTTCCATGCCGACTTCGTCTCCGGGCATCTCGAGTTGGTCGATGCCACCGGCGCGTGGATCGGTTTCGGTGAGGCCGCCGAAACCGACTACCCCATCCGTCGACTGCGACCTGTCCGAGCGGATCTCGCTCGGACAGGTCGAACTCGAGATCCTCTCCACCCCCGGACACACGTGGGAGTCGATCTCGGTACTGGTGCGTGAGAACCCGAGCGCCACCCCTACCGCCGTGCTCACCGGGGACTCCCTGTTCATCGGCGATGTCGGCCGCCCTGATCTGGTCAACCTCGGTGACGGATCCACAGCTGACCTCGCCAAAGCGATGTACCACACGGTGCACGACAAGCTGCTGACGCTGCCCGATCAGGTCACCGTCATGCCTGCCCACGGCGCTGGCTCGTCGTGCGGAAAGAACCTGTCCACTGATCTGACCTCCACCATCGGTGAGCAGCGTAGGACGAATCCTTCCGTGCAGCCGATGGATGAAGAAGCGTTCGTAGCGTTGGTCACGCACGGCCAACCGGCCGCACCGTCGTACTTCTCCGCGGACGCTGCCATGAACAAGGGCATGCACCCGCTCCTGTCCCGGGACCATGTCGTCCCAGAACTGACGCCTGCAACGGTGCGAGCGGAACTCGCGGCAGGCACCCGCGTACTCGATGCACGCAGCGTCGATGATTTCGCAGCCGGGCATCTACGCACATCCGTCAACGTCGGCTTCGATGGTCGATTCGCCGAGACCGGGGCATGGTTGCCGAGGTCGGCGCGAGGATTGTGCTCATCGCCTATCCGGGTGACGAACAAGAGGCAGCGATGCGTTTGGCCCGAATTGGTTCGGATCATGTGATCGGCTATCTCGGTGTCGATCGTGACGGGTTGTTCCCTGCGGAGCTGGCCGAGCTGGTTCGTAGCGCTCCGCGCACCACGGTTGACGAGCTCGATGAGTTGCTGGCCGTCGACGGAGTGACGTTGGTCGATATCCGTAACCCCGGTGAACGCGAGTTCGGCACCATCGAAGGGGCGGTCCCGATCCCACTGGCGCAGTTGCGAACCAGGCTCGAACAGGTTCCCACCGACAAGCCGATCGTTGTGCACTGCGCAGGCGGATGGCGCTCGAGCGTGGCTGCATCGTTGCTCCGCGCACAGGGTTTCGACCGTGTCTCGGATCTGCTCGGTGGTTACGACGCCTGGTCCGAGGCTCACGTCCCTGCCTGACATGTCCCTGCCTGACATGTCCCTGCCTGACATGTCCCTGCATGAAACCCGCCCTGCCAGAAACCAAGCCTGAGTCATGGTGACTCGCAACCTAGGAGAACTCGAATGTGCTATCCCGTTTCGTGCTCGACATGCGGCAAGACCGGCTGGGACGGCTGCGGCCAACATGTCGACGACGTCATGCGCTCTGTAGCTGTCGCTGACCGCTGTAGCTGCAGCGCGAACAACGTGCCCGACCACGATCGCCGACGAACCGTGAGGACACTGTTCGGTCGACCTAGTCGCTGACCTGGTCGCTGTGGTTCTCGGAGCCGGCTTTCAGAGACCTGCAGATGGTGTCGGCCCAGGCGTCGATGTCGTCGCGTGATCGGTCGTCACCGTCACCGGCGCGAATCATGCGGACAACCAGACGCTCGAACCGCGACAGCGTCGACCTGTCGAGCTTGCCTCCGAATACCCGGTGGTCGATCGCCCATGGTGCTTTGTCCCACTTGGAAGGTCCTGTTTCACTGGTATTCTCGCCGATCGGACCGCTCGAAAACAGCCACACGGGCCTGGTTTCGAGCTCGGTCTGCTCGCGCGCTACCAACGACCGGGCCTCGCGCAACCAGCGACCCATGTAGACGGCACTTCCGATGATGACAGCGTCGTACTCGGCGATACTATCGACATCTGCTGCGTCGCGGACTTCGACCGAAGTGTCATCGCCGACGACTCTGTCGGTGATGGAAGTGCCCAACCAGCGTCCTAGTTCACGTGTGGAACCGTGGCGGCTCGCGGTGGCGATCAGTATGCGCATCAGTGGTTTTCCTCGATGTAGGTCCTGCTATTCATTGCGGCCCGAGACGATCATCACGGGTATGTCGACTGTGTGCAGCACCGCTCGGCTTGTCGAACCCAGCAGTAGCGAAGTGAATCCTCCGCGACCGCGACTGCCCACGACGATCAGTTGCGCCGTTTCGGCGGCCTTGACGAGCTCCCTGACCGGCCTGTCCTTGGCGAGGACACGACGGATGGATACTTCGGGGTATTCTTCCTGCCATCCGGCCATGCTTTGAGCCAGAGCCACATCTTCGTCGTCTTCGATTCCGGCCCAATTGAATTCGATGCCTTGTGTGTATCCAGTGCTGAGATCGAGGTCACTCCAGGCGTGCACGGCCACGAGTGGAACCGAACGCAGTGACGCTTCTTCCAGTGCTGCCCTGATTGCCGGTTCGCTGGTGGCAGCTCCGTCGACACCGACGACGACAGGCCCTTCACGTAAGGGTTGATCAGCGGAGGGTGACCCCTTCACTACGACGACTGGGCACCGGGCGTGAGTGGCAATCGCGGTACTGACCGACCCGAACAATCCACCAGTGAATTCCCCGCGACCGTGGGACCCGACGACAACCATGGCAGCGCTCTCGGAGAGATCCATCAGCGTGTGCGCTGCAGGCCCCTGGCGCAGTGTCGTATCGATGGTCAGTGTTCGGCCCTGCGCCGCTTTGCGAGCGGTCTCGGTCGCTTCGACCAGCACAGCCGTCGCTGCCGATTTCTGGTGGGAGAAGACCCCAGCGCCGAGGTTCATCGCATCGGCGTAGGTCCCTTTGGCTAGAAACATCGAGGTCGCAATCAGTAGCGGTGCCCGGCGACTGATGGCGTCCTCCGCCGCCCAGCGCACCGCCTCCAATGAAGATGCGGACCCGTCGACACCGACGACTATTCGTGTGGCTGCGGTCATGGTCGGCCTCTCGTGTGTTGTTCGATGCGTCTCTTGATTTTCGACACGAGACCTGTATCTCGGCAGGGTCTTTCGTCCCGATTGCCAAGGGCTATCGGGACCGACGTCGGGACGATGGCGTCATCTCATTCCGATGACTCTCGCGCGATGATCATCGGACAGTCGACGAGGTGGGAGAGCGAACGACTGGTGGATCCGAGCAGGAGACCAGTGAAGCCGCCTCGTCCTCGTGACCCGACGACAATCTCCTGCGCTCCCTTCGACAGTTCGAGGAGCTTGCTTACTGCACTGTCCCGCACCACTATCCGCTCAACTTTCACTTCCGGATAGCGCTCCTGCCACCCAGCGAGGCTCTCCGCCAGGACCGTTTGCCCCGCTGCTGTCAGAGCAGACACATCGACGGGTTCGTCGGTGTCGTCGGGAAACTGGCGTAGCAGAACATGGTCTGCCCAGGCATGGACGGCAACGAGTTCGGCGCCGCGAAGCGAGGCCTCTTCGAATGCGACACCGATCGCATACTCGTTTTGCTCGGATCCATCGACACCTACGACGACCGGGCCGGACAGTGAACCGGACACCGGCACCCCGCGGACAATGGCCACCGGACAGTGCGCATGCGTGGAAACGCCGGCGCTCACCGAACCGAGCAACTCCGCGAAGTACTCGCCATTTCCGCGTGAACCCACCACAAGCATCCGCGCTTCCGACGCCCGTTCGAGCAGTACGGGAATCGCGGGGCCTACGATTGCTTCGGCGGTCACCGACAACGCTGCCGGATCGTCGACCGTCGCCGATGCGATCTTGGAGGCGGCCTCCAATATCTTGGTTGTCGCCGCTTTCATCTCGCTGCCCAGATTGGGTGGAATTGCGACGAGCGTCGTGTAGATGTTGGTGTTCTGGTACGCACACACCAGCACCAGTGGTGCCCCACGAAGTTCCGCGGCGCGGGCGGCCCATCGGACGGCGTCCAACGAGCTGCCGGATCCATCGACGCCGACCACTATCGGGGCGTTGCTGGTCATATGGACTCCTTCGTAGGGGCGGCGAATATCAGTGGACGGCGATTACTAGTGGACAACGAGCACAGGACATTCGGCGTGGTGAATGAGGTTTTGACTCACCGAACCGAGAATCGCTCCGGACAGGCGCCCACGCCCTCGACTTCCAACGACGATGATCTGCGCAGATGCGGACAGTGCACGCAGTTCACGTGCGACCGTCGAACCCGAAGATTGGGCTGTCACCTGAACGGATGGATACTTCTCGCGAAGCGGATCGACGATCTTCTGCAACCACGTGCGTTCGGCTTCGTACAGGTGGTGCCAGTCCACCGAGCCGCCGTAGTCGAGTTCGTCTTTCGCTCGGACCGCTCCGACATGCACTGCAATCAGAGCGGCACCGAGCGTATCGGCGAGTTCGAATGCAGCCGCCAATGCGCGCCGGGAAGGTTCGGAACCGTCTACTCCCACCACGATCGGAAGGGATTCTGATGGGTTCTCGTCGGTTCGTGGCCGCCACGCGAGCACGGGACACTGTGCGGCATTGACCATCTCGATGATGGAATAGCCGAAGGCGAAGTCGCGCAACGGTCCGGACTCGACGGAGGTGAGAACCATCATGTTCGCGCTGGCCGAGAGCGACTTCATAAGTTCTACCGACGATGCGTCCGATATGGAACTCTGCACCTCGATATCGGGGTCGAGTTCATTGACGAGTCGGACAGCTTTGTCGAGGTAGCCCTGGCCGACATGGTGAAGTTCGGAATCGAGCCCTTGGCGGGCGGCGAACACTGTGTCACCGAAGACCCACTCGACGCTGGGGAGTGCGTGGACAAGGTGGATACGCGAATGTTGAAGCTGCGCAAGTCGCACCGCCCATCGGACGGCTCCCGCCTCGTCCGGTGATCCGTCGATGCCCACGCAGATGCTGTTCGCGCGGGTCGAGGCTACTGGTTCGTTGCTCAAGATGATCTCCTCGGATCGGATCGCGCTGTCCAGTCCAGTCTGTAGCGCCGTGTGCATCCCGGGCAGAGCACAAAGTCCTCACCTCGCAGAGATATGGAGCGCACATTTCCCGTGCGTGGGCGATACCACCGAACGGGGCTATGTACTCACGGTGTGCGCTCGACGCTCGGTTGCCACTGCGGCAGCTGGAGCAGATACGTCCAGCGGTAGATGACGGTCCCGGCGAGAACGGACAGACAGATGGTCAAGGCAGTGATCATCACTGGCCCTGCACCGTGAATGGTCACATCGAGACCGAAGGCGACGGATGCGGTGATTACTGTTCCGAGGACGATCTCGTGAAGAAGATAGATCGGCAAGGTCAGGGAACCAAGACGTCGGAGCAGAGCCGACGAGCGCCAGTGTTGGATGTGCGTGCACACGACGACGCCGGTGATCACACCGACGACGCTCACAAGCGCTGCCACCGCAGTCGCCTGTGTCGTCGACGACACCACGAAGTAGAACGATACGAACGCGGCCGGCCACAGAATTGCAGACTTGGTCGTAGTTGCCGCCGCCACGCCGTGCACGACCGCGCGAAGGTGGAGTCCGACCAAGAAGAACAATAGGTACGAAACGATCTTGACCCAGGTCCAGCTGACTGCCTCGATCGTGGCGGGACCGAGAATGCTCAGCGCGGTCGCCGCAGCGAGTTGTAGTCGGGGGTCGACGCGCCGGAATGTCCGCGCTACTACTGCATAGACGATCAGAGCGTACAGAAACCACAGACCACTGCTTGGGTTGATCAGCCCGTACAGCAAGTTCATCGCGCTGGACGCCTCGTGAGTGCCGCTGATGTGGGGAAACACCGAAAACAGCGCGAACCGCAGAAGCATCCACAGGACATACAGGTACAGGAGTGGTGCAATCCGTTTGCGCCATAGTTGATTCCACGACAACTCGAGATCCCTGGTGGCGAAGAGGCCCGCCACGACAAAGAAGAGCGGCATGCGGATCGGTTCGAGTACGGCGTTGATATCGAACCACCAGGCGTCGGCGAGACCTCTGGTCGCCATGAAATTCACCGTGTGCAACAGCACTACCAGCGCGATGCACAGGCCGCGCGCGACGTCGATCCAGTCGACGCGGGCGGGCGCCGAACTATCAATGTTCATCGAACCGATTCGCAACCTTCCCTCCGGTGAGAGTAGATTCGCTCGTCGGAGCGGACGCATGCGACAACGCGATCTGCTGTCCCGTCTTCAGCCGTGTACTTGAATGGAGTTCGTCGTGTCCACACCTGCCCAGACGTCTGTCACCGAAGTCGAGGACACCTCGGTACTCAGCGCGTTGCGATCGCCCCGGCGTCTGAAGACGGAGGTGCTGGCTGGTCTTGTCGTCGCACTCGCACTGATTCCGGAGGCTATTTCCTTCTCGATCATTGCCGGCGTCGACCCACGGGTCGGTTTGTTCGCGTCGTTCACGATGGCGGTGACCATCTCGATCGTTGGTGGCCGTCCGGCGATGATCTCGGCTGCTACCGGTGCAATCGCGCTGGTGGTGGCTCCGCTGTCCGTCGAATACGGGCTCGACTACCTCATCGCGGCGGTCATTCTCGGTGGCATCCTGCAGATCGTGCTCAGTGTTCTCGGCGTGGCGAAACTGATGCGGTTCATTCCGCGGAGCGTCATGGTCGGGTTCGTCAACGCCCTGGCAATCTTGATCTTCACCTCGCAGCTGCCGTATTTGATCGGCGTTCCGTGGCTGGTCTATCCGATGGTCGCGGTGGGGTTGGTCATCATGTTCTTCCTGCCCAAGCTGACGACGATCGTTCCGGCTCCGTTGATAGCGATCGTGTTGCTTACGGCGGCCACCATCGTGTTCGCGTTTGGTGTCCCGGACGTCGGCGACGAGGGCGAACTGCCGTCGTCGTTGCCGTCGTTCCTGATCCCGGATGTGCCGTACACTCTCGACACGTTGTCGATCATCGCTCCGTTCGCGCTGGCCATCGCGCTGGTCGGGCTGCTCGAATCGCTGATGACCGCCAAGCTGGTCGACGACATCACCGATTCGCACTCGAACAAGACCCGCGAAGGATGGGGTCAGGGCGTCGCCAACCTCGTCACCGGCTTCACCGGCGGTATGGGCGGCTGCGCGATGATCGGTCAGACAATGATCAACGTGAAGGTTTCCGGCGCACGGACGCGTATCTCGACTTTCCTCGCCGGATTGTTCCTGCTGATCCTCGTCGTCGGACTCGGTGACATCGTCGCACTGATTCCGATGGCCGCGCTGGTCGCGGTCATGATCATGGTCTCGGTCGGGACACTGGACTGGCACAGCATCAACCCGAAGACGCTGCGTCGGATGCCCAAGAGCGAAACCCTCGTGATGGTCGCAACCGTGGCTGTCACCGTCATCACCCACAACCTCGCCTACGGCGTGGTCGTCGGAGTCGTGACCGCGATGGTGCTCTTCGCGCGACGAGTCGCGCACCTGACGGAGGTTGTCGACGTCGCCCACCCGGACGAGGACACCCGCGTCTACGCAGTGAAGGGGGAGCTGTTCTTCGCGTCGAGCAACGATCTGGTCTATCAGTTCGACTACGTCGGCGATCCGAACAACGTCGTCATCGACATGTCCGATTCCCACATCTGGGACGCATCCACCGTGGCCACGCTCGATGCGATCACCACCAAGTATGCAGCGAAGGGGAAGACCGCGACGATCGTCGGCTTGAACGCGTCGTCGACCGAGCGTCACGACCGTCTGAGCGGGAACCTGGGCAACGATCACTGATCGACAGCTCACGCGCTCGACTCGGCCATCGCGGGCTCGCGTACCGGTTCGGGTTGCGTGGTTCGGGACCGTGCCTGAATTACTGCGGCAATCAACAACGCAATGGCAGTTAGGCACTGCGCGCTTCCTGCCACCTGACGAAGTACAAACTCGAACGTTCCAGTGCGTGCGTCGATGCCTTCCAACAAGAAGTACGGGCCCGCTATGAAGACCGCGATCGAGCCCACGAGCATGGGCCGCCACGACCGATACTGCGGAGCGATGGCGAGCGGGATGAGGAGAACGCTGTAGACCCAGTGATGTGAGACCGCGAACGGGGCAGCGAGTAGCGAGGCCAGAGCCACGATGGCGAGAGCAACCATCGGCTCACCCGAGCGTGTGAACTGGCGCGCCGACCACGCGGCCGCGCACACCACGACGGCTGCTGCCGCAGCCCACAGTGCGTCTTTGACTATTCCGTCGGCGCCCAGACGCGCCAAGATCCCTGTGAATGCCTGGTTGCGAACGAAACCGTGCCCGCCGCCTCGTTCGGTGGCGAAGAATTCGGTGAGCCAGAAGTACACCGATGCGCCCGGCAGTAGCCAGAAGCCAAGCGCGGCAATAATTCCGACGGCAGCGACGGCGCGTACTATCGATGTCATATCGCGACGTACCAGGAAGAACAATCCGAACGCTGCTGGAGTGATCTTGATCGATGCGGCAAGCGCGATACCGATTCCGCGAAGACGCCGCGGGATCGCACCGGTGCAGTCTGCGACAACGAGCGCCATCAGGATGACGTTGATCTGGCCGAATCCGAAGTTGGATCGCACTGGTTCGAGCATCAGTGCCCCGCCGAGTGCGGCGGTGGCGATCAGAACGGGCCGGGCGACATCGAGCTTGCGTAACATCGACGCCAGTACCCACCAGACGAGCATGATGTTGACCGACGACCATACGAGCTGAAGGCTGACGCTGTCGAGCAACACCAGCGGAGCGAAAAGGACTGCCGCGATCGGCGCGTAGATGAAGCGCAGCCCGGATCGAGTGGGGAAATCCTCCGAATACAGCGGCATGCCGTCGAGGTAGGCGGCGCCTGCATCCTGAAAGACGGCGAGATCGATTTGGTGGACGGCCACCGCGTCCCACAACAAAGCGGCAGTCAGTACGACCGTGAGGACTATCCCGGCACCGGCGGCACCCGAGATGCGTCGACCAGTAGTGGAAACCCGGGTGGGCTTGGAAGGGGCGGGCTTGGGCACGCAGTCGTCTCCTCGCTGTGGTGTGCACCGGGGTGAATGCGGTCGGCGGTCGTTTGCGATGCCGCAAACAGTACATGTGTTCTCTAACGTAACAGTAGAGTTGCAATGATGCACATCCGCAGCGGGATGTAGTAGTCGGATGCGTCGTGACTAGAGTGGGACGGCCAGGGCAGACGATCGAGCCCTTTGGTAACAACGGCCCGGGGTTCGAACTGATCAGGCAAGAAAGGCAGCACATGGTGGAAGACCGCGATCTGCATATGCAGATCGGTGAAGTGGCGCAGCGAACCGAACTGTCCATTCGCACGGTTCGCCACTATGACGACGTCGGCCTGGTGACACCGTCGGCTCGTAGCGTCGGCGGATTCCGGCTCTACACCGAAACCGACATCGAACGTTTGCTCGTCATCCGACGGATGAAGCCGCTCGATTTCACGCTCGCCGAGATGAAGCAACTGCTCGAATCCTTGGACGCGTTGTCCGACAGTGCATCCGATGTCGACGCCCGTGCTTCCGCAGCTGCATTCGTACGGCAGTGCCACGCCAAGGCTGAGGAGAGCTGCAACAACCTGCGCAGGCAGCTCGCTTACGCCGAAGAGCTCACCGAGCTGCTATCGACGCGCGCTGCTGCCGCGCAGATTTGACGCCTGCCCGGATGTGACGCTCTAGAGCGTGTCTCTTAAATTGGGTCCGTTTTCGTTTTCATCGCCGGGCGGTGGTTGTGGTTGCGGGAGTGCAGAACTGCCGCGCACAGGACAACGCCCCCGAGGAATGTCATGGCGTACTTGTCATATCGAGTGGCCACACCACGCCACTGTTTGAGCCGCCCGAAGCCACGCTCGACGGTGTTGCGGTGCTTGTACATCGTCGGATCGAAACCCGGTGGACGACCACCGGCGGACCCCTTGTCGGCCCGTCGCTGCTTCTGGTCGCTGCGCTCGGGAATGGTGTGTTTGATCTTGCGGCGACGCAGTTCGGTGCGGGTACTGGGATGGGTGTACGCCTTGTCGGCGAGCAATCGGTAGTCCTGGTCCCCACCGGCAGCTCGGTGGGCATCGAGCAACGGCACCAACTGTGGATTGTCCCCGGCTTGCCCACCGGTCAGCAGCATCGTCACCGGCGAGCACGTCAGGTCGGTCAGTGCATGGATCTTCGTGGTGAATCCTCCGCGAGATCGACCCAACGCGTGGTCAGCGGGTTCGTCGACGGATTTCTTGTAATTCGACAAGGCCCCCTGTGAGAGTGTCGGCTCGCGCACCGGCCGCATGCTGATGCGCCCGGACGCTGGTCGAGTCGATCGAGAGCACCGCCCCGATATCGCCGTCGAGTTCTTCCGGGTCGAGACCGAACACCTCGGCCACCGCGGCAAGCATCTCGTCGTAGGTGCCATCGAAGGACCATCGGTGGTGGCGTTTCCACACCGTCTGCCACGGACCGAAGTCCTCCGGCAGATCTCGCCACGGACACCCGGTACGGAATCGGTATGCGATGCCCTCCAGAATTCGCCGGTGCTCGGCGAACCGCCGCCCACGTTTTCCCACGTCGGTGGGTATCACTGGCTCGACGATCTCCCAGAACTCGTCACTGATCACTCCCACGCGCGTCATCGAAATATCATCGCTGACAGCACCTCTCAAATTTGGGAGACACGCTCTAGCCGTCTACGACGACTGGAACGACGAGGGGCTGACGGCCCAGGCTCTGCTTGGCCCAGCGGGCAGCTTCCTGAACAATCCGTCTTTCGATTCTCTCCCTCGACGCAACACTGCTGTCGCTCTCTCGGGTGAGCGCTTTGCCGATCGCAGGCCCGAGCGCTTTGAAAGTGTTTGCGTCGTGGGCGAATCCGCGACCGATGAAATCGACGTCGTCGACCAGCAATCCGGTATCGGGGTCGACGATGGCAATGACAGTCAGGACGCCTTCGCTGCCGAGAAGGCGACGCTCGGCAAGGGAATCCTCGGTCACTCCGCCGACGGAGCTGGCGTCGACGTAGATCAGCTCGATCGGTGTGCGACCGGTGATACTGGCGACGCCGTCGTGCAGATCGATCACGCTACCGTTCTCGGCGATGAGCACACGATCTCGGGGGACTCCGGTGCGGATCGCGAGGTCGGCGTTGGCGCGCAGGTGCCGTGATTCACCGTGCACGGGAAGCACATTGGCGGGCTCGAGGATGTTGTAGCAGTACACGAGCTCACCAGCGCTCGCATGCCCGGAGACGTGCACCTTGGCGTTGCCCTTGTGGACGACGTGCGCACCCTTGTCGACCAGACCGTTGATCACTCGGTAGATGGCGTTTTCGTTGCCGGGGATGAGGCTGCTGGCCATCAGAACGGTATCACCGTCGCCGACCTTGATCTGGTGTTCACCGGAGGCCATGCGCGACAGTGCAGCCAGAGGTTCGCCCTGCGATCCCGTGCAGATGAGTGTAATCTTGTGCGCCGGTAGGCGATTGAGCTTCGGGAGGTCGACCACAAGGCCGTCCGGCACGGTCAGGTAGCCGAGATCTGTTGCAATCTTCATGTTGCGCACCATCGAACGTCCGACGAACGCAACCTTGCGTCCCTGCGCGTGTGCGGCGTCGAGGACCTGTTGGATGCGGTGGACGTGGCTGGCGAAGCTGGAGACGATCACCCGTCCCGACGTTTCGCGGAACACCTTCTCGATGGCCGGGACCAGATCTCGTTCCGAGACCATGAATCCCGGAACTTCGGCGTTGGTGGAATCGATGAGCAGAAGGTCGAGACCCTCCTCGCCGAGTCTGGCGAAGCCCCGCAGGTCCGTGATCCGTCCGTCCAGCGGGAACTGGTCCATCTTGAAGTCGCCGGTATGTAGTACAAGCCCGGCATCGGTGCGGATCGCGATCGCGAGCCCGTCCGGGATGGAGTGATTGACTGCGAGGAATTCGAGTTCGAAGGGGCCTTCCTGACGCGTCTCGCCGGCCGTCACCTCGACCAATTTGGTCGAGACCTTGAATTCTTCGAACTTGGCGGCCAGGAAGTGAAGCGTCAGCCTGGAGCCGATGACGGGTATGTCGCCGCGCTCGCGAAGGAGATAGGGGACACCACCGATGTGGTCCTCGTGGCCGTGCGTCAGCACAATTGCGATGACGTCGTCGAGCCGGTCGCGGATGAAACTCCAGTCAGGGAGGATGACGTCGACGCCCGGTTGATGCTCTTCGGGGAACAGCACTCCGCAATCGACGATGAGCAGTTTGCCCTCGTACTCGAACACAGTCATGTTTCGGCCGATCTCACCGAGACCACCGGTCGCGACGACGCGAAGATGTCCTGGCTTGGGTGCAGCGGTAGGCCGCGGCGCCGACTTGGCCGGTGACTTTCGTGAGCGTGAGGTTCTCGACATGAAACTCACGTTACGGGAGGGTCCGAATGCGACGTCACCCCAGGTCCGTGGACACCGCAATGCCCCATCGGGGCCTGAGGTGCACCCAATGGTGGCACTCGCCACAGTCGGCTAGGCCGATTTGCCTCAACTCTACTCTTGCGTAAGAGTAGTAGGCAGCTTCTACCTAGTCACTCCGCGCGAGCGCGGACCGCGAGATGCCCATCCGGCTCCGCGACACAAGCCCCTGGGCGCCCACCGATACACACCGGCGCCCTGCGCTGTCATGCCTGAAGAATTTTGAGCACGACCAATGATGAATGGAGAATTGTGAGTCACTCAGCAGCGAAAGCCTCACCGGTGCCCAGCCCCACCGAGGAGCGAATTCCGACGGTGATGAGGGCTCTAAGGTCCCCTCGGATGCTCAAGACAGAGGTGCTGGCCGGACTGGTCGTAGCCTTGGCTTTGATTCCTGAGGCCATCGCGTTCTCGATCATCGCCGGTGTCGACCCGCGAGTCGGGCTGTTCGCATCCTTCACGATGGCCGTATCCATCGCCTTCCTCGGCGGTCGTCCCGCAATGATCTCCGCCGCCACGGGCGCCATTGCACTGGTCATAGCACCGGTGGCGAAAGAGTACGGCCTCGACTACTTCATTGCCACAGTCATCCTCGCCGGCGTCTTTCAGGTCGTTTTCGGAGTGCTGGGCGTAGCGAAGCTGATGCGGTTCATTCCCCGCAGCGTCATGGTTGGGTTCGTGAACGCTTTGGCGATTCTGATTTTCACCTCGCAGTTTCCGGTTCTCATCGGCGTGCCGTGGATGGTGTATCCGCTCGTTACCGCCGGTCTGCTGATCATGTTCCTGCTTCCCAAGATCACCTCGGTCGTCCCCGCCCCTTTGGTGGCGATCGTGTTGCTGACGGCCGCCACTGTGGTCTTCGCGTTCAATGTTCCCAACGTCGGCGGTGAGGGTGACTTGCCATCGAGTTTGCCTTCCTTGCTTTTCCCTGATGTCCCGCTGAACCTCGAGACGCTGAGCATCATCGCTCCGTACGCGTTCGCCATGGCCATCGTCGGCTTGTTGGAGTCGCTGCTGACCGCCAAACTCGTCGACGACGTCACTGATACGCACTCGAACAAGACCCGTGAGAGCTGGGGCCAAGGCGTAGCGAACGTCATCACTGGCTTCTTCGGCGGCATGGGGGGATGCGCGATGGTCGGTCAGACGATGATCAACGTCAAGGCCTCCGGCGCCCGCACCCGAATTTCGACCTTCCTCGCGGGCATTTTCCTGCTCGTCCTCGTCGTCGGACTCGGTGACATCGTGGCGTTGATTCCGATGGCCGCACTCGCTGCGGTGATGATCATGGTCGCGATCGGAACGTTGGATTGGCACAGTATTCACCCGAAGACTTTGCAGCGCATGCCCAAGAGTGAAACTGCGGTCATGGTAGCGACGGTCGTGGTGACCGTCGCAACGCACAACCTCGCGTATGGCGTCGTTGTCGGTGTCGTCACCGCGATGGTGCTCTTCGCCCGGCGGGTGGCTCACCTTACGAACGTGACCAAGGTATCGGAGGAAGACACCAACAACGACGGGTTGGTCGATACCCGCGTTTACCTGGTGACCGGTGAACTGTTCTTCGCATCGAGCAACGACCTCATCTACCAATTCGACTACATCGACGATCCGAAGAACGTGGTCATCGATCTCAGTGGCGCCCACATCTGGGACGCATCGACTGTTGCGACGCTCGACGCGATCACCACGAAGTACGAGTCGAAGGGTAAGCACGCGGAGATCATCGGTCTGGACGCAGCCTCGGCCGCTCGCCATGTCCGGTTGACCGGGCGCCTGACCGGCGGGCACTGAAAAGAGACACCCTCAGGTACTGGCGAGTTGGCGGAGCTGAAGTGCGGTGTCGAGGGCGAGCCGGTGCCACGCGTGGCGTGGATCCCTGCCGGTCAGCTCGCGGGCACGACGGAGCCGGTACCGCAGAGTTTGCGGGTGAAGCCGAAGCGCGGACGCCGCGGCCGTGGCAGTCCCGGCGGATATGAACGCCGCCACGCCGTCGAGAATATGACCGTTGGCGGCCTCGGTCAGCGGTCCGAGTACGGCCCGCACTACCGCCGTCGTATCCGCCGTGGGTCGCGCCGTCAGGAGCGCCAGTAGCTGTGCATCCCCCTCGTCGAGCACGGACCGTTCCTGAAACGCATGAGCGGGAGCGGTGTCGAGCGCTTCCGACGCCACTCTGTAGGAGGCGCTGACTTCTCCGAGTGGCCTTCTCTCTACGAGGCACCCGTGCAACAGCAGCGTCCGGCACGCGTCGTCGACACTGCGGAGGGTGACGGTATTGGGAAGCAGCAAAATTGCGCGTCGATCGCGCCGGGTGCAGAGATGTGTCCGCTGTGTTGTTCCGAGCGTTGTCAGCAGCGCGTCGACGGTCTTGTCGGTGATCGGTGAGTCGATCGTCTGTGCGACGAGAAGGTGCGGGTGTGCCGGTAGCTCGATGCCGAGCTCGCGGGAGCGGTCGGCGAGGGCGCCGGGAGAAGTTCGACGGCCGACGACGAGATCGTCGAGCAACGTTGCCTGTGCTTGGTTGCGATTGGATGTAAGTTGTTCGCGCGCAGTGGTGTACGCCTCGGTGATCTCCTCGGAGATCGCGTCGACAGCCTCGAGTACGGTGACGCTGAGTTCGACGACGTCGGAGGGATCGAGGTCATCGAGGTAGGCCTCTCCGACGTGCCGCAAGAACACACTCGACGCGACTCGGTACGCCCGGAGTACGTCGGTCAACGGTCGTCCGTCCGATGCCCGCGCTGCGCCGATCGCGCGGAAGCGGCTCTGATCTCGTTGGTCGACCACCACGGATCCGTCCGACCACAGGGTGATCAGCCGCCGCAGCGACCAGAACGCGATGGCTTCGACATCAGCCAGTTGGGCCCCATGAAGATCTCGATATGCAGGGATCGACTTCCGGATCGCGTCGACGGCCGCCGCGACGACAACCGTCAGGTCTTGTTCGATGTGAGCGACGACGTTCTCGCGAGCACTGGCCATCGAGCTACACCCTGTCGTAACGAGTTTGTCATCTGATGACAAACAGTATCGTCAGTTCACGCCAATTCGTTGAGTTCTCCGTGCACCATGAGCACAGTCGAGGGTGACCGAGTGAAGGAGTGGGGTATGGACGCAGACGTGATCGTGGTGGGAGCGGGACTTGCCGGATTGGTAGCGACCGCGGAGCTCGCTGATGCAGGCAAGCGGGTCCTGTTGCTCGATCAGGAACCGGAGCAGAACCTCGGTGGGCAGGCGTTCTGGTCGCTCGGTGGTCTGTTCATGGTCGATACCCCCGAGCAACGGCGTATGGGGATCAAAGATTCGCCTGAATTGGCGTGGCAGGACTGGCTCGGAAGCGCGACATTCGACCGAGGAATCGACGATCCAGCGGGTGAGGACTACTGGGGACACCAGTGGGCGCAGGCCTACCTGAACTTCGCAGCAGGGGAGAAGCGGTCCTGGCTCCACGCGCAAGGCGTGCGGTGGGTTCCGATCGTCGGCTGGGCCGAGCGAGGCGGCTACCTCGCCGAAGGACACGGAAACTCGGTTCCTCGTTTTCATTTGACCTGGGGTACCGGCCCCGGCGTCGTGGCGCCGTTCGAGCGGAGGGTCCGCGAGGCAGCCGCCAAGGGTCTTGTGCGCTTTGCGTTTCGCCATCGGGTCGACGAATTGACCGACACAGCAGGCGTCGTCGACGGCGTGCGTGGCGCAGTCCTCGAGCCCAGCACGTCCGAGCGTGGCTCGGGGAGTACCCGCGTCGAGGTCGGCGAGTTCGATCTGCGCGCAGGAGCGGTGTTGGTGACAGCAGGTGGAATCGGTTCGAATCATGATCTGGTACGCGAGAATTGGCCTGCGCGATTGGGTGCGGCACCGAAGTCGATGATCTCCGGCGTTCCCGAGCATGTCGACGGCCGGATGCTCGGGATCACCGAGCGTGCAGGCGGTCGGCTCGTCAACAAGGATCGGATGTGGCACTACACCGAGGGCATCAAGAACTGGAACCCGATCTGGAAGAACCACGGAATCCGAATCATTCCTGGGCCTTCGTCGATGTGGTTCGATGCGCGTGGGCAGCGATTCCCGGTTCCGAACTTCCCCGGATTCGACACCCTCGGCACACTGAAAGCCATCCAGGACAGCGGGTACGACTACTCCTGGTTCGTTCTTACGCAGAAGATCGTCGAGAAGGAGTTCGCACTGTCGGGGTCGGAGCAGAACCCCGACATAACCGGCAAGAACCTCAAACTGGTGCTCGGACGAGTTCTGCCGGGCGCCAGCGAACCGGTCGAGGCCTTCAAGAAAAATGGTGAGGACTTCGTCGTCGCGGATTCCCTGCGTGAGCTCGTTGTCGGAATGAATAGGATATCCGGGGACGACCTGATCGACCTCGCCGATCTGCAGCGCCAGATCGTTTCTCGTGACCGTGAAGTCGACAATCCGTTCACCAAGGATCTGCAGATCTCGGCTATCCACAACTCCCGACGATCACGCGGCGAGCGAATCGCTCGTACTGCCGCGCCGCACAAGATCCTCGACCCGAAATCCGGTCCACTGATCGCAGTGCGACTGAACATCATCACCCGGAAAACGTTGGGTGGCATCCAGACCGACCTCGACGGGCGGGTCCTCGATACCGAAGGATCCGCTGTGCCCGGTTTGTGGGCCGCGGGTGAGATCGCTGGATTCGGCGGTGGCGGCGTACACGGCTACCGATCGCTCGAAGGTACCTTCCTGGGTGGCTGCATCTTCGGCGGGCGACAGGCGGGTCGGGCGCTGGCCGCGCAGGCGTGAGTCGCCTGGTCGAAGACTGTCGTCGCTGACGCCGAATTCGATCAGAGGGTTCGCAACGATAGTGCCTGACTGCAGGCGAACGCCGCAACCTCGGCAGAGACGGCGGCGATGAGTATCGACAGTGCTGTGTTCGGAACAACCAGAGCCAAAAGCCCGATCGCTACTGTTCCGACGACGTTGGCCGTCATTACAGTCCATAGCATCGGGCGAAGGGCGAATCGTATCGAGCCGAACCGCAGAATTGCTGCCCACGCGGCAACAACGAGCGCCACGACGACCAGCACGACGGGGCTGGTACCGAGGGGGTCAGCGAGCAGCGGTGCGAACATCGCAACCAAGATCGCGGTCGCCGCGCAATAGGCAGCGTCGAGACGAAGTGACATCGAACCAACCCGTCGACCGTTCATGTGCCCCCACTCCGATTGACCCGAAGACCTGCTCGATAGGTTTCCACGGATCTGCGCGGCATGCTGTTCATTGGACGGAAAAGGAGACCGCACGATGGAAATCGACACGAGTCGGCTCGCTGCACTCCCTGCGACCGCAGCGTGGAGGCATCTCGGACTCCGAGCCGGATTCGAGATCGCGCACTTCTCGACCAGCAACAGAGACGGCATGACCCGGCTGTGGGGAAACAGTCTGATCGTGGAAGACGGGGTCGGCTACGCAGTGACCTACAGCGTCAGCGTCGACGAGAACTGGAAGACCCGCGAGGCCACCATCGAGACACACACCCGCGTGGCGACGCGGACGACCCAACTCCTACGAGACGAGGGAGGCGGTTGGACCGTCGACGGGAGGGCCCGGCCGGATCTCGCGGGCTGCATCGATATCGATCTCGAAGCTTCCCTCGTGACCAATACCCTTCCCATCCATAGGCTCGTCGAGAATCCGGGTACGTACGCGGTGAAGGCGGCGTACGTGCAACTTGACTGCACGGCCGGTGTCTTGGATCAGACCTACGACATCCCGGTCATCGGTGCGTCCCGGTTTTCCTGCGCGTACACCGCACCTCGGTTCGACTTCACAGCCGACTTGCACTACGACGAAACAGGATTGATCCTCGACTATCCCGGACTGGCAACGCGCGAACCGGTTGGAGCCTGACTCAGATCGTCCGCAGATGTCGCTTGCTTCGCTGTTCGGAGATGCGTGCGAGTTCGTCGAGCGCAGACTGTGATCGGGGGTCGGCAGCTCGGTAGATGATGAGGCGAAGATCAGGGTCTCCGAGCGGGTTGAGTACGTCGAAGCTCACGGTGACGGGCCCGACGATAGGGTGGTCCATCGGCTTGTCGCCCTGTGCCCGTACCGAGACTTCGCGTGAGCGCCAGTAGCGCGCGAACTCGTCGCTGCCTTCTTCGAGTTCCTGGATGAGTCGTGCCAACTCGTCGTCGTGCGCATGACCCGCCCAGGCTGCACGCAGATCGGCGACAGCACCCCGGACGACGTCGTCGCGCTGCCCGTAGAAGCCGTCGAAGCGACTGTCCAGGAAACACATTCGCAGGACGTTGCGATCTTGATCGGATTGGTCACCGAGGTCGAGCAACAGCGTGGCCATGACGTCGTTCCAGGCCAGGATGTCGAGGCGATGGTTCAGGACCATGGCGGGCAGGGGGCTGACGTCGAGAACCAGCTGTGCAAGTCCGCTGGGCACGTTCGGGCGGGTGGATCGCTCCGGCAGTCGGTGCCCGGCGAGAGTGAATAGGTATCCGGTCTGATCGGTCGTCAGCTTCAGTGCGACGGACAACGACCGAACTACCTGCGGTGACGGCCGAACCTCGCGTGCCTGCTCCAGTCGAATCAGGTAGTCGACGCTCACTCCCGCGAGCGCTGCTACCTCTTCGCGTCGAAGCCCTGGTGTCCGCGTCGAACTGATGCGCGGCGGGAGCCCCACATCTGCAGGTTGTAGCGCTTCGCGCCGTTTGCGCAGGAATGCCGCCAGCTCCTGACGTGCGATGGATGGCGGCGTCTGATTCACGCTCTCCAGGCTAGGCGAGACTGCGGCAATCAGCCTGGTACTGAACTTCCCAGGATACTCACGCCCTTCCCCGAACATGGCGGAGAGGGCACGGTCGGTGGGACCGACACACCGACGAAAGGGCTGCGATGACAACTTTGGACGAGTACCGGTTGCTAGGACGATCCGGGCTACGCGTTTCACCACTATCGCTGGGAACCATGACATTCGGCGACGCTTGGGGTTGGGGAGCTGACAAGGAAACATCACAGAAGATCTTCGACGCATACGTCGAGGCCGGCGGCAATATGGTCGATACCGCCAGCATCTACACCGACGGCCAGTCCGAGCAGTATCTCGGCGAGTTCGTTCGGGGCCGTCGGGAGTCGGTGGTGATCGCGACGAAATATTCGGGAACACGCAATCCGACCGACCCCAATGCGGGCGGCGGCAATCGCAAGAGTCTGATCGGATCCGTCGAAGCCAGTCTCCGAAACCTCGGAACGGACTACATCGACCTGCTGTATCTCCACGCGTGGGATGGACTCACCCCCGCCGACGAGATCATCGCCGCGATGGGAGAGCTGGTCCGTAGTGGCAAGGTCCTCTACCTGGGCATTTCCGACACACCTGCGTGGGAGGTATCTCGAATGCAGACCATCGCCGAGCTTCGGGGTTGGCCCACGCTTGCGGCCCTGCAAGTCGAGTACAGCCTCATCGAGCGATCGACCGAACGTGACCTGATTCCGATGGCTGCAGAACTGGGTCTCGGCGTGATCCCATGGGCGCCATTGGGCGGCGGCGTGCTCACTGGCAAGTACACCACCGCGGACCTGATAGCTCCTGGGTCCGACGTCCCGGGTGGCACCCGCCGCGAACACGCGGTAGCGAACCGGACATTGACCGCCCGAGGCCTGGGAATATCGGACGTCGTCGCCGAGATCGCACGAGAAACCGGCCAGACCGCAGCGCGAATCGCCCTCGCCTGGACGCTCCAGAATCCGGCGGTGGTCAGTTCGCTGATCGGTGCCCGTACGCCAGAACAGTTGCAGGACAATCTTGGTGCGCTCGAGATCGAATTCGACGACGAGCACCTGCAGCGACTCGACGAAGCCAGCGCCGTGGATCTCGGATTCCCACACGAGTTCCTGATGAGGCCGATGGTGCGCGGCGTCGCGCACGGAGAAACCCGAACCCGTCCGCGTAGCCCGGTTCGCTGGTAGTTCGGTGCTGTCACCGTGTGTGTCGGAACAGATCCATGATCTTTCGTGCGTCGATCGAGTTCGGCCCTTGTCTGCGAAGTAGCGCGTCCAAGAGTAAACCGTCCATCGCTGCAGCGAATTCGGCTGCATCGGCTGCAGCGATACCGGTCTCTTCGATCACGGCGGTGATCAACTGGTCCCGGCCACGAACCAGCTCCGCTGCAAGTTCGGCATCGTGAAAGGAAGCAACAATCAGTTCGTACCGAGCCCGAGTCCGTCCCAGCTCCGGCTCGATCCATCGCGCAATTCGATCCTGCGGTGTCTCTCCGGGGCGAGGACGGTCCCCGCTGAGCAAGTGTCGCACCATGTTCAGAACCAGCCCATGCTGGTTGGCGAAGTGGTGACGCGCTGATCCGTGAGGAACGCCCGCCTCGTCCTCCACGCCCCGCATGGACCATCCGCGGAAACCGACTCGCCCGAGCAGATCGAGCCCGGCATCCAGCAGTGCGTCCCGAGTCGACTTCTCCACGCAGAGAAGATACCGTAGGTCAGAATTCTCCGCGTGGAGAAGTTTCTGGCGATGTCCTTTCGCATGGAGGTGGGATTTGGTAGTGGTCTTCGATGTCTTGCTTGTGCTGTGCATCGGTATGACGGCGTGGTTCGCGGCGTATGTGATCTATCGGCTGATATCCGAGGACTGACACCCTCGAATGTGACTGTCCCGGCCGGTGTGAAGCGCGAACCAGGGCTACCTTCGAGTCATGGCGACCGTGGATTTGATGGGTAAGGCGCTGGCAGCGCTGGCTGCAGCGGACACACCGATGACGATGGACATCGTTCACGGGCTGATCGATCCGGGTGAGGTAACCGATCCTCTCGCTATCTCCGAGGTGGCCGAACTGCTCGATCTTTCACCGCACACGCTGCGCTACTACGAGAGATGCGGTCTGATCGAGGTGGACCGCGATTCGCACGGTCACCGGCAGTACGACGCCGCGGCGGTGCGTAGGCTCGTATTTCTCTCGCGAATGCGCTTGTCGGGCATGCCTATGCGGGACCTGCAGCAATACGTCGATCTCGTCGACCGCGGGGACGTTACTGTCCCGGAACGGCTCGACATCCTCGTCGAACACCGCGACACCATCCGTCGGCAGATACGGGAGCTTCAATTATCCTTGTTGGCAACCGAATACAAGATCGCTACGTACGGGGGCGCCACGGGGCCCTAGCGTCACTCACGAAGCTGTCACTCACGAAGCTGCGAGAACTGCCTTGATGGACGCGTCGAGGATGTCGATTCCGTCGTGTAGTTCGTCCTCACTCGTCGTCAACGGGGGCGCGATTCGGAAGATGCCACCCATACCGGGTAACTGCACGATGTTGAGGTGCAGCCCGCGCTCGAGGCACGCAGTCGTCACAGCTTGGCCCAGGGCGTCGGCGGGGGCCTTGCTTGCCTTGTCGGTGACGAACTCGATCCCTCGCAGCAGTCCGCGGCCTCGGACATCGCCGACGACCTCGTAGGTATCGCGCAAGGCGTCGAGTCGATCCACGAGCTGCTCGCCCAACTTCGCGGCACGTTCGACCAGGCTTTCGCGTTCGATGACGTCGAGAACGGTGTTGGCAACAGTAGCGGCCAGGGGATCGGACGCATGCGTGGTGAGGAACAGGAACCCGCGCTCGCGACACGTCTCCTCGATGCTGTCCCCGGTGACGACGGCCGCCACCGGAAGGCCGGCGCCGAGTGTCTTCGACAGCGTCAGAATGTCCGGGACCACGCCATCACGCTCGAACGCATACATCTGACCGGTCCGCCCGAGACCGGTCTGGGCTTCGTCGAGGATGAGCAGCATCCCACGCTCGACACACAGCTCCTTCAGACGCGCGAGGTAGCCGAGAGGCGGATCGATGATGCCTCCGGACGACAGAATCGGTTCCACCAGGCAGGCCGCGAGAGCGCCGGTCGACTGTCTGTCCACCAATGAGAAGCCATATGCCAGTTCGGTTTCCCAGTCGTACGAGCCGTCGGAATACCGGAATTGTGGGCGATAGGAGTCCGGCGTCGGAAGTGTCAGGTTGCCCGGCATCGTAGGGCCGTACCCGCGGCGGCCGGCTGAGAAGGTTGCTGCTGCGGCACCGGAGGTCATGCCGTGCCAGGACCGGTCGAACGAGACGACCTCGTATCCACCCGTGTAGAGCTTCGCCATCTTGAGTGCAGCTTCGTTGGCCTCGGCACCGGTCGTCAGCAGCAGTGTCCTGCTCAGCTCCGCCGGCAGGGTTGCCGCAAGCTTCTTCGCCAAATCCACCACCGGCCTGCTCAACATTCCGCTGAACAGGTGGTCGAGTGTTGCCACCGACTCGGACACCGCTCTGACGATGTCGGGGTGCGAGTGCCCGAGCACCGCACTCATCTGGCCCGAGGTGAAGTCGAGGATTGCGCGACCCTCACTGTCGTACACGTACGCCCCTGCTGCGCGCTCGATGATGCGTGGGGTGAAGCTAGCGCCGTAGCGAACGAGGTGGCGATCGGCGTCGTCCCAGAAGCTGTCGGTGCTCACGGCGTCTCCTCGGTTGTGGTCGACCGGTGACGGCCGTAGTGCGAACGTCCACAGGATAGACCTGCGCGACGAACCTCGTAGGCACGAACGTCACGCCTCGCCAGACAATTCGGCGACGAGTGCTCGGATCGACGGGCTCGACTCTGCGCTACGACGCCACGCTGCATGAACCTCTCGCGTCGGTGGCCGCTGCAGTGCCAGTGCGACAAGATCATCTCCGAGGGGCGGGCGGGCGAGGCGGGGGATGAGGGCGACGACATTCGCGGATGCGACCAACGAGAGTTGGCTGGAGAAGTCGTCGACGAGATGTCGAACGTCAGGGGCCTCGGGAAGATCCGCGACCAGGCGTCGAAACCATTGGTGGCAAACAGTTCCCGGCGGACTAGTCACCCATTCATTGCCCTGTAGTGCAGCTGGAGTCAGCGGCACAGTGAACTGCGCGAGGGGATGCCGCCGATGCACGACGATGTCGCCGAAGTCGGTGTGTACGAGGCTCCGATCGAGCGAGAAAGGCATCGGTGCGGGCAGACCGTCCGCGTCGTGGACCAGTGCGACATCGGCGGATCCAGTATCGACGCTGTGCACGGCGCGATCGGGATCCTGTTCGCTAATTCGGATTTCGAGATCTGGACACTCGCTCGCCAGCCTGCCCACCGCCGACGCCAGGAGACCGCGAATGGCGGTCGAGAAAGCGACGACGCGCAGGGTGCCCCGCGGAGCGCCTTCGGCGACGGACCGCGCAGCCTCCGCGCACCGCTCCAGGGCGTCGAACACGTCGGGGGATGAGTCGACGAGGGCCTGTCCAGCCGGCGTCAGCACGACTCCTCGACCCGCAGGTGCGAGTACCTCGACTCCGACTTGGCGTTCCAATCGTTTGATTTGCTGCGACACCGCGGACGCGGTGAATCCAAGTTCGTGGGCTGCCCGCGCCATGGTCCCTAGAGCGGCAACCGAGCGCAGAGCGTGCAGTGCGGCAACTTCGATCATCAAGCAAGATTACGCAATATTGCGAAATAAGTATCGCTGGACCAGTGGTTTTAGAGTGCGCACAATCAGCGAATGAACAGTGAACAGCTCTTCGGATCCAACCTCGTCGCCATGGTCACGCCGATGGGTGCCGGGCACGGTCTGGATGAATCCAGCCTGGACCAGCTCGTCGAGCACTTGATTGCCACCCGGTGCGACGGCATCGTCGTGGCAGGCACAGCAGGTGAGGCACCCACGCTCACCGAGACCGAGACGGCGGCGCTGATCGAATCGGTAGCGGCGAAGGCGAACGGCCGAGCACGGGTGATCGCAGGAGTCGGCACCAACGACACTGCATCCAGTGTCGCGCGAGCTCGTCGGGCTCAGTCGGCGGGGGCGGATGCACTGCTGGTCGTCTGCCCGTACTACTCGCGGCCGACGCAGGCCGGAATCGTTGCTCATTGCATGGCGGTGGCGGATGCGACGGATCTGCCGGTGATGCTCTACGACGTCCCCGCGCGCGCTGGGACCGCGATGGACCCGGCGACACTCGTCGAACTTGCGGGACACCCGAACATTCGCGCAGTCAAAGACGCGAAAGGCGATCTGTTCGAGGCTATGTCGATGATGTCTCGGACTTCGCTCGACTATTACTGTGGAATCGACGAGCTGAACTTGCCGTACCTTGCCATCGGTGCGGCGGGGCTCGTCAGCGTCGTGGGAAACATCGTGGCAGAGCAGAACGCCGAACTCATACAACTGGTCCGTGACGGCGATCTCGAATCGGCTCGTCGTCTACAGCGGGGACTGCTGCCGTTCACCGATGCAGTCATGAGGACATCCCAGGGGGCAATCATGGCAAAGGTCGCACTGCACGCGCTCGGTATCATCGACGCTGCGGCAGTGCGACTTCCGCTCCTCGAGTCGCCGCAGGAGCACGTGCAGCGCCTAGCGGCGACACTCCCTCACCTGCCGATGACGTCCAGGCCGGCGCGCACGATCGAATCGGTGTCGATGCCGTGATACCGATAGACCTCGTCGAGCGACCCGACCTGACCGAACATGCTCACACCCAACGATATCGACGCGACACGGTTCACCGTCGACAAGAATGCAAGTGTGTGCGGGTGGCCGTCGAGCACCGTCACCATGGGTGTCGCGCGTTCTGCCGGGAAGAGCTGGTCGAGGATCCAGCTCGGGGCGTCGCCACGTCCGTTTCGTGCCTGCACTGCATCCCACAGAAGTCCGGGGCTCGTGATGCACAGGACGTCGGCCACGACGCCGATTCGGTCGAGTCTCGCCGCTGATTCCAGCGCTTCGGTCATCAGTGCGCCCATCGACACGATGGTGACAACGGCATCGGGTCGGCGAACGAGCGGATACCCGCCCGCGACCACCTGTCGTCGGCGACGTTCTCGCGCAGCAGGATCCGTCGGAACATCGGCCAATGTCTGATCGACCGGCCTCGTGGACAGCCGGAGATACGCGGAGGTGCCGTCGGGACGCCCGAGTCGCGCGATGCTGGCGAGGAGCGCCCACTCGGTATCGATCGCGAAGGCAGGCTCATAGCTGATGCATCCCGGCTGCTCGATTCCGATCGACGGAGTCTTGATCGACTGGTGTGCACCACCTTCCGCAGCAAGTGTCACGCCGGACGGTGTGCCGACGAGGATCGACTGGCCGCCCGCATAGATGCCGTACGACCACGGTTCGAGCGCGCGCTCGACGAACGGGTCGTACATGACGCCGATGGGGAAAAGCGGCTGTCCCCACCGGCTCCAGGTAGCGCCGAGCTCACCCATCAGCCCCACCAGGTTGGTTTCCGCGATACCGAGTTCCATGTGTTGACCGGCTGGATTCTCGCGCCAATGCATGATCGTTTCGGCATCGTCCTCGAACCAGTCGCGCCGCTCGGTGGGTGACCAGACACCGACTTTGTTCACCCATCCGCCGAGGTTCGTCGTCGAACTGACGTCAGGACTGACCGTGACGACGCGCTCTGCCGCGGCGGGCGCTTCGCGGGTCAGGTCCAGCAGCGTGCGGCCGAGCGCCGCTTGGGTCGTTGCCGTGCCTTTCGGTGTGCGGCCGATATCAGTAGGCACGGCAGGGGGCTCCGTCGGCGCAAGAGGATCGCGGTGCAGACGCGCGGCAGCGTCTGCGCAGATTCGTTCCGATGCACTACCGGTCGGGAACTTCGCCCACGGATCGGTTGTGCTCTTGCCGAGAGTGACTGCAAGCGAATCGTATTCGTCGACGGTCAGCAGCGAGGAGTGGTTCTGTGGATGACCTTGCGTCGGCAGGCCGAAACCCTTGACGGTGTACGCGATGATGACAGTCGGGCGACTATCGTCGATCTGGGCGTACGCCGCGCGAAGCGCAGGAAGATCGTGACCGCCGAGATTGCGGATCGCCTCGGTCAATGTTCTGTCGTCGAGATCTGCGATCAGCGCAGTGATCGCCGTCGAACCGGGGCCGTCACCGGGCAGCCTCACGCGTAATTCTTCTGCAGTGCAACGCAGCAGACGCTGATACTCGGGGTTGGGCATGTCCAGAATTCGGGTGCGCAGCGCATCACCTCCGGGGCGAGCGAACAACGCCTCGAGAAGCCCGCCGAACCTGACGGTGATGACCTGCCAGCCTGCGGCGTCGAACATCTTTTCCAACCGCCCCGCGGCGATGTTCGGGACGACCCGGTCCAGTGACTGGCGGTTGAGGTCGATGATCCAGACGATCTCGCCGAGATCCGCGATGCTCGGATCGAGTATGGCTTCCCACACTGCACCCTCGTCGAGTTCGGCGTCGCCGACAAGTGAAAACTGGCGTCCGCTGAACTTGTCGGTCGCTCCACCGAAGCTGGTCTCGACGTAGCGTCGCGACACGGCACCCCAGATGGGGGCAGTGGCGCTCGGATTGTCGTACGACACCCCAGTCGGGCTGTGGGGATACTCCGGTGGCGGTCTCGCGACGTCGTGGGCCGCCGAGATGGCGGAGACATACGCGCCCGAGATCGACATCGTCGGTGCCGCCCTCGGATCACCCGTCGGAGATCCCGCATCGGCCTTCCTGCGGCTCAACGCGACGTTGCATGCGGGCCTGCCCGCGTTGGTCGTCGAAGGTCTTCGGCGTACCTACCCCGATCTGGACCGCGTGGTGCGCGAACACGTCAACGCCGAAGGTCTCGCACTGCTCGAGTCGGTCAACGACCTCACCACCGTCGCCGCGGTCAGGAAGCTCGCGCGACACGATCTCGACAGGTACATCGACATCCCGTTGTCAGACCTGCTGGCCAAGCCCGAAATCCTCGAAGTGTTCGAGGAGATCCAGCCGGGACGTATTGCACCGGCCGTGCCGATGCTCGTAGTCCAGGCGGTCCACGACCAGATCATCGCGGTCGACGACGTCGATGGGCAGGTGGATCGCTACCTCGACAACGGGGCACACGTGACGTACCTGCGTGACCGGCTCAGTGAGCACCTGTCGCTGCATCCACTCTCGGCACCGCTGACGCTCGACTGGCTGCAGGACAGGTTCGACGGTCAGCCGTTACCGCCGTCGGGCATCACGACGGTCTGGTCGACGGCTTCGTCGTTCGGGGCAGTGCGCGATCTGTTCGCGTTGGCATGGTCGGCGACGTTGGCGTTGCTGGGTCGCCCGCTCTGACTCCAGTTGGTCGGGGAGGCTCCGCCTCCAGTGGCACGGTTAAGTGCACTGGGATGCACTTAACCGTGCCACTGCGGCGGAGCCGCACGGCATCACTGGTGCTGAGCACAACTAGGGTTTTCGCATGACCGACAAGACTCGCTCGCCGTGGCTCCTGCTTGTGCTCTCGTTCGGAGCAGGCGCCACCGACGCGTTCGCGTTCCTGGCTCTGGGTGGGATCTTCACCGCCAACATGACCGGCAACCTGGTGCTGGTCGGGCTCGTCGGACGGGACGACTACCTCGCCACATTGGTCGGAGCCGCGGTCTCCATCGCCGTGTTCTTCGTCGTTCTTCTGGTCGGATTTCGATACGCGCACACGACGACTCGATCACCCGTTCGCTCGACGAGAATGCTGCTCGGTGTGGCGGCGGGGGTCCAGGTCGCAAGTCTCGCGGCTTGGTGGATTCTGCACAGTCCGACCGATCCCATCGTCGTCGACGGACTCGTCGCGCTGTCGGCGGCGGCGATGGCACTCCAGACAGTCGTCGCACGCACATCCGCGGTGGGCGGTGGACTGTCGACGACGTTCGTGACCGGAACGATGGTGAACGTCGTCGACGACCTTGCCCGCGGTGACACCGAATACTTGGCGCTGCGGATCGGTGCTATCGCAGCGCTGGTCGCCGGGTCGTTCGCGGGAGCCGTGTCGATCTTTGCCGCACCGCAGCACGGCCCGATCGTGTCCGCGGTGACCGGCTGTATTGCGCTGGGGCTGGCCGTATTCGGAGTTCGCCGGTCGAAGCGCTGGACAAGCTAGCACCATTTTTGCCGAGCTGGCACAGGCGCCAGGACGTGAAAACCCGTGCTAGCTCGGTCGAAGAGGCCAGAACAGATCAGCCTCCGGGCAGCCGATCCGAACCCCAGCTACGTTCGATGTACCCGACCGTCGCCTCGATCTCTGCAGCGGGCACCTTCTCCGGCTCACCATGTTCGAGCGGATCGGTGTGAAAGATGTACAGCCGAGACGCGAACTGCTCGAACGGAAGTGAGCCCTCGCCCGCCCGTTCACCGTTGCTCGCCGTCCCGACGACGACGCCGTCTCCCCAGTCCTGACCGCTGTCGTTGTTCGGATTGAAGAAGTAGACCCGCATGACGGCATCCGGATCGAGTGCGATGCGCAGGATCGTGATGGCATGCCAACCGACGTACCGAGCGGCGCTGTCGGTGACGGCAATGCCCGCCGGTTGCGGGTGGACAAGAGGCTGGCCACCGTTGTAGTCCAAGTGATACGACGCGTAGAAGCCGCGCAGGAACTCGTCGAGATCGATCAGTTTCCCGGTCTCGACATCGACGTTGATGTTGAAGCCGCGCGCCGACCACCACCCGTGGAACTCGGGGTTGACCCAGCGATGCGGATCTCCCGGTCGACCTGCACACTGCCTGATCATCTCGGCGTAGATACGGTCGAGGTGCGGTACCACGAGCTGTGACACGGGATCGAGGTCTACCGGTGAGGACGTCGCGACTCCCCCCGAGCTGTCGTTGGACGAGAGTGGCTGCCCCTCGAAGTGCATCACGATCTCATCGTCGCGCGCGGCCCAGACGACCATCTGCAACAGGTAATCCGGGTCGTTGTACGCCCACATCGACAGTGCCCGTGCGGATTGACACGTCGGATTGTCGCCCTGCCCGATGCCGAGGGGTTGCCCGAGCATCGACAGCAAACCTCCGAGCAGTCTGGCCTCGGGTTCCGGGGTCGGTCCGAAGATGTCGAGCAGGCGCTGACGAACGTCGGGCGCGAGACGGAGAGCCAGTTGGCGCCACAGCGACGGAACGATCGGGGGCTGGTGCAAAATACCGCGGTCGAGTAGTAGCGCGATTCCGTACAGGCACTGCGCGGATTCAGGGTGCACTGCCTCGACGATCAAGCAGTGCACCAGCTCTGGATATCGCTGCAGGCAGGTCCGGCCGGTTTCGGAGACGCCGAGTGCCTCGCCGAGTAGGTAGGTGTTGTGCTCGATCAGGAAGCGAGCAAGCGTTGCGTGGTACGGCGACACGAGGCCGGTGTCGTGCATGGCACGCGCAAAACCGCGCGCCTCGAACTCCAGACCCTCGGCATCCATCGCGCTGAGACGCGAGCGGTAGACGTCGACGCCAGGATCCTCACGGCATGCCTCGGTCGGCCCGAACAGTGCTGAGATCAGACGATCGAGCCCTTGGCCGGATGCGCCGAGATCGACGTCGGGATCTTCTCGGTACACCGCGATGCGAGTGACCATCGCTTTGACGTGATCGACCTGAATAGGCCGCTGGCGCAACACTCGCCAGATCTCGTCGCCGAGTTCTCCGAGCACGCTGTCGTAGCCGATCTGGTCTGCGACGTACGCGAACAGATCACGAATCAGATGCGCTACACGGCCGAGCCGAACCCGCTCCGCCTCCGACGGCGACGAGAACAACACTTCGAGGTTCATCGCCAGAATCTGCGACAGGAAACGCTTGGCGTCCTCGGCGCTGATTGCCGGATGGACGTACTCGCCGGCGGCGATCGCGACCAACCGCAGCTCGCTGGTGGCCTCGAGTACGACCGTGTCGATGACGCCGCTGCGTAAACTCGGTCCGACGAATCCCGGCACTAGGATGTCCGGATGTGCCCAGTCGGTACCGGTGAACAATCCCGCTTCGTCGAGAACAGCAGCCCGGGAACGAACTTCGGCGCAGCCACCCGGTCGCGTCAACACCCGGTGAAGCGAGTCGAGGACTCGTCGCACCTTCGTGCCTTTGGAGAAATCCGGTGCGGCAGCCAATGCGTCGGTGGCGTGATCGAGCTGCGCAAGTCGAGTTACCAGCGCTTGGTCGACGGGCGCATCCAGTGTTTGCGACGGTCCGTTGTCGGCGTCCCCGAGATCTTGCCTCACACGTAGAAGTCCAGTTCTTCCTGGTGCTTCAACAGATCTCGCATTCGGTAGGGGTCGTCGCCGAAGAAGTACAGCAGCCCCCAATGGGTTCCGAACGCGGTCCGCTTGGTGACGGTCTCTTCGACGGGCGCGGACAGATCGTTCGTCTCGTAGTAGTCGTCCTCGGCGGTCGCTTCCGGAATCTCGAGATGGCTGACGACGCGTCGTCGCGGGTAGACGCCGAAGCATCCGGCGTGGCCGGTGGCATCGACGACTTCGCGTGGGAAGAAGGCGTCGATTTCCTCCTCGGTCGTCTTGGGGTCGAACGCCAAGGCGAGACCCTGATAGGCGTTGAATCCGTACGCCCGCTCCAGCAGCTCGAATACCTTGAAACCCGGTGGACGATAAGCAACCTCGCCGAAGTACATTTCACCGTCACTCGTGACGAAGTACTCGGGATGGATGAACCCGAATTCGATGTCGAAGGTCTTGATGAGCTTCTCGATCTGAGCGGTGATCTGCGGTCGGTATCGCTCTAGTTCCGGTGTGGCAGGAACGAACACCGAGTAGCCGAGCGTCACGTACTCGGAGATGTTGAGGAACTTGATCTTTCCGTTGTGGATCCAGGCCTCGACTGCGAATTCCCAACCGTCGAGGTGCGATTCCATCAGCACCGGGAATTCGTCGTCGGGAATCGAGTCGACCTCGTCGGGAGTCCTGATGACACGGTGTCCGAGGCACCCGGCCTTGTCGAAGGCCTTGAGGTGGATGGGGTCGTTGGGATCGCCGTCGAGCTTGAGCAGCGTCTGGTTGACCCGGCGCAGGAATCGGATGACGTCCTCGCGGTCGTGCGCTTCCTCGAAGATTCCGACGCGGATACCGCCCAGCTGCGCGCGTCGCTTCATCAGCGCCTTGTCGCGCAGCAACATTGCCTGGCCGAACAGTCGTGGGTTGCCCAGCAGTACGGAGTTGATCGCCCCCGCCCACTCCACCGTCTCCTCGTACAGCGGGATCGCGACGTCGACGCCTTTGCCCTGCAGCGTTTCGGCGATCTCCAGCGAACGATCGTTGAGGCGTTCGAAGTTCCACGGGAGGAAAGGAATGTCGTGCTCGGTGCAGTAGGGCTCGGCCCATTCGGGGGCCACTACCAGGTATCTACGGTCGAATGCGTCCAGTGCTTCCACTGCCGCCAGGCTCCAGCCCAGCAGTGCGACGTAGCCCTTGTCCGGATTCTTCTCCAGTCGTGTGGGCTGCGGCATACAAGTCCTTTCCGTCGGGGATCTTTCGGTCAGGTCGTCTTGTCCACCGTACAGAGGGGGCGTGAGGGTTCAGCCCAGGGCTCAGCCTCGGTTGATCTCCACGGCGCTCCGCACCAGGTCTTCGAACGCCGCGGTATCGAGGAGGTGACCGTGGTGGATGTCGATCGCTCGCCGCGTGCCTGCATCGAGGCTGGCGTTGAAAATGTTCGACGGATCCTCCAGCGAGGCACCCTTCGCAAAGGTCACCTTGACCTTGTCCTTGTAGGTCTCCACAGTGCAGATCAGGCCGTCGAGACTGAAGGTCGGCACACCGTCGGGATTGGACGCCTTGCGCCACTTGGCTTCCTCGACGACGCCTGGTGCTGCGGCCACGATCGAGTTACGAACCGCATCGACGATGTCGGTGCGCCAGTCTCCGCTCATGAGTTCAGAAGATGGGTCAATGCCTCCACAGGCGTCGAATGACGTATAGATTCGCGGCGAGCAGTGCCACGTAGGGCACGACGAACAAGATCGTGCCGACAGGCGACAGCGCCGCCACCCAGCTGTCGGGATCGGGATCAGCAGGGGGAACGACCAGGTCTGCCGTTCCGGCGTACACGAGGATCGCCATGCTCACTGCCGTCGCGACGTTTCCTGCCGTGGCAATCCATCGTCCGGCCCGAAATCTGGAGATCATCACCAGCGCGCCGATGCACGAGACCACCATGATGGGCGCGAAGATCACGAGACCGAACACGGCGTAGAGGTTCCAGTTGCTCAGTACCTCGGGTAGCAGTCCGTCACGACTACCGAGGATCACAACGGCGGGCGTGGTCAAAGCCAGCAGCAGCAGAGGCGCCAGCCCGACGCCGATCACCCAGCCGACATCCCGGACACCGCGAGTCGCAGGTTGGCGCCCCGTCGGCGTTTCGGGGTGTTTGTCCGCTTCGTGCACCTCACGAGACTGCCATATGCAACGGCGATAGACGTCTCCGTCTGGAACAATCGACGAGTACGGCCACCTCGTCGGCGATCAGGTCCTGGTTGACATCACGGGCCGCGGCAGATCGTCACGCGCCCGATTTCGTCGTCGAGTCGACGGATTCGATGCTGTACGCGCCAAACGCGACGATGGACGCGCCTGGCGAATCACGAAACTCGACTGACACAGTAGTGCGATGCCGAAAACGAGTGCTGGAATTCTCCCGTTCCGTCGCCGAGGCGACGTGGGGGAGGTGCTGATCGGCCATCCGGGCGGCCCGTTCTGGGCGCGGAAGGACGACGGCGCCTGGTCCGTGATCAAAGGCGAATACACGGACGAGGACCCGCTGGCCGCTGCCCGACGTGAGTTTCGCGAGGAGACCGGTATCGAGATTCCCGACGGCGAGGCAGTGGAACTGCCGAAGATCGTCCAGAAGGGCGGGAAAGTGGTGACCGTGTTCGCAGTCCACACCGACGTGGATGCTGCCGGGCTCGACACAGCAGGCTTCGTCAGCAATACGTTCGAGACCGAGTGGCCGCCGAGGTCGGGCCGTATGCAGTCGTTCCCCGAGATCGACAGGATTGCCTGGTTCTCGGTGGCGGAGGCGCGGGTGAAGCTCCTTTCGGCCCAGACAGTCGTGCTCGACGCCCTGCCACCGATCCCCGGGTATTGACGTACGGCGACCGCCCGTGCAAATCTGAAGGCCCGACCGAGCGATCGCTCGGTCGTTCCCCGAAGCCCCGAAGGAGCGCTTCTGTGTCGATCGATCTGACGTATTCGCCCGAGGTTCAGGCTCTGATCGACAAGACGCGAACCTTCGTTCGGAACGAGATCCTGCCGATAGAGGACAAGTTTCTCGGCAACATCGAGGACGCAGGCGGCGACGACCTGCGGGTATCGATGCAGCGCGCAGCCAAGGACGCGGGTGTCTTCGCTCCGCATGCGCCGGTCGAGTACGGGGGAGCGGGCCTGAACATGAGCGACCGCGCGCCTGTGTTCGAGGAGGGTGGCTACTCGCTGTTCGGTCCCGTCGCCCTCAATATCGGCGCGCCCGACGAAGGCAACGTCCACATGCTCGCCCATATCGCCTCGGCCGCGCAGAAGGAGCAATTCCTCGCGCCTCTCGCGGCGGGCGAGGTTCGATCTGCCTTCGCGATGACCGAACCCGCGCCCGGGGCCGGCTCCGACCCGGCGGCGCTGACGACCACTGCGGTCAAGGTCGACGGCGGGTGGAAGATCGACGGCCACAAATGGTTCATCACCGGTGCCGACGGCGCAGGCTTCTTCATCATCATGGCCCGCACGGCAGGCAAGCCCGGCGACCGCGGCGGCGCCACGATGTTCCTCGCTCCCGCCGACACTGCAGGGATCAAGGTCGGCCGCCACATCGGAACCCTCGACAAGGCCATGATCGGTGGCCACTGCGAGGTCTTCTTCGACAACGTGTTCGTGCCCGACGAGAACGTGCTGGGGGCCGCCGACGAGGGCTTCTCCTACGCGCAGGTCCGGCTCGGGCCCGCCCGCATGACCCACGTGATGCGATGGCTCGGTGCGGCTCGACGCGGGCACGACATTGCCGTCGCCCAGGTGGCGCAGCGTGAGGGCTTCGGATCGGTCCTCGGCGACCTCGGCATGGTTCAGAAAATGGTCGCCGACAACGAGATCGACATTGCCGCGACGCGAGCCCTGCTGGTTCAGGCCTGTTTTGCGCTCGATCAAGGTTCGCATGCCGGCAACGAGACCTCGATCGCGAAAACGTATGCAGCCGAGGCGATATTCCGAATCGTCGACCGCAGCATCCAGATGTGTGGCGGACTCGGCGTATCCGACGATCTGCCCCTGGCGCGACTCTCCCGGGAGGTACGTCCGTTTCGGGTCTACGACGGCCCGTCCGAGGTCCATCGATGGGCGATCGCCAAGCGAGTCGTCGGAGCAGCGAAAAAGGCGGCACGATGACCGAGCTCGCCGGAATGAACACGCCGGCGCTGGCGAAGTTCCTCTCCGACAACGGCGTCGTCCTCGTCGGCGACTTACAGGTCGAACTGATCAGCGGCGGACGGTCCAACTTGACCTTCAAAGCGTACGACGAGAAATCTGCGTGGGTGGTTCGCCGCCCCCCGATGAGCGGTCTCACTCCATCCGCGCACGACATGGCTCGCGAATGGGCTGTGACGAGCGCCTTGCAATCGACCGACGTCCCCGTCGCGAAGACCATCGCATTCGACTCCGAGGGTGCGGTATTAGGTGTGCCCACAACGGTTGTCGAGTTCGATCCCGGCAGGGTCGTACGAACGCGCGAGGACCTCGAGGATCTGTCGGATGCCGACATCGAGGCCAACACGAGTGAATTGATCCGCGTCCTCGGCCGACTGCACAGCGTCGACTTCGAGGCGGTCGGGCTCGGATCCTTCGGCAAGCCGGAAGGGTTCGTCGGTCGTCAGGTCAAGACCTGGGCGCGACAGTGGGAAGCCGTCAAGACACGGGAATTGCCTGATGTCGAACGCCTCCGTGACAAGCTCGCTGCCGCTGTACCGGCGCGCTCGGGGTCCTCGATCGTGCACGGCGACTACCGCGTCGACAACGTGATCCTGACCGAGGGAAGTCCGGGTTCGATTGCTGCCGTCGTGGATTGGGAGATGTCGACGCTCGGTGATCCGCTCACCGACGTCGCATTGATGTGTGTGTACCGGCAGCCGATCTTCGACGCTGTGCTGGGCGTGAGTGCCGCGTGGACGAGCAACCGCTATCCGTCTGCTGACGAACTCGCCGAACGCTACAGCCGTGAAACCGGAACCGAGTTGTCGGACTGGAACTTCTACCTCGCGCTGGCGAATTTCAAGCTCGGAGTCATCGGCGAGGGCATCACCCATCGGGCGCTCGCAGGATCCGACACCGGGTCCGGTGCAGCTGCCGCAGCGGAAGCGACCCACGAGTTCATGGCCGCAGGACTCCGAGCGATGGAGGGCAAGAAATGAAATCTGCACTGGTTACCGGTGGATCCCGCGGCATCGGCTACGGAATCGCGATGCGCATGGCCGAACTGGGGTATTCGTTGACGATCACCGCACGGGACTCGACGGCACTCGCCGCCGTCGCCGCGGGGCTCGAGGCTGCGGGTGCTCCGCGAGTGGTGACAGTGGCTGCCGACCTCGCCGATCGTGACGCCGCCGACCGAATCGTCGAGGCACACGCGTCGGCGTTCGGATCGATGGATGCGCTGGTGCTCAATGCCGGTGTAGGAACTGCAGGATCGATCGCCGACTATCCGATGCGCAGGTTCGACAAGACGCTCGACGTCAACTTGCGGGCGCCGTTCCAGGTTCTGCAGAATTCCATTCCGCTGCTGCGGCTCGGCGTCGAAGCGAATCCTGACGGTGGCGCCAAGGTCATCGCGCTCGCTTCCATGGCCGGTGTGTACTCGGAAGCGGGGTTGGCGGTCTACGGCGCGACGAAGGCAGCAATGCTCTCGCTCGTAGAGACCTTGAATGCCGAGGAAAGCGGAAACGGAATCAGCGGAACCTCCATCGCGCCCGGCTATGTCGATACCGATATGAGCGACTGGACGAAGGACAAGATCCCCGCTGACACGATGATTCGCGTCGGGGACATCGTCGAGCTCTCAGCCAGTGTGCTGAGACTGTCCTCGCGGGCCGTCGTACCGCGCCTGGTGGTCACCAGGGCGGGTGCTGGGTTGGGGGCCTGAGCCTTCCATCTACCCTCTCCGTCGGCCCGGGGCGGTGCGCGCAAGTACCGTCACGAGCGCGTCCACCGCCGCGGTGTAAGAACCGTCGCTCGGAGCCGAGAAGCCTACGAGCACTGCATCCGTGATGCTGGACAGCGCGTGCGGATGCCGAAACCACTGCAGTCCTTCCAGCGCAATTCCTACCTCGCCGGCCATCTGCAGAACCGTCTTTTCGGTTCCTTCCGGGAGAGTGAGGACGGCTTGTAATCCGGCCGAGATGCCCACGGTTCCGATGTGCGGAGCGCGCTGAGCGAGAGCGCGTGACAACTCGTCGCGGCGCCTGCGGTACTTCGACCGCATTGCTCGGACGTGGCGATCGTATGCGCCGCTGGTGATGAGCTCTGCGAGCGTCAGTTGATCCACGACGCCTACCGTCGCCTCGCGGACGCCCTTGATTGCGAGGATCGGGTCGTGAAGGTGCTCGGGAACGACCATCCACCCGACGCGGATCGCCGGGGACATACTCTTGGAGACCGATCCCAAGTACAACACCCGATCCGGGTCGAGAGCCTGCATGGCTCCCACAGGGTTTCGGTCGTAGCGGAACTCTCCGTCGTAGTCGTCTTCGATGACGAGGCCGTCGTGTGCACGGGCCCATCTGACGGCTGCCGTCCGCCGCGCAGGGTGCAGCGGAGCGCCCGTCGGAAACTGATGGCTCGGCGTGAGGACGACAGTCCGAGCAGCTGTCGATTCCAGTTGGTCTATGCGACATCCATTCTCGTCCACCGGAACGGCGATCGTCGCCCCGGTCTCCTCGAAGATTCTGCGGTGGAACGGCAGACCGTAGGATTCGAGCGCGATCGGAGCCGTGTTCTGCAGCCGCGTCAGGAACCCCGCTGCCTGTGTGAACCCCGAGCACACGAAAACTCGGCGTGGGTCCGCCACGACGCCTCGAGTCCGTGCGAGATATCCGGCAAGCGCGCGACGTAATTCGATGCGTCCGTGTGGGTCTCCCGGTCCGAAAGCGTCGACGGGCGCATTGCCCACCGCTCGCCTGGCCGCGGCAAGCCAGGCGGTTCGCGGGAAAGACGCTGCGTCGGGACGGCCAGGACGGAAGTCGAACGTCGGTCGCACCTGAGGCGGCACGGTCGAGGTAGGTAGGTCTGCCGTCATCGTTGCCCGGTGCGCGACACGAGTGCCGGATCCCTGTCGGGCTTCGAGCCAGCCTTCCGAAACGAGTTCGGCATACGTCTCTGCGACGGTGTTGCGGGCGATGTGCAGGTCTTTCGCGAGCGTGCGGTACGACGGCAGGGTCGTGCCCGGTTCGAGGCGACCGGATCCGACGGCCTCGCGCAGTGCCCGTCCGAGGGCAGCTTTGCGTGAACCGTCGGCAGCCAGGTTCAGGTGCAGATCGAATCCGGAATTGACCTCGTTTACCGGCATGGAATTGCACCTTACCGAAGGTCAAAGCAGGTCGTAGCGTCCTGTGCATGACAACACGAATCAACTTCGCCGCCGCGTCCCCTGCCGTCAGAAAAGCGCTCATCGCGCTGGATGTTTCGAGCCGGGACGGTATCGACCCCACGCTTGCCGAATTGATCAAGATTCGCGCTTCGCAGATCAACGGATGCGCGTACTGCCTGCACATGCACACCACGGATGCGCGCAAAGCAGGGGAGAGCGAGGAGCGGCTCGCGCTCGTCTCGGTTTGGCGCGATGCACCCAACTTTTTCGACGAGAGAGAGCAGGCCGTTCTGGAGTTGACCGAGGCCGTCACGCTGATCTCCGACGGTGGGGTCTCCGACGAGGTGTACGGGCGCGTCGCGCAGCATTTCGACGAGCACCGGATCGGTCAGCTGATCGCCCAGATCTTCACGATCAATGCCTGGAATCGAATCGGCGTGACGACACACATGATCCCTGGCGTAGGCAACGTCGACGCGTCGTGACAGCACCTCGATGCCGCGTCCTCGTGATGAATCATTGAGCTCAAGATAAGCACGTATTTGTGATCGTATTCTGTGCAGGTTGCACAGTTGAAAATCTATCTATTGCGCTTATTGCTGATTGGGGGTTGTGTCTTAGGTAACAGTGCAACCTGCAAGGAGGTCGACATGGACACAACCTTTTCCGCAGCCGTCGACGACACGCTCATTCAGATCGTCACACCGGAAGGTGTGCGTACCGAGCCGACCATGTACAGCGAGCTGGTCGGCGACATCACCACCGAAAAGCTACGCGACCTGTATGAGGACCTGGTCGTCGTGCGCCGCATCGATGCCGAAGCGACCGCATTGCAGCGCCAGGGCGAACTCGGGCTTTGGGCACCGATGCTTGGCCAGGAGGCCGCGCAGGTCGGTTCGGCCAGGGCGCTCGAGCGCGACGATTTCGTATTCGCCAGCTATCGCGAGCACGGCGTTGCATACTGCCGCGGGGTCGACCCGACGCAGATGCTTCGTTTTTGGCGGGGATCGACGCAATCCGGTTGGGATCCATACGAATACAACATGACGACCCCGGCAATCATCGTCGGCTCCCAGGCTCTGCATGCCACGGGATACGGACTCGGCATGAAGTTCGACGGAGCCGAGGGCGCCGTCATCACTTACTTCGGCGACGGTGCGACCAGTCAGGGAGACATCTCGGAAGCTCTCGGATTTGCGGCGAGCTTCGGAGCGCCGGTGGTCTTCTTCTGCCAGAACAACCAATGGGCGATCTCCGAACCGGTGACGGTGCAGACGCACATCACGATCGCCGAGCGCGGTCGGGGTTTCGGGGTTCCAGCATTGCGCGTGGACGGCAACGACGTTCTTGCCGTACTCGCCGCCACCAGAACTGCACTGGCGCGGGCGCGCGAAGGCAGCGGACCCACCCTCATCGAAGCCGTCACGTATCGGATGGGTCCACACACCACGTCCGACGACCCGTCGCGGTACCGTCCCGCCGCTCTCGACGACGAGTGGCGGCGGAAGGATCCGATCGACCGTATCGAACGGCTCCTCGAACGTGAGGGTGCGATGGACGAGTCCTTCCGTCAGCGCGTCAAGGAACGTGCCGACGCCACCGCAGCGGACCTGCGCCGTGGATGCCTCGGCACCGTGGAACCCGGCCCGATGTCACTGTTCGACCACGTCTACGCCGACCCGCATCCCCTGATCGCCGAGGAGCGTCGAGCGTATGCCGCGTACCTCGCCGGATTCGAAGGAGCCGTGAAGTCATGACCGCCACACTTGCCGCCCCGGCGACACTTTCAGCCTCCGCCGCACTCGCTGCCCCCGTGACGCTTCCGCTCGGCAGAGCCCTCAACGCAGGGCTTCGTCGAGCGATGGAAGACGACCCCAAGGTCGTACTACTCGGCGAGGACATCGGAAAACTGGGTGGCGTCTTCCGCATCACCGACGGGTTGCAGAAGGACTTCGGGCCCACTCGCGTCATCGACACTCCTCTGGCGGAGTCCGGAATCGTCGGCACCGCAGTCGGACTTGCTTTCCGCGGGTATCGGCCGGTGGTCGAAATACAGTTCGACGGTTTCATCTACCCCGCGTTCGACCAGATCGTCTCGCAGGTGGCCAAACTGCACTACCGCACCGGCGGAAACGTCAAGATGCCAATCACCATCCGCGTCCCGTACGGCGGCGGGATCGGTGCTGTCGAGCATCACTCGGAGTCGCCGGAAGGGTATTTCGCGCAGACCGCAGGACTTCGAGTCGTCAGCTGTAGCAACGCCGCCGACGCCAACGTCATGTTGCGGCAGGCAATCGCATCCGACGATCCGGTGCTGTTCTTCGAACCGAAGCGACGGTACTGGCAGAAGGGCGAGGTCGACGTCACCGCCTCGATCGCCGATGCGTATCCGCTGCACAAGGCGCGTGTCGTGCGTGCGGGCACCGACGCCACGGTCATCGCGTACGGGCCACTCGTCGCTACCGCATTGCAGGCTGCCGACGTCGCTGCAGGGGAGGGACGCTCGCTCGAGGTGATCGATCTGAGGTCGCTGTCGCCGCTGGATATGGACACCATCGCGGCGTCGGTACGCAAAACCGGACGCCTCGTCGTCACGCACGAGGCGGCGACGTTCATGGGAATCGGCGCCGAAATCGCTGCCCGCGTTCAGGAACAGTGCTTCTACAGCCTGGAAGCGCCAGTGCAGCGTGTCGGTGGATTCACCATTCCGTACCCGCCGGCAAAGTTGGAGGAGTACTTCCTTCCGGACGCCGACCGGATTCTCGACGCAGTGGACAGGAGCTTTCAGGGATGACGAATAGCTTCAGGCTTCCCGACCTCGGGGAAGGACTCACCGAGGCCGAACTGGTCACCTGGCTCGTCGAAGTCGGTGACACCGTCGAACTGAACCAGGTCATCGCCGAGGTCGAAACCGCAAAAGCCTCCGTCGAATTGCCGTCTCCCTACGCGGGCACAGTGACCGCTCTGCACGCGGAGGAGGGCACCACAATCGAGGTCGGCACCGCAATCATCGACATTGCGGATGGATCCGGCATCGACACTGCGGATGGATCCGACACGGCTGAGCGGGTCCCCGTGCTCGTCGGGTACGGCGTCGTGGGTGAGGGGGCCAGCCGCCGCGGGAGCCGAACTGTGACGTCCGCTCCCGATGCTCCTGTCGCAGAGAAGAGCTCGCGGCCACTGGCGTCGCCTCCGGTCAGGTTCGTCGCCAGACAGGAAGGGATCGACCTTTCCGAGGTACCTGCGACGGGCGCCCACGGAGAGGTGACACGCGACGACATAGCTGCGTTTCTGACTCGCGTCGAGGAGCCGCCGGTTGCGTCCGCCGAAGTCACGAACGAGACCCGCACCCCGATCAAGGGCGTCCGCAAGCACACGGCCGCCGCGATGGTGTCGAGTGCGTTCACGGCCCCTCACGTCACCGAGTTCCTTACTGTCGACGTGACGCCGACTGTCGAACTGCTGGAGAAGTTGCGCGCTACCAAGCACTTCCGCGACATTCGCTTGACGCCACTGGCACTCGTTGCCAAGGCGCTGTTGGTTGCGCTGCGGGCCAACCCGAGCTTGAACTCGGAGTGGGACGAGAAGAACCAGGAGATCGTGACGAAGGGTTACGTGAACCTCGGTATTGCTGCCGCGACTCCGCGAGGGCTGATGGTCCCGAACATCAAGAACGCGCACACACTCGGGTTGAAGGACCTCGCGCACGCCTTGAACGTGTTGACCGCTACGGCCAAGGACGGAAAAACAGGTCAGGAAGACTTGGCCGACGGGACGATCACGATCACCAACGTCGGCGTGTTCGGAGTCGATTCGGGTACGCCCATCCTGAACCCGGGTGAGGCTGCGATCCTGTGCTTCGGCGCGATTCGTCGACAGCCCTGGGAGTTCGAAGGTGAGATCGCTCTGCGTTCCCTGACGACTCTGAGCCTGTCGTTCGATCATCGACTCGTCGACGGCGAACAAGGGTCTCGATTCCTGGCCGATATCGCGTCGCTGTTGTCGGACCCGCTGAACCTGGTGGCACTCGCGTGAGCACCACGCCCGACGTCGTGATTCTGGGTGGCGGTTCGGGCGGCTACTCGGCCGCATTCCGGGCTGCGCAGCTGGGTATGAGCGTGACGCTGATCGAGAAGGACAAAATCGGCGGAACCTGTCTGCATCGCGGATGTATCCCGACCAAAGCGCTGCTGCATGCCGCGGAGGTCGCCGACACCGCACGTGAGAGCGAATCCGTCGGCGTCAAAGCACGTTTCGACGGTATCGATGTCGCCGCGGTACATGCGTACAAGGACGGCGTCGTCGGGAAGCTGTACCGGGGCCTGCAGGGTCTCGTGGCCTCGCACAAGATCGACCTTGTGACCGGATGCGGCCGCTATGTAGGTGGCCGAACCGTCGAGGTCGACGGACGCAGGATCACCGGCAAGACGGTCGTCCTCGCGACCGGTTCGCACTCCAAGGTTCTACCCGGCATCGAACTCGGTCCCCGAGTGCTGACGAGTGACCAGGCGTTGACACTCGACCGCGTCCCAGCCCGTGCGATCGTGCTCGGTGGTGGAGTCATCGGCGTCGAGTTTGCAAGCGTGTGGGCATCGTTCGGCGCCGAGGTGACCATCGTGGAAGCGTTGCCGAGATTGTTGGCGGCCGAGGACGAATGGTCGTCGAAACAGCTGACGCGTGCATTGAAGAAGCGCGGAATCACGGTGAAGACAGCGTCGCCCTTCGTCGGCGTGAAGGAAATGCCCGACGGTGTCACGGTCACACTCGAATCCGGCGAGACCGTGGACGCCGACGTGCTGCTCGTGGCGGTCGGACGAGGACCCAACGTCGAGCACCTCGACGGGGTTGCGCTGGACGGTGAATTCGTTGCAGTGGACTCGTCGTTGACGACAAGCGACGAGGGTGTCTATGCGGTCGGCGACATCGTTCGTGGTCCGCAGTTGGCGCACCGAGGTTTCCAGCAGGGAATCTTTGTGGCCGAGCATAGTGCGGGGCTGCACCCGAAATCTGTTCCCGAATCCTCGATTCCGCGCGTGACGTACTCCAACCCGGAAGTCGCTTCGGTCGGGCTGACGGAAGCGCAGGCCGTCGAACAGTACGGCGCAGCGGACACCGCGGTGTACGACCTCGCAGGCAACGGCAAGAGTCAGATCCTCGGGGCGTCGGGTGGGGTCAAGCTCGTCCGGGCAGGGGGGGGGCCGTCGTCGGGATTCACATGGTCGGTGCGCGGGTAGGTGAGCTGATCGGTGAGGCACAACTGGTCGTGAACTGGGGTGCATACCCGGAGGAAGTCGCTCACCTCATCCACGCACACCCGACGCAGTCCGAGGCGTTCGGGGAGGCTCATCTCGCGCTTGCCGGGAGGCCGCTGCATTCTCACGGGTAGGGGGCTCCGCCCCCAGTGGCACGGTTAAGTGCACTCCAATGCGCTTTACCGTGCCACTGGAGCGCCTACATCTCGAACACCTTGCCCGGATTGAAGATTCCGTGAGGGTCGAGTGATCTCTTCACGGACCTGTGCATGTCGAGAACTACAGGATCGAGTTCCTGCACAAGCCCGTGCATCTTCAGCAGCCCGACGCCGTGTTCGCCGGTGACGGTGCCGTCCAGCTCCAATGCCGCGTCGATGATGTCGGCAAAGGCAGCTTGCGCCCGTGTTCGCGCTTGCTCGTCGTCGTGCGAAGTGATCAGCAGCGGATGCAGGTTGCCGTCGCCGGCGTGCGCAATGTTGGCGATTGTCGTGTCGTATCGAATTCCGATCTGCTCGATCCGCGACAGCATTTCCGGCACATGCCGTTTCGGAACGCACACATCCTCGGTCAATACCGGCCCGAGGCGTTCCATCGCTGGGTACGCCAAACGCCGGGCCGCGAACAGGGCGTCGGCCTCCTCCTGGTCCGTCGACACCGCCGACCACGTTGCGCCCGCCTCGTCGAAGCACGACAGCATCTTCTCGGCCTCTTGGTCACCGACGAGGCCCGGTGTGTCGATCCGGCCGAGAAGCACGACGTTCGCTTCGATGGACAGCCCCATGTTCTTCCACGCGTCAACGGCGATGAGGCACTGTTTGTCGATCAGCTCCAGAGCTGACGGCGTCAAACCCGCTGCGGCAACCGCGGCTACGGCTCGGCCGGCGTCGACAATCGAGTCGAAGTAGCCGGCGATTGTCCGCTGCGGATCCTGCAGTGGGCGCAGCTTGACCGTGACCTCGGTGATGACACCGAGAGTTCCCTCCGACCCGACCATCAGGCCGGCCAGATCATATCCCGCAACCCCTTTCGCGGTTCTGCGGCCGAGTCGGACCAGTTCTCCGGTACCGGTGACGATCTGCATACCCATGACGTAGTCGCGGGTGACACCATACTTGACGCAGCACAGCCCACCGGCGTTGGTTGCGACGTTGCCGCCGATCGTGGACCACGGTGAGCTGGCCGGATCGGGCGGATACCAGAGCCCCTGCTCGGCACAGGCAGCGCGCAGGTCGTCGTTGACGACCCCGGGTTCGACGACGGCGTAGCGCTCGAGCTGGTCTATCTCCTTGATCGAGTTCATTGCGTCGAGCGCGAGAACGACGCACCCTTCGGTTGCATTGGCTCCCCCGGACAGGCCGGTACCAGCGCCCCGGGTGACGACGGCCGCACCGTGCTCCAGGCACGCCCGCACGATTGCCTGAACCTGTTCCGCGGTACGTGGTCTGACCACGGCTACTGGCGTTGCATACGGTGCCCATTCGGCCTCGTCGTGTTGGTAGGACGCGACGATGTCCGGATCGACGACGACCTGGTCGGCGGGCACGGACTTAAGCAATTGTTCGACGATCGGCATGCGCCGAGTTTATCTGTGAGCTACATCTCTACCAATGTAGATTTCCTCCATGAAAGCCGATAGATCATGGATGGATCTTCTGCTCGACGATGCGTCGACCGACGAGCTGGAGGCCCACCGCCGCGCCCACCCCGAATCCGAGTCCGACGCACACGCGGCCTTGCGCCTGCATGCTCAGCTGGACCAACGACGGCAACGCAGCGTCGAACTCGCCGCGCTCAACGACATCGCGGTCAGGTTGACCACGGTCCGGGACGATCGGCAGTTGCTCCAGGAGGTCGTCGACCAGGCACGGCGGTTGCTCGGAGTCGACCTCGCCTATATAGGTTCGGTCTACGAGGACGAATTCGTCATCGAAGTCACCAGCGGGGCGCTGACGCCGAATCTCGTCGGGCTCCGATTGGCTCAGGACGAGGGCCTCGTCGGGCTCATCGTCGGCGGTTCGTCTCCGTCGTGGACGCCGGACTATCAGAGCGAACCGGCGTTCCGCCACATCACCGGTGCCGACAGTGCTGCGCGGTCGGAGAACATGCGTGGCCTGCTGGGCGTGCCGCTACGGGTGGGCGAGCGCGTCATCGGTGCGCTGTTCGCCTGCAAGCGCCAGGAGAGACGATTCGCCGAGAGTGAGATAGCGCTGCTCTCAGCTCTGGCTGCGCATGCTGCGATCGCCATCGAGAACGTCCGGGCCGTCGAACGTCTGGAAGCACTCAACGCACAACTATCTGCGCGCACTGCAGAGTTGGAGCAGACGATGCAGTGGGACCGCACGTTGACGCAAGTCGTTCTGCAGGGTGGGGGAGTGCAGCGGTTGGTGCGGGAGGTGGCGTCGTTGTCGGGCCGGGCGGCGTACTTCGTTTCCGACGCCGCGGGTGTCCCCGGCCCCCTGCTCGAGCTCGCCCCCGATGTCGAACATCTCCTGGACCGGTGCCGCTCCGGCGAGGACATCGTGGTCGGCGACTCCGCGGTGGCGCACCGAGTAGCGGCTGTCGGGAGTTTCCTCGGAACGCTGGTCTCGGCTGGGCCTGACAGCCCTCGAATCCGATCACTGCTGGACCGCGCCGCGCCCGCTGTTGCACTGTCGCTGACCGAGGAGCGCGCAGTCGCCGAGTCTGCGCGACGGGGGCAGGACGCGTTTCTTGTAGACCTGCTCTCCCATCCGGCGTCGTCACCGGAGGACGAACGGCGTCAACTCAGGCTCGCCGGTCTCACTTCCGACGCGAGGTACTGCATCGCGGTCGTTCAAGGCGCGGCGAGCCGCGCCGAGATCACGGCACTCGAGTTCCCGTCGGGGACCGTGGTCGCCGAGCATGGCCAGAGGGTGCTGGTTGTGATACCTGCGGAGCACTCGGCCGCTGTGCGTGCGCCGTTCACGACGGGTGCCACGGTGGGAATCTCGGAACCTGCCCGCGGTTGCACAGGGCTGTCGAAGGCGTACGTGGAAGCCCAGCAGACGGTCGACGTCCTGACGACCCTCGGTCGGACGGGTGAGGTGTCCTCTGCCCGGGGTCTCGGTATCTACCGAATCCTGCTGAGCCACATGGCCCGTGAACACTTGGACGAGTTGACAGCCGAACAGCTGGGTCCGTTGATGGTGGAGCAGAACAAGCGTGGGGTGCCGTTGCTCGAGACCTTGTCGGCGTATCTTGCTCATGGGCGCCATCATTCGGCTACGGCCTCGAGTCTCGGAGTGCACGTCAATACGCTCTATCAGCGGCTCGACTCGGTGGATCGATTGATCGGCACGCAGTGGCGCGACCCGGACGCGGCATTGGATCTGCAGGTTTTGATGCGACTACGGCGAAGCGCCGAGCTACTGGGGAAGTGAGTCGAGGAATTCGATGAGCGCGGCCGAAACGGCCGAGGACGACGAGCCGGCACTGAAAGAATGATCCGGCCGGGTGCCCTATCGCTCCGGCGAAGAACGTTCTCTGAACTCTCGTGGGGTACAGCCGAACCGGGACCGAAACGCGCGGGAGAAGTGCGCCGGATCGGTGAAACCCCACGACGCCGCGAGCGCTCCGATCGTCGTGTGTGCGTTCTGCGACTCACACAGTGACCGTTTGACGCCATCGAGCCGCTGTATCCAGATCCACTCGCTTGCTGTGTACGGCTCACCGGCAAACGCCCGATGCACCGTGCTCAGCGATAGGTGGAGCGCTGCGGCTACCCGCGCCACGGTGAGGTCGGGATCGCGAAGACTCACCACCATCGCCCTCTTGATCTCGTCGAGACGTTGCGAAGCAGCGTACGGCGCGGGCTTCTCGACGCCGGTGAGTCCGACGAGCCCTGCGACGAGGATGTACTCGACGCTCTGCGAAACAGCCTCCGCAGACGCCGCACTCATGTCCACGTCATCCATGATCGACGAAATCATGCTGACCAGAAGCTTACCGGCGCCCTGACGTCCGGAGACCGCTCTCGCCGTCAGCGAACCTGTGTCGTGTACGAGCGTGCGCAACGTCGCGCCGGGTAGCCTGAGGACGTACTGGGCGAACGGGTCGTCGAAGTGCAGGCTGTACGGCCTTGTGCTGTCGTACAACGCGAAGTCACCAGGGGCGAGGATCGCCGTGCGATCGTCCTGCGCGATGATCCCCGTTCCTGACGTCTGCACGCTCACCAGAAAATAGTCCGCACTGGCGCGGGAGATACCGGCGGGCGTCCGCAGCACGTTCTGGGCCGTCGCGGACACTCGTGACAGTCCCAACGTCGCCAGATCGGTCGACTCGATGTGGCCCGAGATCACGGATTCCGCTCCAGGAACAGAACAGTCCAGATCGACGTACGTGCGGCTCACGGCTGCCGTCCAGAAGTCGATGCTGTCTGCCTGGTCGACCGAGTCCGTGCGTACCGCATCCGTCATGATCGGTTCCTTCCTCTACCTACATGGTAGAACGCAACGCGGCCGATCGTAGGAGACCGGTGCGATCGTGGCAGCCGACATACTCGAAGAATTGCTCGTCGGCGGAGGCCACTGTGACCTCGTGGTAGAGCCGAAGCGACGCTGCCGGACCCGTCGTCGACAGATATCTCAGTGCTGCGCCGAAGATATCGACGTGCGTAGGATGCGACTCCGCCCACGCTTCCAACTCCGCGAGCGAGCGCCACCAGCTCATCCCGAACGACTTGTCGGTGTCCTTCCCGTCCCCGTCGACGACCGTCATGTACCGGTTGGCGAAGCATCCGATGCTCAGGCCGTCGTCACGCAGGAAATCCATGCCGGCGCGCAGAACAGGTTCGACGTCTCGCAGATACATCTCTCGTTCGGCGCCCTCGGTGTCTGTCCAGTCCTGACCGGACCGAATCAGGCAGATGTTCTCGTGCGGAACGATGCTGACCTTGTTTCCGCTTCGGCGGATATCGGGCATGCCGACGGGTGTCATGGGATCAGTCTGGGAGAGCGGAATGCGATCCCGAACCCCACCCCAGTACGCATGTTCCTCGATGGTGTCGCTGAGGCAATCTGTCAGCGTGGCAACGCCTTCCATCCGTCCAGTGGAGGAGAAGAGTGTCTCGTATCGATCGACCGTCGGACGGATGATTTCGACGAAGCGGCCATCCTCGGCGGTCCAACCGATTCCCGTCGACTGGTACCAGCGGTCGAAGGCCGTTGTGTCGTCCCAGTAACCGATGAACACCGTTGTTTCGATACCCTCTTCGTCGATGTATCGGGCACGATCGCTGCGAGGTGGGCCGTCGACTCCCCACGGTGCATGACCGGCCGCGCCTTGAATGCCGAAGTACGCCATCACAACTCGTCTCGTGGATACAGGGAAGCGTGCGACATACGATGGGAACGGCGGTTCGTACGAAGCGGGTGTCCGGCGCGGACAGGTGCGCGGAACGACGAGATGGTCGGGGATTGCGGATTCGAGATCAGACATGCGCTGTGTCCTCGTCGCGTGCCAGCTGCTCGACGATTTCGAGTCGAACCTCGGCGGCTGTTTCTTCGGTGAAGTCGTAACGTGCGGTGTCGGCGGCCCCCGACACGACACGGTCACCGGGAGATTTGTTGAGCCACAGACGTGTTACGTCCGGTCGTGAGTAGTGACCGGCGGGATCGGCGGCAGCCTTGGCGATGGAGATCACGCTGGTGTCGATATCGGCGTACACCAGGCCCTCTTCGTCGTGAGCGAGGGGTTCGTGCATCAACTGACCGTCGGGGGCGAAAATGCGAGCGTGGCCGCCGCCCGCGGTGAGCATCGCGCGCTTGGCGTCGTCGGTGCACAACATGTCGATCATCTCGGGAGAGACCGTCGCGCAGGGACTGATGACGAAACAGCCACCTTCGACGGCGTAGATGCGGCTGGCAGCGGTGTTGACCTCGGGCCCGAGGGCGTAGGCGGCGCCGGTGTACAGCGAGAAACTGGGCCAGGCGCCGACATGGACTTGCTCGTTCTGCGCGTACATTGCGTACTTCGACAGCGGCTGGAGATGCTCCCAGCAGCACAGCGCTCCGATGCGTCCGAGGTCGGTGGCGTACACGGACAGGTCGGAACCGTCGCCCTCGCCGTAGACGGTGCGCTCGACGTGCGTCGGCTTGAGTTTGCGACGCATCGCGACGGTCTTGCCGTCGGCGTCGATGATCCACTGGGCGATGTACAGGCTGGCCTTGTACCGCTCGCTCAGGCCCATGACCACCATGATGTGGTTTTCCTTGGCCGCTCGAGCAATGCGCGCAGCTTCGGGCGTGCCGTACTCGAGCGAATTGTCGAAGTAGCGCTGGGTGAACTGGAATCCCCACGCCGGTGCGTCGAGCCAGATGTACCACGGGTATCCCGGCAGGTACGTCTCTGGGAATGCAACGAGCTCGGCACCTGCGCGAGCAGCGTCCTCGACGAGACTGATGGCCTTGTCGATGGATGCGTCGAGATCGAGGAATACGGGAGCTGCCTGGACGGCTGCGGCGCGGAATTCATGGTGGGTCACGGTGGGCCTTTCGATTGAGGAATGCCCTAGTTTTGCCTGCTGAGAGGCCTTCGGATGGCCCGACCGTGTCGAGTAATTTGACTCTCCGTCGCACGCTCCGGCGGCGAAACACGCAGGCAACTGGCACGAAACCTGGGCGATCCATCGCGGTGTGCGCATACGGACAACTTCTGTGCGCTCCACGACAAGTCTTTCGAGGCCGCCCTAGGTCAAGCTATGACCTAGGACACACTCGAAAGAAGGTCAGATGTGACATTGCAAGCAGCAGTTCTCTGGGAAGCCGGCCGCCCTTGGGAAATCGAGGACCTCGTTCTCGACGCCCCGAAGTACGGCGAGGTGAAAGTCGAATTGGCGGCCTCAGGGCTGTGTCACTCGGACGAGCATGTGCGTGACGGCAGCGTGCCGGTCGGGCTGCTGCCGTTCATCGGGGGTCACGAGGGCGCTGGTGTCGTCACCGAGATCGGTCCCGGCGTCAACTCGGTCGCGGTCGGTGACCATGTGGCTCTTGGTTTCATTCCTGCGTGCGGACGCTGCCGTGCCTGCGCGAACGGCCAGTCCAGCATTTGTGATCTCGGCGCTCACCTGCTCGAGGGCTACCAGGTTTCCGACGGGACCGCACGTCACCACGTGCGTGGTCAGGACGCCGGAATCCAATGCCTCCTCGGTACGTTCGCGCCGCAGACCGTCGTCAACGAAGCCTCGTGCGTCAAGATCACCGACGACATTCCTCTCGATAAGGCCGCGCTCGTCGGCTGCGGCGTCACCACCGGATGGGGCTCCGCCGTGTACGCCGCGGGAGTTTCCGCAGGAGAAACCGTCGTGATCCTCGGCATGGGCGGCGTCGGATGCGGCGCTGTTCAGGGCGCGGCACTCGCCGGTGCCCGCCACGTCGTGGTGGTGGATCCGTCGCCGTTCAAACGTGAGCAGGCCAAGATCTTCGGCGCAACGCACACCGCTGCCTCGATCGACGAGGCGCTGCCGCTGGTGAACGACCTGACCTGGGGTGCGCTCGCCGACAAGGTGCTCATCACGATCGACGTGGCGAGCGGGGCCATCATCGCGCCGGCGATGAGTCTGGTCGCGAAGGGTGGGACGTGCGTGAACGTCTCCGTCGGCGACATCGCCGCAACCGATGTGTCGCTGTCTCTGTTCGACCTCACGGCTATGCGCAAGACCCTCAAGGGCGCCTGGTTCGGTAACGCCAACATCCGGTTCGACATCCCGCACCTGCTGCGTCTGTACATGGAGGGCCAGCTGAAGCTCGACGAGATGATCACGCGCACATACACCCTCGATCAGGTGAACGACGGCTACGAGGCGATGCGCAACGCCGAGAACGTCCGTGGCTTGATCCTGTACTAGAAAGGCCCGAGAACATGACTGCAGTACACGAGGCAACGACTTCGCTGCCCCAGAACACCGCGACGCAACTCTTCGTCGCCGGCCAGTGGCGCGGCGCCTCGGACGGCGGCACGTTCACCGATGTGAACCCTACGACCGGACGGCCGCTCGTCGACATCGCCTCGGCAACGGCCCTGGACGTCGATGCTGCGGTTCGCGCGGCACGCGCCCAGCTCGGCGGCGAATGGGGATCGACTCCGGGCGCCACCCGCGGAAAGCTGCTCAATCGAGTGGCCGATCTCATCGAACGCGACGGTGATCTGCTCGCCCGTCTGGAAGCCCACGATGTCGGCAAGCCGGTGGGCCAGCCCACGATGCTCGACATTCCGAATGCTGCAGCGACTTTCCGACACTTTGCGGGTTGGGCCGACAAGGTTCAGGGCGCGACCATCCCGACGGCCGGTTACTTCGGGCAGCCGACGCACTCGTACACCGTCCGCGAGCCTGTCGGTGTCATCGGCGCAATCATCCCGTGGAACACCCCTCTGATGATCGCGGCATGGAAGTTGGCTCCCGCATTGGCGGCGGGGAACACCCTGGTGGTGAAGCCGCCGGAGGACGCGCCGCTGTCGATTCTGCACCTCGCGCGCCTGATCGAGGAGGCAGGTGTTCCCGCAGGCGTCGTCAATGTCGTTCCGGGACTGGGTGAGATCACGGGCGATGCCCTCGTCGAACACCCGGATGTGGACAAGATCAGCTTCACCGGAAGTCCGCGCGTCGGTCGGCTGATCGCCAAGAAAGCAGCCGATACGTTCAAACGCACCACTCTCGAGCTCGGCGGCAAATCGCCGCAGATCATCCTCGAGGATGCCGAGCTGGAGGCGGCGATCAACGGCACCGCGATGGGGTTGTTCTTCAACCAGGGGCAGGTGTGCGCGGCGGGAACTCGCGTGCTGGTGCATCGCTCGCTGTACTCGCAGGTCGTCGACGGGTTGTCGGCGGCAGCATCTGCGCAGGTGCTCGGCGATCCGTTCGACCCGGCGACGACGATGGGTGCTCTGGTCAACGCCAAGCAGCGAGATTCGGTTCTCGGATACATACAGGCCGGACGCGACGGTGGCGCACGCGTCGCAGCCGGTGGTGGACGTCCCGATCGTGACGGTTTCTTCGTCGAGCCGACGATCTTCGCCGACGCACACAACGACATGAAGATCGCCCAGGAGGAGATTTTCGGTCCTGTCGGCACTGTCATCCCGTTCGATACTCCCGAAGAGGCGATCACCATCGCCAACGCGACGGACTACGGACTGGCAGCGAGCATCTGGACACGTGACGTCTCACGTGCACACCTGCTGGCGGCTCAGGTTCGCTCCGGGGCTGTGTGGGTCAATGGGTGGGCAGCCATCGATCCCGCACTCCCATGGGGCGGGATGAAGACCAGCGGCACCGGCCGCGAGCTCGGCTGGGCAGGCATCGAGGCCAACACCGAGGAGAAGGTCGTCACGATAGTGCTCTGAAGACTCTGGCCACCCGTGCACGCTAGGGTGCACGGGTGGCGCGATGGGCGCGGGGTGACATTCCGTAAGCATCTTTGAACAGCTTCGAGAAGCTCGACGAGTCGATCAAACCGTGTCGGGCACAGATCGTTCCGATGCTCTGCTGTTCCAATCGTGGATCCACGAGATCGCGATGGCACTTCTCGAGCCTTCGGGACCGGATCCAACCTGCGACGGTGCAACCGTCGGATTCGAAGAGCTTCTGCAGATAGCGCGTCGAGATATGCAAGTGCGCAGCCATCGTCGCCGTCGTCAGATTCGGTTCCCCTAGCCTGTTCTCGATGACCGATCTTGCTTCCATCAGCAGCGTCGCAGCGGGTCCCTGATGCGGCGCTGCGTCGTCGAGTGCTGCCCGCAGCAGATCGAGCACGGCATCCTCGATCTTCGGACTGGTCGGTAGCGTGTCGGAGACGAGTCCGCGTCGCAGCCCAGCCAGAAATGGCGAGACCAACGCCCCGACCCCTCGATCGCCGTGGATTCTTCGCGCCGACACGGTTGAGAGATCGCGAGATCCCATGCGCAACAGATCTCGCGGAAACATCAGAACGAACATCGAGAACGTCTCGCCGAAGTGGAGGTCGTACGGTTCGCTGGTGTCATAGACGGCGAAGTCGCCCGGTGCGAGAACTGCCTGCCGGTCACGTTGAGCGACGACGCCGTGCCCGGTCACCTGCAGGCCCACCTTGATCAGACCAGGATCGGCGCGCTTGATCGTCGCGCGCGTACGTCGAACGTCGACTTCGCACCCAGCTACCTCGCTCAGTTGCATCGCGCCGAGCGTCGACGAGCACAGCCCACCCTCGAACAACGACGAACCGGTGGAGACGACGTCGAGCGGCACGAACGCCGTCGAAACGGAATCCCGCCAACGCTCGAAGTCCTCTGCCACCTCAGGTCACCTCACGTAGACGGTCGGTTGTCGATCAGGCGTCGCGCCTTGCCGATGGAACGTTCGAGTGCGGCGGGCGCCACGACGTCGACTTGGACGCTGACCCCGATCCGGTCCTTGACCAGCTTCTTCAGTGTTGCTTCGGCAACCGGATGGACCTCTGGTGAGGCACCCGGACGAGCCTCGACGAGTACTGTCAACGAGTCCATTCGGCCCGCGCGGGTGAGCACGCACTGAAATTGAGGGGCCAGTGCGGGAACCGTCAGTATGAGCTCTTCGATCTGCGTGGGGAACAGATTCACCCCACGCAGGATGATCATGTCGTCGGTGCGGCCGGTGACCTTCTGCATGCGACGCATCGTGCGCGCGGTTCCTGGAAGCAAACGCGTCAGGTCGCGGGTCCGGTAGCGGATGATGGGCATCGCTTCCTTCGACAGAGAAGTGAAGACCAACTCACCCTCCTCACCGTCGGGAAGAACTTCTCCGGTCACCGGGTCGATGACCTCCGGGTAGAAATGATCCTCCCAGATGTGCAGTCCGTCCTTGGTTTCGACGCATTCCATTGCGACGCCGGGTCCCATGACCTCGGACAGGCCGTAGATGTCGACGGCGTCCATGTCGAGGGTCTTCTCGATCTCCTTGCGCATCTCCTCGGTCCAGGGCTCGGCACCGAATACTCCGGTCCGCAGTGACGTCTTCGACGGGTCGATGCCCTTCTTGATCATCGCGTCGACGATCGTGAGCATGTACGACGGTGTGACCATGATGGCGTCGGGCTCGAAGTCCTCGATGAGCTGTATCTGGCGATCGGTCATGCCGCCGGACATCGGGATGACGGTGCAGCCCAATCGTTCTGCGCCGTAGTGCGCACCGAGACCACCGGTGAACAAACCGTATCCGTAGGCGACATGCACTTTGTCGGACGGCTTGACGCCACCCGCACGGAGGCTGCGTGCGATGAGATCGGCCCAGTTGCTGATGTCGTTCGCGGTGTAGCCGACGACGGTCGGCCTTCCCGTTGTACCCGAGGACGCATGGATACGCGAGACCTTGTCCTGCGGCACCGCGAACATCCCGAACGGGTAGTTCTCGCGTAGATCCTTCTTCGTGGTGAACGGGAACTTGGCCAGATCCGCGAGATCTTTCAGGTCGGTCGGGTGAACTCCCGCGTCGTCGAACGCTTTTCGGTAGTGCGGCACGTTGTCGTACGCGTGCTTCAGTGACCACTGGAGGCGTTCGAGCTGAAGTGCCGAAATGCGATCTCGCGACGCGAATTCGATGTCGGGTGTGTCGGTGGGGGCGGACAGCACACTGGTCATGGTTGCTCTCTTACGGTCTCAGGCGTCGAAGTCGACGGTGACGGTGTCGCTGAGTGGGAATGTCTGACAGGTGAGGACGAAGCCGGCAGCGACCTCGTTGTCCTCGAGCGCGTAGTTGCGACGCATGTCCACATCGCCGCACGTCACCTTCGCGCGACAGGTGCCGCAGACACCGCCCTTGCACGCGAACGGGAGGTCGGAGCGCAGCATCTCGGCGGAGTCGAGAATCGACTCGTCCTGCGGGAGTGTGCCTGTGACGCTTCGCCCGTCGAGGACGATGGTGACCTCGCTGCTCGGGCCGATGACGCCTGGTTCGCGGTGCTTCTCCTGCGGAGGCGGTATGTCGTCCACGTAGAACAATTCGTGGTGGATGCAGCTCTTGTCGACGCCGAGGTCGCCGAGTACCTGTTGCGCGTCGGTGACCATCCCAAATGGTCCGCACAGCCAGAAGTGGTCGATGTCGGGCGTCGGGACCACGGTGTCGAGGATGTCGCGTAGCCGCGCTGCATCGAGCCTACCGCTGAACAATTCGACCTCGCGAGGCTCACGAGAGAGGACGTGGATGACGTCGAACCTGCTGCCGTACTGGTCTTTCAGGTCTGCGATCTCCTCGGCGAACATCACCGTGCGTGTGCGGCGGTTGCCGTACAGCAGAACGACTTCTGCGTCGGGGTTCGCCAGAACGGACGCAGCGATGGAGAGCATCGGGGTGATGCCGGAACCTGCAGCGATGAGAACGTGCCTGCCGGCCACTGCCGGATCTGCGTGAAAGGTGCCGCTCGGACCCTGGACGTCGATGCGATCGCCGGCTCTGACGTCGTGGACGAGCCAGGAGGAGAAGAGTCCGTCGCTGACTTCACGCACACCGACCCGTGGGCGGGTACCTGCTGGTGCGCAGATGGAGTACGAACGCCGATGTTCGACGCCATCGACCGTGCGGCTGAGCATCAGGGATTGACCCGGGCGGAAATCGAATTCGTGAGTCAGGTGCTCCGGAACGTCGAACGTGACGGCGACGGCGTCGTCGCACAGCGATTCGACGTCGGCGACGGTCAGCGTATGGAACGCCTTCTTTCGGTTCGAGGTGGCGACAGCGTCGGCTGTGACAGTCATCAGATCTCCTTCACATGGTCGAAGGGCTCGAGGCAGCTGCCGCATCGGTATTGGGCTTTGCACAGAGTGGCACCGAATTCCGAGGTCAAGTGTGTTTTCGTCGAACCGCACTGTGGGCACGCGATGTGCCGGGGTTTGACCGTCAGGGTCAACGGGACCGGACCGCTCGTGCGGGTGGGGGCAGGGCCGGGTGTCGAGTAACCGGATTCACGGAGTTTGCGCAGACCCTCCGCGGAAATCCAGTCGGTGCTCCAGGCGGGGGTCAAGCTGGTGACGATTTCGACATCCGAGTAGCCGTTGTCGTGCAGCGTGTGTTCGATGTCGTCACGCATCGTCGCCATCGCCGGGCATCCCGAGTAGGTGGGAGTGATGGTGACGAGAATGCTGCCGTCTGCGCGCTCTTCGACGTCACGCAGGACGCCGAGGTCGTCGAGCGTGAGCAACGGCATCTCGGGATCCATGACCGTGGCAGCGATCTCGCGCGCGGTCCTTTCGAGTGTGGTCACCAGACTCCCTCCGGATGCGCTCGCGCCACGACCTGCATTTCCGCGATCAGCGGCCCGAACGCTTCGGTGTGGATTCCGCGCCGACCGCCGCGGCCGCCGATCGTCCCGACGGCCTTGCCGTCCGGCGCTTCCAATTCTGCCGCGTGCAGAACCTGAGCGAGCACGGAATCGAACTCTTCACGCACATCGCGGGGGTCGACGGCAACGCCCGCCTGCGCGAGCGCGATCTCCTCGTCGGTGGGGACGAACAGCTCGGACACGTACGGCCAGACCCGCGCGATGGCGTCGTGAACCCGTCGTCTCGATTCGTCGGTTCCGCAGCCCAGCGTCACGACCCAGCGAGCCGCGTAGTCGCGGTGGTACGTCAGTTCTTTGACGCCCTTGTCCGCGACGGCGGCGAGGACCGGATCACGTGAGACGCGGAGCCTGGTGAACACGGCCAAGCGCCACGTCGAGAACACCAACAGGCGAACCTGCGACTTTGCGAAGTCGCCGTTGTCGAGTTCGGTGAGACGTACGTTGCGGAAGTCTGCTTCGTCGCGGAAGAACGCAAGTGCGTCCTCCGGCGGTGCGGGGGAGGTCTCGGAGACGTACGGGACCACTGTGCAGTCTGCGGCCGCAGCGCGCGCCAGAAGCAACCGGGCCTGCCCGAGTAGGTCGAGTCCGACGTTCGCCAGCGCGACTTCCTCTTCGAGTTCCGGTGCGCGGGTGCTCCACTGGGCAAGGCGCTGTGAGCTGATCAGCGCATCGTCGCCGAGCATGAGGCAGTACGCAGCCAGGGCCTCGAGGTCGACGTCGTCGGGGACGGTGGTGTCGACGCCGGCAAGTGGGTCGTCGAAGCTCGTCCCGAATGCCCACTGCCCGTGTGTATCTTCGTTGACGAGGCCGTCGTAGGCGTTGTCGTGATCAGTCATGGGTATCAGGCCTTACATGTGGGGAACGTTGTCGGGGATCTCGTAGAACGTCGGGTGTCGGTACACCTTGTCTCCGCTCGGGGCGAAGAACGGGTCCTTCTCCGAGGGCGAGGAGGCGACGATCGAGTTGGACTTCACTACCCAGATGCTGACGCCCTCGTTGCGGCGGGTGTAGACGTCGCGTGCGTGACGCAACGCCATCTTGTCGTCGGCAGCGTGCAGGGATCCGACGTGCACGTGATTCAGTCCGCGCTTGCCGCGCAGGAAGACCTCGTACAGGGGCCAATCAGCCTTTACTGCAAACTTTGTCGGCTCGACGGGCACGTTCTCGGTCGGAACGGCACCGTGGCCGCCCTCGGCAGTGAACTGACTCATGACGCATTCCTTTCGGCAAAAGCGGTCGCGGCCTCGCGCACCCACGTGCCGTCTTCGTGCGCTGCCCGGCGATTGGCAAGACGTTCGACGTTGGATGCGCCGTTACCCTTGATCACCTGCATGAACTCGGACCAGTCGGGTTCGCCGAAGTCGTAGGATTTGCGCTCGTCGTTCCACTTCAGGTCCGGATCGGGGAAGGTGACCCCGAGTGCTTCGGCCTGCGGGATGGACATGTCGACGAAGCGTTGGCGAAGCTCGTCGTTGGTGTGGCGCTTGATGCCCCACTTCATGGACTGCTCGGTGTTGGGGGACTCGTCGTCGGGAGGGCCGAACATCATCAGTGCAGGCCACCACCAGCGGTTCACCGATTCCTGCACCATCGCGCGCTGCTCGTCGGTGCCGCGCATCATCGTCGCGAGCAGCTCGTACCCCTGGCGTTGGTGGAAGGACTCCTCCTTGCAGACGCGGATCATCGCGCGTGCGTAGGGTCCGAAGCTGCTGCGGCACAGGGGCACCTGATTGCAGATCGCGGCGCCGTCGACGAGCCAACCGATGGTGCCGACGTCCGCATAGGTCAGGGTCGGGTAGTTGAAGATCGAGGAGTACTTCTGCTTGCCCTCGATGAGCTTGTCCGTCAAGTCCGCACGATCCGCTCCCAGGGTCTCGGCGGCGGAGTACAGGTACAGGCCGTGGCCCGCTTCGTCCTGGACCTTGGCCATCAGAATTGCCTTGCGGCGCAGCGACGGCGCGCGAGTGAGCCAGTTGCCCTCTGGCTGCATGCCGATGATCTCGGAGTGCGCGTGCTGGGCGATCTGACGGATGAGCGACTTGCGATAGCCGTCCGGCATCCAGTCCCGCGGCTCGACTCGTTGCTCGGAGGCGATGGTCGCGTCGAAAGTTTCCTGTAGTGGTTCCAGGGCATTTGACGTGGTCATAGATCCTACTTTCATTACCGAATGATCGGTTGGTAACAAGTATGCACGGAAGTGACTCGGGGCACAAGGTGGGGGCTCCGCCCCCAGTGGCGCGGTTAAGTGCACAGGGGCGCGCATAACCGTGCCACTGAGGGCGGAGCCCTCGCGTGAGACTGAGGGCGGAGCCCTCGCGCACTACGAGGGCGGCCTAGCGTCCCGAGAACACCGGCTTTTCCTTCGCCAGGAACGCATCGACGGCAGCTTTGTGATCGGCTGTCTGCCCGAGGTGCTTCTGTGCCGCAGATTCCCGATCCAGCGCGTCGAACAGGCCCGACGCCGAGGCGCGGACCAGGGACTTGACCTGGCGATACGCCTCGGTAGGCCCGGCTGCCAGCTTCCTGGCGAGCGTCTCGGCGACGCCGAGGACCTCGTCGTCGGGCACGACGCGATGGACCAGGCCCCATTCCAGCGCCTGCTCGGCGGTCACCTTGTCGCCGAGCAGCATGAGCCCGACGGCTCGGCTGCTGCCCAGCGCCTCGACCAGCGCGTAGCTTAGGCCCGAGTCACTGGCCAACCCGATGCCGGTGAATGCCGTCGCGAACGACGACTTGGTCCCCGCGACGCGAATGTCCGCGGCCAGTGCGATCCCGAGGCCCGCGCCGACGCAGGCTCCCGGCACGGCAACGACGACCGGTACCGAGAGTTCCCGTAGCGAACGGATCAGCGGGTTGTAGTGCACTGCCACGGTGTCCATCGCGGTGGCAGGATCCGCCTCGAGCGCACCGACGTGCTCGCCGAGATCCTGTCCGACGCAGAAGTTCTTGCCCTCGGCTGTGATGAGAACGGCTCGGACCCCCACCGCCCCGTCGATGGCTTCCTGGAAGGCGACCTTGGTCGCGATGTCCAACGCGGAGCGCTGCAGGGTGATGATCGCCAGTCCGTCGGTGATGTTCAGTCGTACTGTCATGCGTTCGTCCAATCGTAGAATCCCTTGCCCGACTTTCGTCCGATCTCACCGCGCGCGACCTTGTCGCGGAGGAGCTGCGGTGGAGCGAATCGATCACCGAGCGTGGAGGCGAGGTGTTCGGCGATGGCCAGGCGTACGTCGAGTCCGACCAGGTCGGTCGACCGGAGTGGACCCATCGGATGCTTGTAGCCGAGTTCCATTGCTCGGTCGATGGATTCGGCGTCGGCGACGCCCTCCTCCAGCATGCGTATTGCTTCCAGTCCGAGACAGACGCCGAGCCGACTCGTCGCGAAGCCGGGGGAGTCGTTGACGAGGACTTCGGTCTTGCCCATCAATGAGACCCAATCCCGAACCTGCTCGACGACGGCCGGCGAGGTCGCAGGTGCTCGCACGATCTCCACCAGTGTCGACACCGGAACGGGATTGAAGAAATGCATCCCGATGAAGCGTGACGGATCCTGCAGTGCCGCTCCGAGTTCGGCGATGGAGATGGAGCTCGTGTTCGAAGCGATCACGGTTTCGGGGCCGACGACCTTCTCGACGAGAGCAAGGACCTCGACCTTGAGCGAGGGAACTTCCGGAACCGCTTCTACGACGAGGGCGAGATCGGCTGGGAGGTCTGTCGGCCCGGCGACGGTGGATACTCGGGCAAGGATCACCGCAGGATCCTCGCTGAGCTTGCCGCGTTCGTGCGCACGGTCGAGTCCCGTCGCAACCCGGCCGAGTGCAGCTTTCTGATCGGCGGCCTCGGCGATGACGACGGTCGAGCCGAGGGCTGCGAACACCTGGGCGATACCGGCACCCATTCGGCCGCCACCGACCACTGCCACCGTGGAAGGAACTGTCATTTCGTCTTCTCCAAGAATGCCGTCATGCGGCGTTGTTTGTCCTCGGTCTCGAACAGCACGGCTTGGGCGATGTCGTCGGCCCACGGATGTGAACCCGGTGCGTCGAGAATGGTCTTGGTCAGCTTCAACGCCAGCGGAGACTGCCTCACGATGCGGTCCGCCAGTGCGTGCGCCGAGTTCAGCGGGTCGTCGACGACCTCCATGGCCAGGCCAGACCGGAGCGCGGCATCGGCGTCGAGCATGCGGCCGCCGAGTAGAACCTGCTTGGCGACGGACACGCCGACGAGTGTCGGGAGTCGGTAGCTCGCGCCCGCCGCTGCCATGATCCCGAGCCCTGGCTCGGGATTGCCGAAAATGGCTGTCGGCGAGACGATTCTGATATCGCACGCGTAGGACAGTTCAGCTCCGCCGCCGAGTGCGTATCCCCGGATCGCTGCGATCGTCGGCAGGGGGAGGGAGGCGACTCGGTCGAACAGGTTGCGGTTGATGCCGCGCAGAGCGTCGTCTCGCGTCCGTGCCCGCAGCTCGTTGATATCGGCACCGCCCGCGAAGTGCTCACCCTTCCCGCTGATCACGAGAACGCGAGGATTCTGCTCGACGAGTCCGCACACCTCGTGTAGTTCGCCGATCATCTCCGCGTCGATGGCATTGCGCTGTTTCTCTCGCGCGAGGGTGACGACCACACGATCGGGGAGCTCCTGAACGACGAGCGTGTTCACGGCGCCTCGTCTGTCACCGGTACTACTCCGCGCACTGTTCGCTCCTTCGTCGGGTCACCCTTCATTAATAACCGAACATTCGGTCGTTGCGCAAGGGTTGGCAGTGTCGGTGCTGTGAAATCGTCCGACGCCTGCCAAGATGATGCTCATGACAACGGCACGCGCCCCGCGCAGAACCGGGCTCCCAGGGCGTCCGGGGTACGACCTGGATTCGTTGCTCGCCGTCGCGGTGAAGGTCTTCAACGACAAGGGGTACGACGGCACGTCGATGGAGGTTCTCGCCGGCCGTCTCGGCATCACGAAGTCGTCGATCTATCACCACGTATCGGGGAAGTCCGAGCTTCTCGAACTCGCGCTCTCGCGTGCATTGAACGCGCTGTTCGCCGTCACCACCGAGGAACGGGCTACCGAGGGACGCTACATCGACCGTCTCGAGTACCTGGTCAGAAGAAGCGTCGAGATCCTGGTCGGCGAGCTGCCCTACGTCACGCTGCTGCTCCGTGTACGGGGAAACACCGAGGTCGAGCGGCGTGCGCTGGCCAGAAGACGGGAGTTCGACGCCTTCGTGTCCGGGCTCGTCGTCGCCGCAGCCGACGAGGGTGACTTGCGCGCCGACATCGATCCGGCGCTGGTCTCGAGGCTGTTGTTCGGCACCGTCAACTCACTCATCGAGTGGTACAAGCCGCGAACGGGCGGGTCGGTGGAGGCACTGGCCGACGCCGTCGTTGCCCTGACGTTCGACGGTCTGCGCAAGGCCTGAGCCGACATCACCGAGCCGCGCAGGAGCGCCACATCGACGTCATCTCGGACCCGGACGCGAGAGCGAACGTCTCCGTGACCACGAAGTCGAACTGCTCGTAGAACGCGATGTTGTCCGGGGAGGTGCAGACGAGGTACGCGTCGACTCCGTCGCGGTCGCATCTGGCGAGTTGGTCCGTCATCAAGGCTGCTGCGAATCCATGCCCCCGCTGAGCCGTCGAACTGCCGAGGTTGGCCAGATACCAGTGCGGACGCGTCGGATGATGAGCATCGAGTGTCGATCTCACGCCGAGTGCGGCGCTGGTCCGTCCGCGAAGTATCGGGAGCAGTGACGGTAGTGCCCTCAGAGTTCGGGCGATCGACTGCTTCGAGCCGGGCGGGTCCCACACCGCTGCCGCTGCGATGTCGCCGGCGTCGGTCACGGCGTATCGAACACCGCCCCCGGCCACGTGAAAATGCCGTAACGACGCGTCGAAGTATCCGCTCAGCGCGGCGTGCCGTCGACCGCGATCGGGCCAGATGGTCGCCATCAGTGGATCCTCGCTGAATGCGTCCGCCAGCACCGAGGCGCAGAGCCTGCTGTCGGAGGCGTTCGCGGACAAGATTCTGCTGGTCACTTCCCCCTCCATCGCGTCATTCCGAACGGTCCGATCCAGTTATGGTGGATCGGGTGAATTCAAGACCAGTACGGGTGCAGGCGCAAGACGACCCCGTACCGCGGTGGATGCTGGTGGAAACCGTGCATCGAGGCCGTGCGTCGCTCGTCTCGCTCGGCGGTCGATCGAGAGACATGTCTTCGCTGCCTCGGGCGATCAAAGCAGTGGTGGGTGGCAGATCCTCGACGCGAGTTTGGGCCGAAGTCGTGCGATCCCTCGAACACGTGCGAGCCAGCGCTCAGAGTCTGGACACGACGGTTCCGACTGGCACGCGACGAACTCGTATCCTTCTTCATCCCGTCGTCGGCCGGGGCGCCCAAGTCCACGGGGTGCATCTGTGGGTCGGCGACTCGGAGTTCGACCCTCCCGGTTACCCGATGTACGACGCCCTTGCGGTGACCTTCGAGGCAGAACGTCGTTCGTTCGTCGCCGATCCGGAACTTCTGCAGCGCGTGGTGGGCGACGCGAGTATCGGCGGGCGCTCCAATTTCACTTCGCCCGAAGTGTTCCGCTACGTCGACGTGGACGACGCCATGGGTGCCATCGGTGCTCTGCTTTCGCCTGCACCCGAGGCCGGGCTCACGTGGAGCGGCCTGGCCACTGCCCCATTCCTCGCGAGGGGTCCGCGGCTGCATCTTGTGTTCACCGCCACCGGAGAGCAGTCGAGCTGGCTCGGGTTGGTGCACGCAGTCGAATCGGACTCCGTGGCCACCCCTCGGTTGGAATCGGCAGCCTTCACCGCGCTCGGCGAGGTGTCGCCGCAGGTAGCGCTGGTATTGATGGATATCACGCACAACCGACTCATCAGGTGGCTCACCGATCCGGTGCCCTCGATTCAGTGGAAGGGCATCGTCGACGACCGGGACACTCCGCACCCTGATGACGTGAAGCGGATCTTCGCGGCAGCATCGGGATTGTTCGCGGGGACGCACACGAGCGGCTCGGTCGACGGCATCCGGCTCCGGCGAATCGGTGGCGGATGGACGGTCGTCGACGCTCGTGGCGCGCTGCTGCCGAGGGAGAAGGGCGGGCCCGGGCTCATGCTGGTTCAGCTGGTGGTCGTCGGAACCAGCGATGATCCGGACCCCGTGCCTGTCGGGGACAGTGGTCACCCGAGTTTGTTGGACTGAATCCCTTCTTGACAATGCACCCCGGTCGGGGCGATGGTAATTACCGACCGAACGTACGGTGAGATGGAGATGCTGTGAGCAGACTGCTGGAAAGCTACGCCCAAGGACGATGGTTTACTGCGAGCGACGAGGGATCCCCGTTGCTCAGCGCACTCGACAGCACCGAGGTCGCTCGGATCTCCTCGACCGGGCTCGATGTCGCAGGCATGATCGAGTACGCACGTAGTGTCGGCGGACCGGCCCTCGCTGCACTGACCTTTCACGAACGCGCGGCCCTGCTCAAGCAGCTGGGCCTGACGCTGATGGCGGGCAAAGACGAGTTCTACGAAATCTCCACGCTGACCGGGGCGACGACGCGTGACTCGGGCGTCGATATCGACGGCGGCTTCGGCACCGTGCTGAGCTACGCCAGCAAAGCGCGTCGGGAACTGCCGAACGACACCGTGTACCTCGACGGCGACATCGAGCAGCTCGGCAAGAAGGGTACGTTCCTCGGACAGCACATCTACACCTCGAGGCGAGGTGTAGCAGTACAGATCAACGCATTCAACTTCCCGGTGTGGGGATTTCTGGAGAAGCTGGCTCCCGCGTTCATCGCCGGGGTGCCGTCGATCGTGAAGCCGGCGAGTCAGAGCGCGTACCTCACCGAGTTGGTGTTCCGACGCATCATCGAGAGTGGAATCCTGCCCGAAGGATCAGTCCAGCTGCTGTGCGGCAGCGCGAGGGGCATCATCGATCATCTCGGTGGCCAGGATTCCGTCGCGTTCACCGGGTCCGCCGACACCGCAGCGGTCCTCCGTGCACACCCGAACGTCGTCGGTGAGGGTGTCCACTTCACCGCCGAAGCGGACTCGCTCAATGCCTCGATCCTCGGTTCCGATGTCGCACAGACTGATCCGGAGTTCGACCTGTTCGTCAAGGGAGTATTCACCGAGATGACCGTCAAGGCGGGGCAGAAGTGCACGGCGATCCGCCGAGTCCTGGTTCCGCAGTCGATGGTCGATCCGGTTGTCGAGGCGTTGTCGGCTCGACTCGAGAAGGTTGTCGTCGGTGATCCCCGCACCGAGGGCGTCACGATGGGAGCGCTCGCCAGCATCGATCAGCGCGACGAAGTTCTGAAGTCCGTTCGTGCGCTGACCAAGTCCGCTTCGGTGGTCTTCGGTGATCCGGAGGCGGTCGACCCGCGCCCCGGTGCATTCATGGCCCCTGTTCTTCTGAAAGCTGGGGACGCGTCGGCTCCCGAACCGCACGAGATCGAGGCGTTCGGACCGGTGTCGACCGTGATCGGGTACGAGAACACATCCGATCTGCTCGACCTCGTTGCGCGCGGAAAAGGTTCGCTCGTCGCATCGTTGGTGACCAAGGATTCTGCGATCGCTCGCGAGGTGGTTCTGGGATCGGCTCCCTATCACGGCCGCATTCTGGTGTTGAACAGCGAGGATGCCAAGGAATCGACCGGTCACGGATCCCCGTTGCCCGTGCTCGTCCACGGCGGACCCGGCCGCGCGGGTGGCGGCGAGGAGCTCGGCGGCATGCGCGGAGTGCTGCATCACATGCAGCGCACAGCAATTCAAGGCACACCTGATGTGCTCACTGCAGTGGGCAACAAATGGGTGGCCGGATCGGCGCGCGTCACCGGCGACGTACATCCCTTCCGGAAGGACCTCGGCGAACTCGCGCTCGGTGACACCATCGTCGGTGGACCCCGTCAGGTGACCCGTGCGGACATCGATCACTTCGCCGAGTTCACCGGCGACACGTTCTACGCGCACACCGATCCTGAAGCGGCGGCAGCCAATCCACTGTTCGGCGGCATCGTTGCTCACGGCTACCTCGTGGTGTCGCTCGCTGCCGGTCTGTTCGTCGATCCAGCGCCGGGCCCGGTTCTCGCGAACTTCGGTGTCGACAACCTTCGGTTCCTGACACCGGTCAAAGCCGAGGATTCCCTGACGGTGACCTTGACGGCCAAGCTGATCACGCCGCGCCAGAGTGCCGATTACGGCGAGGTGCGTTGGGATGCAGTGGTCGTCAACCACGAGGGTGACCCGGTTGCTACCTACGACGTGCTGACGCTCGTCGCGAAGCCGGAGGCTGTGTCATGAGCATTCGAGTGGCCGTCTGTTACGGAGCGCCCGAGGACCCGGGTGCGTTCGATCGTCACTACGCCGATGTGCACGTGCCATTGGCTCGTGCAGTTCCCGGATTGATCGACTTCACCTGGGGCACGTTGGACTCGCTCGACGATGTGCCACCGCCGTACTACGCAATCGCCAGCCTGTACTTCGCGGACGAGGAAGCGCTGAAGGCCGGATTGGCGTCGACCGAGATGAAGGCCGCAGGCAAAGACTTGCGTAACTTCGCGACCGGTGGCGCCGTCATGTTCACCCAGACCGAGCGATCGGTGTTGCAGCCGTGAGCGATTCGACGATTGCTCGGCAGATGTTCGAGGCCGACGCCGCGTCACGCAAGCTCGGGATCGAATTGGTCGAGCTGTCACCGGGTCACGCGAGAATGTCGATGGTCGTCACCGAGGATATGGTCAACGGTTATGCCATCACACACGGCGGATACGTTTTCCTGTTGGCGGACACGACGTTCGCGATGGCGTGCAATTCTCACGACGACTCTGCCGTCGCGGCACGGTGCGACATCCGCTATCTCCGTCCGACGAAGGCCGGTGACGTGCTGGTCGCCGACGCCGTCGAGCGTGCGAGGTTCGGCCGCAACGGCCTGTACGACGTGTCGGTGACATGCCGAGATGAGCTGATCGCGGAATTTCGAGGCGACAGTCGCACCGTAGCGCGGTAGTCGGGTCTCCGGCAGTACGGTGAGTCGATGACCACCGCCGATCTGTCCGCCTTGGCGGACGCAACCGCCACCGCGGTGGGCGGCGCAGTGTCGGTGATGGATCCACATGGCTTCGTCATCGCGTACTCGTCTGTTCCGGGTCAGCCGATCGACGACGTGCGCCGCGACGGGATTCTCGGCAAGCAGGTCCCGGCCGAGTACATGGTGCATCACCTCGACCCAGACTTTCGGCGTAGCTCGAAAGTGCACGTGGTGGACGTTCCCGGAGTGCTACCGCGACTGGCGGTGGCCGTGTCGGGCGATGCCGAGTATCTCGGCTCCATTTGGTGCATCGCTACCGGGGTTTCTCTGCGTCCACCTGATCCCGGTGCAGTGGCGGCAATGACCCGTGCAGCAGCCGCAGCGGTGCCGCTGCTGCTGGCTCGGCGTCATCCGCCCGGAGCCGACAATCCACGGGTGCGTGCGTTACTTACCGATCCAGATACCGTGACCACGCCAGGAAGTCGCTACACGGTGCTGGAGGCGAGGATCGATTCTGTGCAACCGGACGCCCTCCTGGTGCAGCTGGCGGATCTGTTGGAGCTCACGTTCGGCAATGCACCGGATTCGGGCTGCGTCATCGAGGATCGCACTGTCTTGTTGGTGCTGGCGTCGGAGGACGAACGCGGGTTCCTCGACGCCGCCGAGGATGTTCGACGAAAGGCGGAGGCGGCGTTCGGTGTATCGGTGAACTTCGCGATCGGCGGCCCCGATGCCCGGCCCACAGTGGCACGCAGGCAGGCACACTGGGTGCTCGACGCGATCGGCGACGGCGTGACGACGACGACCTTCGAGCAGAATCGCGTGCCGGTCACTCTCCGTAGAGCGGGTGATGCACTCTCGGACCTGCCGTTGGCGATACCGGCCGTCGAGAAGATGCTCGCGTGCGACGCCGCCGAAGGTACCGAGTACGCAGCGACGGTGCTGGCGCTGTTGACGCATGAATCGAATGTTGCCGCCGCATCGGCGTCGTTGTATCTGCACGCCAACACCTTTCGTTACCGACTTCGGCGGACCAAGGACCTGTTCGGTCTCGATCTCGACGACGCGGACACTCGATTACTGGTGTGGATGTCGCTACGGTTCACGACCGGGCGGTGAGGACTTTTCCTGGATTGAGTAGGTAGTGTGGGTCGAGTAGTTCCTTGATGCCGCGCTGCAGTTCCGCTGCGACCGAATCGAGCTCGGTTTCGAGGAGATCCCGTTTGAGCAGTCCGACTCCGTGCTCGCCGGTGATGGTTCCGCCGAGCGAGAGCGCGAATGCTGCGATCTCGTCGAATGCCCGTTGTGCGGCCGTCAACGATGCCGGGTCCGTCGGATTCACGATGACCGTGGGATGAATGTTGCCGTCACCCGCGTGGCCGACGACGCCGATGACGATACCGATGCGCTCGGCAATGTGTCCTACTTCGTCGATCATCGCGGCCAGCTGCGAAATTGGCACGGACACATCGTCGACCAATGGCGAACCCAGACGCTCGAGCGCGGGGTACGCCAAGCGACGGGCCTGAACGAGTTGCTCCGACTCGATCTCGTCCTCGGCGACAGCAACATCCGTCGCGCCGGATTCGGTGCACAGCGCAGCGATGAGTTCCAGCTCCTGCACCGCGCCTGAGCCGACATCGGATTGGGCGATCAGTACGGCTGCGGCGTCGGTCCCGAAGTCCATGCGCGCGTACGCGTCGATCGCGGCGATGGTGGTGCGGTCCATCAGCTCGAACAGGCTCGGCGTGATACCCGCGGCGCGGATGCGCGTCACCGCCTCTCCCGCAGCGACGGTGGACGGAAAGGTCGCGGCCATCGTGAGCGGGGTGGCGGCAGGGAAGTCGAGGCCGACTGTGGCCTCGGTGATGATGCCGAGCGTGCCCTCGGATCCGACGAACAGGTCTGCCAGGGAGAGTCCGGCCACGCCTTTGACCGTGCGTCGACCGACGAAGGTGGCCCGGCCGTCGGCGAGCACGACGCGCAGACCACGGACGAATCGCGCAGTGACGCCGTATTTCACGCAGCACAGACCCCCTGCATTGGTGGCGATGTTGCCACCGATCGTCGACGCCTCCCAGCTGGACGGGTCGGGCAGATACGTCAAGCCTTGCTGTAGGGCAGCCTCCTTGAGCTCCTTGTTGGTGACGCCGGCTTGCACGACTGCAATGCGATTGACGACGTCGAGTTCGATGATCTTGTTCATGCGCCGGGTGTTGAGGGCAATGGCTCCGACGCTGGCATTCGCTGCTCCGGCCAGGCCGGTCAATGCTCCCTGTGGGACGACGGGAATGCGGTGCGACGATGCGATATTCATGATGGCCTGAACATCGGATTCCGTGGTCGGCAGTACCGCGGCCAGTGGCAGGGCAGATTCACAGAGAGCTGCCGAGTCGTGTCGGTAGCTCTCGAGGATGTCCGGGTCGGTCACCACCGCATCGGTGCCAAGCGCACGCATCAGTTCGTCGATGATCGCAGTGTCGAGTTCGGGGATTGCCGGCACAGCCATGAGTTCGAGTATGGCCTTCCGTCACTGTCGCTGTCTGCGTCGTTTCGGACGAATCGAACGGCACCGATCGGTAGTTTCCGACGAAATCGGTCATGCACCCCCGGTCATGATCGGTACCACCTTGACAAACCATCGTGTCGCCGGTCACAGTGATTACCGACCGAATGGACGGTGAGTTTCGGCCGGATTGTCGGTTGCCCGAATTCGTCGTTCTTTTACCCACGTCCCGCCCCACGACACTCCGAATTGCCGCTCTCATGTCCGAGAGCCGGAACCCGAACGAAACGAGACAAGTCGATGTCAACACAGGTCGAGACGCCCACCGGGGTGTCGCGTGAGCATCGCCGCGCCGCGATGGCCAGCATGGTCGGAACCACTGTCGAGTGGTACGACTTCTTCATCTACGCGCAGGCAGCGTCGCTGATCTTCGCCCAGTTGTTCTTCGCACCCATGGGGTCGTCCGGGCAGCTCGTCGCCTACGTCACCATCGGCATCAGCTTCGTCTTCCGCCCCCTCGGGGCCATCGTCGCCGGTTACTTCGGTGACAAGATCGGACGCAAGAAGGTCCTCATCGCGACCCTCACGCTGATGGGTGCTGCCACCGTGGGTATGGGTCTGCTCCCCACGTACGCGACCATCGGCATCTGGGCCCCGATCATCCTGATCGTGCTGCGCATCCTGCAGGGATTCTCCACCGGTGGTGAATGGGGCGGCGCGGCATTGATGGCTCTTCAACTTTAACCGGGCAACTCAGCAGGAAGTCTGAATACTGGCCCGCGCGGAGCGGGTCGTGTGAAACCGTATCCGACGGGCCGAGTTGTCAACGTTCCGGAACCCACATGCGGATCGCTTTACCTGTTTTACCAGTCGGTTGTAGCCTTCCGTTTTGGCGTTGGTGATGCCGGTGGTGATGAACGCGTTGATTTCCGGCCACCACGTGTCGACCATCTTGGCCAACGTGAGCAGCTCCGGGACCTGCGAATCGGCGCACCATGTGAAGAACCGCTGCAACCGATGCGATGTCCGATGCCGATCCCCACCATCGCGGACGGTCGAGAGCAAGGTCCTCAATTCCTCCTTCGCGATATACGCGGACAAGATCTGAGCACTCGGATCCTGCGCGTCGATTTCATTCCACATTCGAGCAAACCCTCTGTCCGACATACGTTCCCGGCCACGCAGAAGTCGACGTCTGTTCGCCCATTCCGGGTCGATCGCCCGCCCACGCCGGGACCGCTGATCCCACGTCACCCGCTGCCGAACCTTGGTGACGGCGTCGTTGGCTTTGGCGACAAGATGGAAATGATCGACCACCAGCACTGCGTTCGGCAACAGGTCCGGGGTGCGGACCGCGGAGGCGTAGACAGCGGCGGGGTCGATCGCGACGTATTCGATGCCGTCCCGAAACTGCGCACTACGAGCACGGAGCCAGCCCACCACTGTCGCCGACGTGCGACCGCTTTGCTGCCCGAGCAAGCCCTGAGAGCCGCTGATGTCGACGAACCCGGTGTCCCACGGATCGGTCCGCACCCATGTGCCTGTCGTGGTGCAGCGGTCCCATCGCGGCTTGCCGCGGCGGGTCTCATCGATTCCCAACACTCTCACCGGGTCGGGTTCGGTCAACATCCGCCCGGCCAGATCGACGAACCCTCGATGCGCAGTCGGCCAGGAGACGCCGTGACTGGTCGCCACTTCGGAGACCGATCGGGCAGCGTCTCCGATAGCCCATCCCATCGCGCGACCGAGCCGGCCGGTCACCCTTGCCCGCGGGGGTAGCTCGTCGACGCTCTCGGTGAACGATCCGCGCTGGCAATACTCCTCCCGGCAACGCCACCGGGTTTTGGTCCACTGCAACAGTATTGATACCTCACCGTACGGAATGTCTTTCGGTCTGGTGACCGCATGCCCCTTCACCGATGTCGACACCACGCCGCAACCCGGGCATGCCGCGGCCCGTTCGTCGTCGGTGAAGAACTCCACCAATCGCACGCCGATATCGTCGGTGGACACACGGTCCACGCGTACTCCGGGCAACCCGAACAGCACTGTCGTACTCTGATCCATGCCCTTGGTTCCTTCTGCAGTCGGAATGTGTCGCAACATCCAGACTTCAGGGGCCAAGGGCTTTCAGCTGGTAGACGCGCCGAACGAGCTCAGGACCAGGGTTGCCCGGTCAAGATCGAAGAGCCGCATTGATGGCCGTCGAACACGCGCCGAAGGGCAAGCGTGGAATCTACGGCGCAGCAACCCAGATGGGTGTCCCGCTCGGCATGCTCATCGCGGTAGGAACGTTGGCACTGTGCACCGGTTTGCTCAGCGAGGAGCAGTTCGAGGCCTGGGGCTGGCGCATTCCGTTCCTCATCAGCTTCGTGCTGATCCTCGTCGGCTTCTACATCAGGCGTCGCGTCGAGGAAACCCCCGTGTTCAAGGAGCTCTCGGAACGCAAGGAGCGCAACCACACTCCAGTCCGTTCGCTGTGGCGCACCAACAAGAAGCAGGTCATGCTGGCTGCACTGTCGTTCATCGGCACCAACGGCAACGGCTACATCATCGTCGGCGGCTTCATCGTGGCGTACTCGACGCGTGAACACGGCCTGGCCCGAGTCGACGTGTTGGTCGCCAGCCTGTTCGCGGCCGTCGTCTGGGGAGTGTTCACTTTGCTCGGGGCGCATCTGTCCGATCGCTACGCCCGGACCACCATCATGAACCTCGGCAACGCGGCAATGGTGTTGTGCGCCATCCCGTTCTTCCTGCTCGTCGACACCGGTGAGCTGCACTGGATCTACCTGGCCCTCGGTCTCTTCGCCGTCGGACTCGGCCTCTCCTACGGACCGCAGCCGGCGCTGTACGCCGAGATGTTCCCCGCTGCCGTCCGGTTCAGCGGCGCGTCCATCGGTTACGCCATCGGCACCGTGCTCGGCGGAGCATTCGTCCCGACCATCTCCGAGGCGCTGTTCAAGGCCACCGGCACCTCGATGTCGATCTCGATCTACCTGATGATCCTGGCGGCCATCTCCTTTGTTGCGACCTCGCGCATAAAGAACCGTAGAGACGAGGATCTGAACGTCTGACGTACAGCGCTACGAAGGCCCCGGAACCATTCACGTTCTTGGGTTTTCGTCGCGAATAAGACCAACTTACTGGGCTACCGGGAGTCGGTCAGTGAGCTGAAGCAGGCTATCGGTAAGTGTCTTCAACGACCACCACGGATCCGAACGACTTCGACGCACCACTGATCTGCATCGACTCCATGAGCCTAGACCGCACCGGTACTGCCCCGAAAACGACCGTATGATCCGCTGATCTGCCGACGTCTCGAGCGTGTCTCCCAAATTTGAGAGGTGCTGTCAGCGATGATATTTCGATGACGCGCGTGGGAGTGATCAGTGACGAGTTCTGGGAGATCGTCGAGCCAGTGATACCCACCGACGTGGGAAAACGTGGGCGGCGGTTCGCCGAGCACCGGCGAATTCTGGAGGGCATCGCATACCGATTCCGTACCGGGTGTCCGTGGCGAGATCTGCCGGAGGACTTCGGTCCGTGGCAGACGGTGTGGAAACGCCACCACCGATGGTCCTTCGATGGCACCTACGACGAGATGCTTGCCGCGGTGGCCGAGGTGTTCGGTCTCGACCCGGAAGAACTCGACGGCGATATCGGGGCGGTGCTCTCGATCGACTCGACCAGCGTCCGGGCGCATCAGCATGCGGCCGGTGCGCGAGCCGACACTCTCACAGGGGGCCTTGTCGAATTACAAGAAATCCGTCGACGAACCCGCTGACCACGCGTTGGGTCGATCTTGTCGCTTGCCAGGTTGATGGGACCACCTGATTGCCAGAGGGTAGGGACCACCGTGGCGCGTTATTGAGGATGCGTGTTGTCGGTGTTTTCGTCAACTGTTCCGGGGCGGGTGCGTTGGCGGTAGGACGGTCCTTCGATGATGAGGGTGTGCGCAGCGGAGGTCAGTCGGTCGATGGCTGACTGGGCGAGGAGGGTGTCGGCGGTCATGGTCAGCCACTCTGATGGCTCGCGGTTCGAGGTGACGATCGTGGTTTTCTTCCGGTGGCGCTCGACGATCAGTTCGTAGAAGTCGCTGGTCTCGGTGGCGTCGAGTGGTCGCAGCGCGAAGTCGTCGATGATCAGGACTTCGATTGCGGTCAGTCGCCGGATTTCGGCGTCGACGGTGTTGTCGAGTCGCGCTGCTCGTAGCCTGGTGAACAGTTTGTCCGATCGAGCGAACAGCACACTGTGTCGTCTTCGGATTGCCATGTGTCCCAATGCTGTTGCCAGATGAGTTTTGCCGACCCCGACCGGCCCGAGGATGATCGCGGACTGGTGGGCATCGAGAAAGCGCAGTGACGTCAGATCGCCGAGCAGTGTCCGGTCGTACCGGAGATCGTCGAGTGCGTTCCAGGAATCGAAGGCCATCGCCGGATCGAGCCCCGCCTTGGTCGCCCGTAGCATCGCCGAACGGGAGTCGCGGCGATTCACTTCGTCGGCAAGGAGTACTTCGAGGAATCCGATGTGACTGAGCTTGTGTTGGCGGGCCAGAGCAGCGCGTTCGGGCAAGGTGTCGGCGAGCGCGCCGAGTTTGAGGGCTTTGAGTAGTCGGACGAGGTCGGTGCCGACCGGTTCGGTCGTGCCTGCGGTGCGAGTGGTGGTCATGGGCGTCCCTCCGAAGGTGCGGTGCTGCCGTCTACGACGGACAGTGAAGTGGTTGCAGTAGAACGAAATTCGGTTGGATCGCGGGAGAACCGCGTTGATGATTGTCCGACTGCTTTCGGTAGATCCGGCGTGGTGGATTCGGTGGCGCGCTCGAGCATCGAGGCGATCTTGGTGACGGAGACGACATCGAGATCGAGCGAAAGCGCGCAGGCCTGTTCCACCCGTTCGGCTCCGTAGCGGCGGACCAGTCCTTGAAGTCGGTAGACACTGCGGATCCTCGTCCACGGCAGTGGGTCATCGAGTATTCGTTCGGCGTAGATGCCGATGTTCGGCCCGTGTGAGGTGCATTTCGCGATGAGTGAGGCGACATCGCGCAAGGCGTAGTCGGTTTTGTGTTCGGGGAGATCGTCGCGGTCGGTACTGCGGCCACCTGGAGGCTGACGGGGGTGAATCTTGACCAGGGTGCCGCGGTGATAGAACTTCACCAGTTCGGTGTCCGCGCGCACCGACAAGGTCGATCCGATCCACTGCTGCGGCAGCGAATACAACGCGCGTGCGACTTCGGCGTGGAAATCGCGGTGGACCTTGACGTCCTTGAAGATCGGCACGTCGTAGACCGCCGGAACCGGCAGCAATACCGGCAGTTCAAAGTCCTCGAACACTTCCAGCGGCCGTGCACAGGTCGTGCCGTGAATGCGCATGCCCGCGGTGCTGGCGCACCAGCGGACCACCGCCTCCTGCGCTTGCGCGAGGCTGGTGAATCGTTCACCGGCCCAGAAGTTACCGCGCACGTATTGCACGGTGCGTTCGACCCTCGGTTTGTCCTTCGGCGACCGGACCCGCGCTGGATCGGTAATGAACCCGACATGATTGCTGTAGTCGAGCCAGCCATCGGTGAATCGCGGAGTGATCGGGTCCGCCTCGTTGACAACGGGTTTGAGGTTGTCCGGGATCAGGACCGCGAAGACTCCGCCGAAGAACTTCCACGCTGCTTCGCAGCCGGCGATCACCGCCACCAACGTCTGCGAGTACGTCAACCACACGAACATGTGCCGGCTGTAGACCGCGGTGAAAATCAGGGCGTGGACCTTGCGAGCGCGACCGTCCTCGGGGTCTGTGAGCATCCCCAGGTAGCCGAAGTCGACCTGGCATTCGATCCCCGGGTCACCGTCGACGACGCGGACCGTCAGGTTCTTGCGGCCGAAACCGCACCGCTCGGTGGCGAAGCGGTGCAACGTCCGATACGGCACCACGCAGCCCTTACGGGCAAGCAGCACTTCGATTTTGGTGATAGTGAGCGGCTTCTGTTCACCATCGCCTGCCACCCACTTGGTGATCTGCTCTTCATGGGGCACGAGCTGCTCCCATGCCGCGCCGTGACCGTGCGGTCGGTCGGGACGGACAGCATCGACGACCGCGGCGATGAGATCATCGTTCACCGCAGCGGCAGTGTCGGTTCTCTTGAGGCCACCTCCTTGGGCTGCCTCGACGTACCGACGGACGGTCTTACGGTCCACCCCGGCATGCTCGGCGATCTTGCGTGAACCGGGAGCCGGCAATGCTGGCGTCCCGAGCCACAACCGCAGTACTTCTCTGATTTCGTTCACACTGATCTCCCGAAAAGCCATGCTCACCGACCTCCGTGACGTGCTTGGTGCTGTCACAGACGATCGAACGAGCAAACGACGAGACCACCGGCAAGGCGCGCCGGTGGTCCCATAACTGGCAATCCAGGTGGTCCCATCACCCTGGCAAAATCAGGTCAAGCTGGTCCCATGCTCATGGCAGACGACAGATCTCGCGGAGGATTCACCACGAAGATCCATGCACTGACCGACCTGACGTGCTCGCCGGTGACGATGCTGCTGACCGGTGGGCAAGCCGGGGACAATCCACAGTTGGTGCCGTTGCTCGATGCCCACCGAGCTGCCGGTGGGGACCAGGACTACCGATTGCTCGCCGACAAGGCGTACACCCATCCCAGTACCCGCACCGAACTGCGTCGCCGCAAGATCAAACACACCATTCCCGAGCGCAGCGACCAGAAGCAGCGACGGGCCGACAAGGGGTCCGCCGGTGGTCGTCCACCGGGTTTCGATCCGACGATGTACAAGCACCGCAACACCGTCGAGCGTGGCTTCGGGCGGCTCAAACAGTGGCGTGGTGTGGCCACTCGATATGACAAGTACGCCATGACATTCCTCGGGGGCGTTGTCCTGTGCGCGGCAGTTCTGCACTCCCGCAACCACAACCACCGCCCGGCGATGAAAACGAAAACGGACCCAATTTAAGAGACACGCTCTAGACGGTAAGCGTCGTTCGCGATTGGCAACCGTCTGCCGAGTGCGTGGGTGCGGCTAAAGCTCGGAAACAATCGAGCTGAATGCAGTCACAGGTCATCTACTTCACTTCTCGTCCACCCGCCGTGAATGGACCCGCCCCGTATCTGCTTCACCATCGAAGCGCACCAAGGTTGCTTGATCTTCCTTGTCTAACGGTTCGAAGCGAACAGACTCCGCAGTCACTTCTGAAACCACACCTCTCATTAGAGCTGCCTGCTTTCCAACTACGTATGTCTGGCCGTCCAACTCAAAGTTGATATCACGAATCAGTCGCAGTTCGGCTTCATCACCCACCTCAAATTTCACCCACTCGGAAGGATCCGAGCTTGGATCTCGGTCCACTTTAAAACCTGACCACGTCGCTGTTACCGATTCGCCAGACATGATCCTGTCGGCTTCCAATATGGCTAACGCCTGTTCCCCGGTGAATACTCTGGGGAACAGCAGGCGATCCGAAGTGTGTTTTTGCAACGAGCGAATGGCCTTAGCTAGCTTGGCGAATCTAGAGAAGTCCGGGTCTTGCTCCCGTTCACTGTCAATAGTTCCAACAGTAAATTTGCGCGGACCAAACGCCTGGGCTAGACCCATGATATTGGACCCGTGCAAATTTGCGAGAAACTCCAGACTGCTTACTATATCGTCAGGGCGCTTACCGCCCACATCCACAGAAATTTTGAAGTTCAGCGTTATTTCAGGATATTTCTTAGAGAGCATTTCAATCTCCACGAATCCTGGAGAATCGATCCATACTGTTCGCCGACCACCCTCTATGCCTTCAGTAACTTCCATTAGGCTTAGTTCCAGTTCTGCAAGAGGTCTACTTTCGGGAGTCAACATCGCGATGATCAATTCTCGCTCGGTCACGTTCTCAAGCCCCGAGGTCGCCGGGGAGAGCCTTAATAATCCATCCATCTCGTGACCGCCGAGTCCTCCAGGGAGATCCAATTTCACCTTAGCGAATCCGGCTGGCAAAGCGACTGGAGTTCCGTATTCGACAAACTTGCGGAAATCGGAAAGCGCGGAATCGTCACCTTGTATGGAAACGGTAAAATGTCCCGTCACCGGCTTTTCGATTGTCGCTGCGAGCGATCTAGCGATTATGCTGACATTAACCCACCCATCGTTTGAACCATATCCCGCTACCGCAACTAAGCCTGGCGGAGATGATTCTGCAATGGATTGACTTGGAGGCTCGGCGGTGAGCGAAAGCTCGTATCGATAGAACGGGTCATATTGGTTGATTAGGCGATACACATCTCTAACGTCGTCGATGATGTCGATGGGGGCCATCGGGTCGCCCTTGCTTCGATCGTGCCGTCCAGAAAGTAGGCCAACAAGACGATCCGTCTGCTCCTGCAGGCGCGCGCGTCCGTCACGCAAGTAATAATCAACCACCTGAGGATGTGACGCTGCCAAAAACTCGATGCGATTAAGGCCTACCCAGTGAGTTTTAAACGGGAGCTCTTTCGTCATCTTTGCAAACCATGCAATATTCCCCGGCGTGGGATTCAAAGGTAGAACCAACCACCACGACGTAATTGTCCAGCCTTGCTTCTTTGCTGTTTCCACAACCTGATTCAGCGACCGGCGAATTTTGCGCTGTTGACTGCTGTTTAAATTCTCTGCGTACCGTTTAACTTGGTATACATCACGACCCGAGAAATTTGGCGCGGTTGGCACGAAGACATCGATGCCACCGTCACCGCGTCCTGGTCGTACCTGGGTAGCTTCGAAGTTTTCACTACACAGAAGCATCGCGACGGCGTCCTCCACCGTTTCACCCGGCAATCGTGTCCACTCGATCAACGACATCCAGAAAGCCTCTCACGTAACCAACGTCATCAAGTGTCGCCAGCTCTCAGAGATCGGTCGTGATGCCGTCTATGTCCACCGAGCCGGGTTCTGGTTCGTTGCCATACACCGCGGGCGGTGTCCAGGAGGCTCGTAGTCGCCGCGCGCCCTGGTGCGATGGGCCGAAGGCGAAGAACGAGACGCGGGATGCGATTTGGTCGCGGATGAGTCGCTCCTCGAACAGCAGTCGTGCTACTGGGCGGAGCACCGCGTCGTCGAGTGCCGACCCGCGAAGCGGGCCCAGCGGGTCGACGGGGGTTTGAACGAAGAAGTGCGTCTGCTCGGATAGCAGTGCTGTGCCGAACAAACCGTCGGACAACGCGCGTCGACTAATCTCGGCAGCGGGGATCCCATTGACAGTCATCCCGCGCATTGTTGATCCGCGATTCTCCTGGATGGTGAGTGCCAGGTTCTCGTGGTGGCCGATGGTTGAGACGGTACGGGTCGACAGGGTATCGACTCGAGTCGTCAGGGCATAACCGGGGATCGCCAAGGGGATTTCCCCGGCTCGACTGTCGCGAAGGCGAACGAGCTCGGAATGAACGGCGTCGCTGTGTACCGAGGCATCGATGGTGACAGTCCTGCCGTCGTTGGTGATCTCGCGGGATCTGAAGACTGCCCGTCCCACTCGCACCCACGGTGCGAGTTCTTCTGCCGCAAGGTCCTGCAGCCGCCGATGGACGCGTTTGCGAAGGTCGTCGGGTTCAGACCACGCACTAGTGGTGTACAGATTGCGGGCACTTTGGACGAGATCGCGTTGATGCCCGTCCATGTCACCGCCCTCTTGCACGAAGAGGCATAGCCTCAGTCCGTGACGCTCAGATTCGAGGAATTCGGCGTGTGTTGCTGAGAACCCGTCGGCCATCCTGACGCCGTAGCGGGGGCCCCACATGCCGACATAGATCGCAGAACTGCGTACCCCAGCGAGATAGGCCTGTTCGGCGGAGATGTCTTGGGCTCCGAGCTCCTCCTCGAACATCACCGGTGTCGCGCCAACATCCTCGATGGCCGCTCGTACAGCTGCGCGTTCGTTTGGCATGTCGGTAATGAGGCTCGAGACGAACACACGTCTGCCGCTCGCCCACGCGCGGACATCTGCGTCTGAGGCAGGCAACGACGCTGATCTCAGGTCCATGAGAAGCGGTTCGTGGTTCATGCGCTCGAGTTGATCACAAATTACTCACTCGCGACAGACCGCATGTGTCCGGTGATAGTCGAGCTGCGCCGATCTGCGGTGGTGCGGCTCTGTCCGTCTTTATCAGGGGCAGTCAACTACCCTGACTCCTAGAGCGTGTCTCTTAAATTGGGTCCGTTTTCGTTTTCATCGCCGGGCGGTGGTTGTGGTTGCGGGAGTGCAGAACTGCCGCGCACAGGACAACGCCCCCGAGGAATGTCATGGCGTACTTGTCATATCGAGTGGCCACACCACGCCACTGTTTGAGCCGCCCGAAGCCACGCTCGACGGTGTTGCGGTGCTTGTACATCGTCGGATCGAAACCCGGTGGACGACCACCGGCGGACCCCTTGTCGGCCCGTCGCTGCTTCTGGTCGCTGCGCTCGGGAATGGTGTGTTTGATCTTGCGGCGACGCAGTTCGGTGCGGGTACTGGGATGGGTGTACGCCTTGTCGGCGAGCAATCGGTAGTCCTGGTCCCCACCGGCAGCTCGGTGGGCATCGAGCAACGGCACCAACTGTGGATTGTCCCCGGCTTGCCCACCGGTCAGCAGCATCGTCACCGGCGAGCACGTCAGGTCGGTCAGTGCATGGATCTTCGTGGTGAATCCTCCGCGAGATCGACCCAGCGCGTGGTCAGCGGGTTCGTCGACGGATTTCTTGTAATTCGACAAGGCCCCCTGTGAGAGTGTCGGCTCGCGCACCGGCCGCATGCTGATGCGCCCGGACGCTGGTCGAGTCGATCGAGAGCACCGCCCCGATATCGCCGTCGAGTTCTTCCGGGTCGAGACCGAACACCTCGGCCACCGCGGCAAGCATCTCGTCGTAGGTGCCATCGAAGGACCATCGGTGGTGGCGTTTCCACACCGTCTGCCACGGACCGAAGTCCTCCGGCAGATCTCGCCACGGACACCCGGTACGGAATCGGTATGCGATGCCCTCCAGAATTCGCCGGTGCTCGGCGAACCGCCGCCCACGTTTTCCCACGTCGGTGGGTATCACTGGCTCGACGATCTCCCAGAACTCGTCACTGATCACTCCCACGCGCGTCATCGAAATATCATCGCTGACAGCACCTCTCAAATTTGGGAGACACGCTCTAGTCCACGGCTGTGTGACCGCAGAGCTCTGAAGGAGGTTGACCTCGTTCGGGTGACTGTCGCCGAAGTAAGATCGGGCAACGCGTTCGCCGACGCCTCGTGTTCAGCTGTGCGCGTGCAACGGCCGTCCGGACAGTGCCATCATCGCTTCACCGAGTGCCTCGTTCTGCGTGGGGTGGGCGTGGACGAAGCTGCCGACCTCCGACGGCAGTGCCTCCCATGCGACCGCGAGTTGCGCCTCGCCGATCAATTCACCCACCCGGTCGCCGACAAGATGGACGCCGACGACCGGGCCGTCCTCGCGTGCGCGGATCACCTTGACTCCGCCTGCGGTGGAGAGAATCCGGCTCTTGCCGTTGCCGCCCAGGTCGTAGACCATCGACGTCACGGTGCCGTACTTCTCCTCCGCTGCCTTCTCGGTGAGTCCCACCGACGCCACCTCCGGATGCGAATAGGTCACGCGTGGAACGAGATCACCGTCGATGCGCGCAGGTGCGAGGCCGGCGATGTGCTCGGCGACGAACATGCCGTGCTGAAAACCGCGATGTGCCAGTTGGTAACCGGGCACAATGTCGCCGACGGCATAGACGCCATCGGCGCTGGTGAGCAGATTGTCGTCGACAGTGACGAAACCGCGCTCGGTGGCGATGCCCTGCTCGGCCAGACCGAGACCCTCGGTGCGGGGTCCGCGTCCGACGGACACCAGCACGAGATCGGCAGTGAGGATGTCCCCGGATGACAGTGCCACCGCGACGTCGTCGAAAGATTCGGTGACGGTCTCGACTTTGGTTCCGGTACGAATGTCGATGCCGCGCTTGCGTAGTGCTTTGGTCAACTGCTTCGAGGACCATTCGTCTTCACCCGGAACGATGCGATCGAGTGCCTCGACGACCGTGACCTTGGCGTCGAACGATGCCCAGATGCTGGCGAACTCGATTCCGATGACTCCGCCGCCCAGTACGACGACCGACTCCGGCACCCGGTCGAGCGACAACGCGTCGTCACTGGTGAATACCCGTGGCCCGAGTTCGATTCCCGGCACGGTGCGCGAATACGACCCAGTCGCGAGGACCAGCGAATCCCCGGTGATGCGTCGACCGTCCACCTCGACGGTACGAGGACCGACCACCTGGCCACGTCCGGAAACGATTTCGATGCCCGGACGCTTCAACAGCCCTTGCAGCCCGGAGTAGAGACCGGCGACGACACTGCGCTGGTAGTCAAGCGCCGCAGGCATATCCACACCGACCAACGATGCAGTGACCCCGACGTGCGCCGAGCCGCGCACCGCGTCGGCGACCTCGGCCGTGTGCAGCAGAGCCTTGGTGGGGATACATCCCCGATGCAGGCAGGTGCCTCCGAGCTTGTCTTCCTCGATCAGCGCTACCGACAGTCCGAGCTGTTCGGCGCGCAGAGCACAGGAGTACCCGCCGGAGCCGCCTCCGAGAACGACGATATCGACATCGCTCATCGGACGGCGCTCAGTGCGAGAACAGGATTTTCGATGTAGTCGGCGACGGTTCGCAGGAACCCGCCCGCCACTCCGCCGTCGCACACGCGGTGATCGAATGCCAACGACAGCTGCGCGACCTTTCGGACGGCGAGTGTGCCGTCGACCACCCATGGCCGGTCGATGATGCGTCCGATACCCAGGATCGCGGCCTCGGGGTGATTGATGATCGCAGCGGAACCGTCGACCCCGAACACTCCGTAGTTGTTCAGTGTGAATGTTCCGCCGCTCAGCCGTGCTGCGGGAAGCGATCCAGTTCGTGCGAGTTCGGTCAGCTCGGCCAACCGCTCGGAGAGTTCCTTCAGATCGGCCTTGTCTGCCTGCGGCACCACCGGAACCATCAGTCCGCGATCTGTCTGCGCGGCAATGCCGAGTCCGACGTTCTCGTAGCGAAGAATTTCGCCGGCGGCGGTATCGACCGTGCTGTTGAGCTCCGGGAACTTGGCCAACGCGATCATCGTCAGCTTCGCCAGCACCGCCAGCAGCGTCACCTTGACCCCGTCGATGGAGGCGTCGAGGTCGCGGCGTGCCTGGACGAGCGCGGTGGCGTCGACGTCGACCCAGACGGTCGCCTCGGGAATTTCCGCACGGCTGCGAGAGAGCTTGTCCGCGATGGTCTTACGAATGCCCGTGATGGGAATGCGGGTGATTCCGGCATTGGTGTGTGCGGGGGTGGCGAGGGCGCGTTCGACGTCGGCTCGGGTGATGATGCCGTGTGTCCCTGCGGTCTCGATGTTCTTCAGCGAGAGCCCGCCGTCCAGCGCCAGCTTGCGAACTATGGGTGAGAGCACTTTGGTTGCGGTGTGGTTCTGGGCCTCCGGCCCAGTGGCACGGTTATGTGCACCCTGGGACGCATTACCGTGCCACTGCGGAGTAGCTGCCTCGGATGCGTGTGCGCGGCGCCGACGCCGTCCTGCGGGCCCGTGGCCGGTGCCGTAACCAATCAGTACATTTCCCGAGCCGGCGCGTTCCTCTTCGCGGTACTGCTCGTGCGCTGTCGGGGTGCTTGCGGCATCAGTGACACTGATCAGCGGTTTCCCGACCGGCACCACGTCCCCCTCCGCGCCGTGCAGCACGGAGACGACACCCTCGAACGGGCAGGGAACCTCGACCGACGCCTTGGCTGTCTCTACCTCGACGACGACCTGATCGATCGTGACGGTATCGCCCGCCTTGACCTTCCATTCGACGACGACGGCGTCGGTGAGACCCTCGCCGAGGTCGGGAAGCATGAAGACCTGCTCGGTCATACCGATACCGCCGTGCTGAGGTCGGGGGTGTCGTTCCACTGCAGGCGCTCGATGGCGTCGAGGACTCGATCGGCAGACGGAAGGTGGAAGTGTTCGAGTTTCGGTGCGGGATAAGGGATGTCCAACCCACCGACCCGTAGAACCGGCGCATGCAGATGATGGAAGCACCGCTCCTGCACCCGTGCTGCGATCTCGGCACCCACTCCGGCGAAACTCTGGGCTTCCTGAACCACGACGCACCGGCCGGTCTTGCGCACCGAAGCGGCAACGGTGGCGTCGTCGAACGGACTGAGCAATCGAAGGTCGACAACCTCGACGCTCCGTCCGTCCTCGGCCGCGAACTCCGCTGCTTGCAACGCAACCGAGACGGTAGGTCCGTAGGCAAGGACTGTCACATCGGTGCCGGGGCGACGAACGACAGCGGTACCGATCGGCTCGTTTTTGGTCAGCTCGATATCGTCCTTGGAGAAGTACAGCCGCTTCGGTTCGAGAAAGATCACCGGGTCCGGATCCGCGATCGCCTCGCGCATCAGTGAGTACGCGTCCGCGACAGTCGACGGAGCCACGACCTTCAGCCCGGGGGTGTGCGCGTAGTACGCCTCTGAGGAGTCGCAGTGATGCTCGACGCCACCGATGCCACCCGCGAACGGAATTCGGATCACCATCGGAGCCGTCAACGATCCACGGGTGCGGTTCCGCAATTTGGCTACGTGCGAGACGATCTGTTCGAAGGCCGGGTACGCGAAGGCGTCGAACTGCATCTCGACGACCGGCTTGTACCCCGACATCGCCATTCCGATCGCAAAACCCACGATGCCCGACTCGGCAAGCGGGGTGTCGAAGCAGCGGTCGTCGCCGAAATCGCGCATCAACCCGTCGGTGACGCGAAAAACGCCGCCGAGTGTTCCGACATCCTCGCCGAACACAACGACCTTCTCGTCCTCGGTCAAGGCGTCGCGCAGGGCGGCGTTGAGCGCTCCCGCCATGGTCAGTGTGGTCATGACAGTTCTCCTGCTGCGATTTCGGCGGCGATCTGCTCGCGCTGGTCGAGCAATGCTGGGGTGGGGGTGGAGTAGACGAACCGGAACAGATCCTCCGGGTCGACGCTCTGTTCGACGTTCATTCCCGCGCGCAGTTCTGCGGCGTCGGCGTCGGCCGAGACCGTGATCTCGGTACGCAGCTCGTCGGTCAGAAGGCCCGCGCCGCCGAGGTAGGCGTCCAGACGGCTGAGTGGATCGCGGGCAAGCCATCCCTCGACCTCGTCGGCCTTGCGGTATCTGGTGGCATCGTCGGCATTGGTGTGTGCGTCCATGCGGTAGGTGTGTGCTTCGACGATCACCGGGCCCCGTTCCGCGCGAACGTAATTCACGGCTTCGTCCATGACGGACATCATCGCGATCGGATCGTTTCCGTCCACCTGTTCGCTGCCGATTCCGTAGCCGACGCCCTTGTGTGCCAGAGACGGCGCGGCGCTCTGCCGGGCCAGCGGAACGCTGATCGCAAACCCGTTGTTCTGCACCAGAAATATCACTGGAGCACGGAAGACGGCAGCAAAGTTGAGGGCTTCGTGGAAGTCGCCCTCACTCGTTGCGCCGTCGCCGCAGAAAGCCAGTGCGACGGTGTCGCGTCCCTGCTTCGCTTCGGCGTATGCGAATCCGGTGGCGTGCAACAGTTGCGTCGCAAGCGGAGTGCATTGAGGCGCAACATGATACTGCTTCGGGTCGTACCCGCAGTGCCAGTAGCCGGCGAGCATTCCGAGGAGTTCGACCTGGTTCACGCCTCGTGCGGCAAGGGCCATCGAGTCGCGGTACGTCGGGAACATCCAATCCTGCGGGCCCAGGCACAGCGCCGCCGCGATCTGGCACGCTTCCTGTCCGCGCGCAGACGGGTAGACCGCCAGTCTTCCCTGCTTGGTCAGCGCGGTTGCCTGCTGATCGAATCGACGGCCGTGCACCATCGAGCGGTACATCTCGAGCAAACGATCATCCGACGTGCGTGCGTATCGTGCTGCGCTCTCGACGTCGGTGCCGTCGGGCGCCAGATACTGCACCGGGTGATCGGCAGGCATGAACCGCTGGTACGACGCGGCCGCGTTCGTCTCGACAGTCGTCATAGAGCACTCTCCTGGTATCGACTTGGTACAGCGATTCTGGCGCAATGGGAGATCGATGAGTCGATTCGACGTAGGATTGCAGACGAATGGCGCAAATCGAGCCGAATTTGTGACAATCGTCGGGTGCAGTGCTGGAATGGGCGGGTAGGAGCGGACGTATGGACGACGTGAAAAATCGGGTCGAACTCGACGACGTGGATCGCCGAATTCTCGCTGAATTGACGGGCGATGGGCGGGTGTCGATGCGAGTACTGGCCGAACGGCTCAATCTGTCTCGCGCGCATACGTATACGAGGGTGGACCGCCTGAGGGATTCAGGAGTCATCGAACGCTTCACCGTTCAGGTCGATCACGCGGTGGCGGGCCTCGGTACGTCGGCGTTCATCGCCATGTCGATCAGGCAGGATTCGTGGCGTTCGGTGTCTGACAGGCTGCGGTCCATGGAGTTCGTGGACCACTTCAGTCTGCTCGGCGGAGATTTCGACGTTCTCGTTCTCGTGCGCACCCCGGACAACGAAACCCTGCGGCACGTGGTGCTCGAAGGACTCCAGGCACTCGACGGGGTGCGCTCGACCCGAACGTGGTTGATCTTCGACGAGGCGCGGGGTGGCTTGGGTTAGCCGACACCCCAGACCGGTTGGCAGTCGGGTCGGTAGTGTCGTCGACTGCGCAGTTCCAGCGATTGCAGAGTGCTCTGCCTATGAAGGGAAGCAACTTATGACAGATGATCGGACGACCGCAGGACCGCTCTGGGCGCTCGAAGGCGGAAGCCCGACGGTCGACCCGGAGGCATGGGTTGCTCCCACCGCGACGGTGGTGGGTCGCGTGCGCGTCGAGGCGTCGTCAGGAATCTGGTACGGCGCCGTGGTGCGAGCGGAGTTCGAGGACATCACGATCGGCGAGGGCAGCAATCTTCAGGACGGCGTGGCGGCGCACGTCGACCCGGGGTTCCCGTTGACGGTCGGCAAGAATGTGAGCGTCGGACACAACGCGGTGCTGCACGGGTGCACCATCGGCGACGGCAGCCTCGTCGGCATGGGCGCGATCGTCATGAACGGCGCTGTCATCGGTGAAGGCAGCTTGGTCGCAGCAGGCGCTCTCGTCCTCGAAGGCACGCAGGTTCCGCCGCGATCTCTGGTTGCGGGTGTGCCTGCCAAGATTCGTCGTGAGCTCACCGAGGACGAGGTGAGCCACAACGGGCTCAACGCTGCGGTGTACCGGGAATTGCTGAAGCAGCACCGATCCGCGAAGCCTGTGCAGTAGCGGCTCCGCCGCAGTGGCGCGGTTGAGTGCACCCCAATGCACTTAACCGTGCCACTGGGCGCGGAGCGCCCCGAAACAGGCCCCTACACGTTCAGGCGAGAATGATGCCGCGAGTAGGTGAAGTACAGGACCGTTGTCAGGGCCAGCCAGATCGCGAACAGCAGCCAGGTCTCCCAGTGCAGCGTCGAGATCAGGTACAGACACGCGAGGATCGATAGAACCGGCAGCACGGGGTACAGCGGCACTCGGAACCCGCGTTCCAGATTGGGTTCACGTCTACGCAGAATGATGACGCCTGCGGACACGACGGTGAACGCGACGAGCGTCCCCATGCTCACCAGGTCGGCGAGGAAGTCGAGCGGCAGCAGCCCCGCCATCAGTGCGACGACGATGGCCACGAGGATAGTGTTGGGGATGGGGCTCAACGTCTTCGGGCTTACGTCGGAGAAGATCTCCGGGATCATGCCGTCCCGACTCATCGCGAACAGCACCCGGGTCTGACCGTAGAGCGTGACGAGCGTGACCGAGAAGATCGACACGACGGCTCCTGCGGACAGAATGATCGATGGCCATTCCGAACCGGTGACGTTCTGCAGGATCTCCGACAGTCCGGCTTCCTGGCCTTCGAATTCGGTGTACTTCTGTGCGCCGATGGCCGCGAACGTGACGACCAGGTAGATGACCGTGACGACGATCAGCGCGGTGATGAGCGCGATCGGCAGTGTCTTTTTCGGATTCTCGACCTCCTCGCCCGCCGTCGACACGGCGTCGAGTCCGATGAAGGTGAAGAAGATCATGCCCGACGCGGCACCGATACCCGCAACACCGAAGGGTGCGAACGGCTCGAGGTTGGAGATGTCGAAGCCGAAAAATGCGATCACGGCGAACATTGCGAGGACACCGATCTTGGTGACCACCATGATGGCGTTGACGCGAGCGGATTCGCTGGTGCCGCGAATGAGCAGCAGGGCGCACAAGGCGACCAGAACGATTGCGGGAACGTTGATCCCGAATCCTAGGCCGTCACCGGGGGCGTGGCTCAGCACGTCCGGAATCTGAAAGCCGAACAGGCGGTTCAACAAATCGTTCAGGTACTGACTCCACAGCACCGACACGGCAGCTGTGGACACGCCGTACTCGAGAATGAGACACGCACCGACCAACAGCGCGACGAACTCACCGAGAATCGTGTACGCGTAGGTGTACGTCGACCCCGACGCCGGGATGCTCGACGCCAATTCCGCATAACAGAGGGCCGTGAGTCCCGCGGTGATCGCGGCGAGGATGAACGAGAAGATCACGGCCGGACCCGCCAACGGCACCGCGTTGCTGAAGATGAAGAAGATACCGGTGCCAACCGTCGAGCCGACGCCGATGCATGTCAGCTGGAACGTGTTCATGCTCCGCTTCAGTTGCGTACCACCGTGGTCGGATTCGAGGGCAGCGATGTCGCCGATCGGTTTGCGCCGCAGCAGTGAACTCATTGATCCTCCGTAGTGGTGCCGGCACGCAGTGAACTGCCGCGGGGTACGACGAGCATCGGCACGCGAGCGTACCGAATGATTTTCGACGCCGAGGAGCCGAGGAAGACGCGGGCCAACGGCCCGAGGCGGGACGAACCGACGACGAGGAGGTCGGTGTCGGTGAAGGCAGCTGCGTCGACGGATGCCTCCCAGCCGTTTCCGGCGACCGTTGCAGTCTCGACGACCAGACCGGGCCTGGACGATTCGAGAGCAGCTCGCGCTTGTCCGAGAAGAGCGTCGGCCTGTTCCTTCCACTGCGCGCTCACCACGTCCTCGGCGCCGTAACCGCCGAGGGGAGGGAACGTGGTGGAGGCGCGGGGTGCGAACGCGATGAGCCGCAGGGGGAGCGACCAGGCATCGGCAAGAGTCGACGCTGTTCGCAACGCGTCCTCCGATTGGGCCGTTCCCACGTAGGCGCAGCTGATGCGATCGAGGGACTTCACCGAATCTCTGGTGCCGATCGGTGCCAGCGCCAACGGCACGGCACAGGAATGCAGCAGTGAATCGGTCGTGCTGCCCGGTGCGAATCGCCCCGGTGTGCCTGTCGTGGAACCCAGTACGACGATGTCCGCGTGGTACTGCTTCGCTGCCTCGTTCAGCCCGGCGCTTTCGGCCGTGTTGCTGGTGTAGAACGCGGCGGGGTCGGCAGGGGTGAGCCCCAACTCGCTGATCGCGCTCTCCGCAGCCTCCACGGCGGCGACGCCCCGCTCGGCGAGCCAGCGCTGGTACTCGGCGTCGACCCTTGCCATCGACGGAAACGGCCATGACTGCGGGAGAACCGTGCAGGCTTGCACGGCGACGTCACCCGAGGCCGCAAGCCTCGCGACGAGCGCAAGTGCGTCGCGTCCCGAGTCATCGGGAACCCACCCGACCATCGCACTGATACCGATCCCCATATGCGCCTTTCGTGGGACGAGCAGCAAGATCAGATCAGTATGAGACCGATGCTTCTCTCGCGCAGCGGAAGCGCCAGAGCATGCGCGACGGGTGTCTTACGTGTTCAGCGTTCGGGTCGAAGAAGGCCGGTCAAGATGTGTGCCTGCTCGAGCAACAGGGTGCCGAGCTCCTTGTGGCGTTCCGGTCGGAATCGTGTCTCGACGCCGGTCAGGCTCAATGCCCACGCGGGCTTGCCGGTGCGATCGAACACCGCCGCTCCGATTCCCCAGCTGCCCTCGACCAGTAGCGCCGGATTGACGGCATATCCGGTTTCGCGGGTCGCGTCGATTCGTCTCGTCAACGCCTCGGGCGAATGCTCCGGTCCCCACTCGGGCTGCAGGTCGGTTCGCTTCAGATAATCGACAATCTCGCGATCGGGGAGGTGCGCAAGTATCACCATTCCCGCTGATGCCACTCCGAGCGGAAATCTGATGCCCTCGTACAGGACGTGGGAGCGCAGTGGGAAGCTCCCGTCTTCGCGAAGCAGACACACTGTCTCGTCGCCGCGGCGCGCCGATAGAAATGCGCTCTCACCGCTGACTGCGGAAAGCGTGTGTACGACGCGTCGCGCCTGGTCGGTGATGTCGTATCGGCCCGCCGCGGCGGCCGATCCGAGCAGGTACATCTCCGGCCCGAGCGTCCATCGACCGCTCGCAGCATCTCGATCGAGAAACCCCTCGTCCGCCAGGGATGTCAGAAGGCGATGCGCCGTCGGACGAGCCAGCTGTGTGGCGCGCGCCAACTCGGTGGTGGATCCGCCATCGGGCTCGGCCGCTCCGACAGCACGCAGAAGCGCCGCAGTGCGGGCTATTACATTCGGGGGAACGTTCGAGGCCACGGCCTGACTGTAGCAAGCGTCCATTCAATGAACGCATCAACTTCGATGGTTCGCCATGCGATCACTTCTGCGTCGATTCTCCGCATCCCCTTCCGGCAATCCACAGTTCAACGTCTACTGAGTGCAGTGATGCAGCGCGTTCGCTGTGTGGACAGAGAAGGAGGCTTCAGTGGCAGGGAAGGTGTACGAGTCAGCGGCATCCGCCGTGGCAGACATCGGTGACGGCTCGAGCGTGGCGGTCGGGGGCTTCGGGCTCTGCGGGATTCCCGACGCCTTGATCCAGGCGATCGGGGAGACCGAGGCAACTGATCTCGAGGTGTTCTCCAACAACTGCGGTGTCGACGACCACGGCCTGGGAATTCTGCTTGCCCTGGGTCGAATCCGACGTGTGACCGCGTCGTACGTGGGGGAGAACAAGGAGTTCGCTCGGCAGTACCTCGCGGGTGAACTCGAAGTCGAATTGACTCCGCAAGGCACGCTGGCGGAGCGTATGCGCGCCGGCGGCACCGGGATTCCGGCGTTCTTCACTCCTGCCGGAGTGGGAAGCCCCATCGCGGACGGGGGAATGCCGTGGCGGTACAACACCGACGGCAGTATCGCGATCTCGTCCCCGCCGAAGGAGACTCGCGTCTTCGGTGCCAAGCGCTACGTGCTCGAAGAAGCGATCAACGCCGACTACGCGCTGGTGCACGCCGAGGTCGGCGACACCGAGGGCAATCTGGTGTTCGACAAGACTGCGATGAACTTCAATCCGCTCGCTGCGATGGCAGGCAAGATCACCATCGCCCAGGTCGAGCGCCTCGTCGAGCCCGGTGAGATCGACCCGGGTGCAGTACATCTACCCGGTGTCTTCGTTCAGCGCATCGTAAGCACCGGACCCCAGGACAAGCGCATCGAGAAGCGCACGGTCAGCGTAGGAGGACAGGCATGACCACAGCGGTAGCAGGCTGGACCCGTGAGCAGATGGCCGAGCGGACAGCGGCCGAGATGGTCGACGGTGAATACGTCAATCTCGGAATCGGTTTGCCCACATTGATTCCCGGATATCTGACGTCCGAAGTCCGAGTCGTCCTGCACTCGGAGAACGGCATCCTCGGAACGGGCCCGTACCCGACCGAGGAGAACATCGACGCGAACCTCATCAACGCGGGCAAGGAAACCGTCACCGTCAACTCCGGTGCGGCATTCTTCGATTCGTCGTTGTCGTTCGGAATGATTCGCGGCGGTCACATCGACACCGCAGTGCTCGGCGGGATGCAGGTATCGCGTGCCGGCGATCTTGCGAACTGGATGGTTCCGGGCAAGATGGTCAAGGGTATGGGCGGTGCGATGGACCTCGTGCACGGTGCGCGCCGCGTCATCGTCGTCATGGAACACACCGACCGTGAGGGCAACCCGAAGATTCTCGACGCCTGCACGTTGCCACTGACGGGTCAGGGCGTCGTGAACCGAATCGTCACCAACCTGGCCGTCATCGACGTCGTGGGCGACGGGACATTGGCGTTGGCCGAGCTCGCGCCTGGCGTGACGAGAGAGCAGGTCGAGGCAGCGACGGGCGTTCCCCTGGCCTGAGGGCCTTGTCTATCGTGCGGGGATCTCGAACGACGGACTCGGTGTATGGGCCGTGTCGGTACTGAAGGTGATGGTGACCGGCCCTGCACCGGTGTCGATGTCGACGTATGGATCGGCCACGTTCGGGCCTTGGAATCGCCAGCTGGCCACCTGGTGAGTGACGGTTCCCGATGTGGGGAACGAGGGATCGTAGTCGGCCGGTGATGAACGAACCGGCCGCTTCTGCCACGATGGCGCAATGGCTGAAGCACCGAGAACCGAAGGTCCGCTGGCAGGGCTCGTCGTCGCTGACTTCTCACGCGTTCTCGCCGGCCCGTACGCGACGATGATGCTCGGCGACATGGGGGCCGAGGTGATCAAGATCGAGCGACCCGGAGCCGGTGACGACACCCGATCCTGGGGTCCTCCGTACGATTCGAGCGGAACCGCAACCTATTTCGCGTCGGTGAACCGAAACAAGAGTTCGAGGTCGATCGATCTGAAGTCCGACGCCGGACTGACCGTGGCTCGCGAGATCATCTCCGGTGCAGACATTCTGATCGAGAACTTTCGATCGGGAACCATGGATCAACTCGGGCTCGGGTATGCGGCGCTGTCGGCCGAGCGGCCCGGTTTGATCTACTGTTCCATCACCGGATTCGGTACCGGGGGAGGGGCCGCGCTACCGGGATACGATCTGCTGGTCCAGGCCGTCGGAGGTCTGATGAGCGTCACCGGGCCCGACTCACAGACTCCGACCAAGGTCGGCGTCGCGATGGTGGACATCGTCACAGGTCTACACGCACTGGCTGGGATACTTGCTGCGCTGCATCATCGTTCGCAGTCAGGCGCCGGCCAACACGTGCACACGAACTTGATGTCGTGCGTGCTGTCCGCGCTCAGCAATCAGTCTGCCGCGTACCTCGGCAGCGGAGACGTGCCGACCGCGATGGGCAACAAGCACCCGTCGGTGGTCCCGTACGAGGTCTTCGAGACTGCGGATCGTCCGCTCGCCCTCGCAGTGGGCAACGACAAGCAGTTCGCCGCTCTTGCGGACGTCGTCTCGCTGCCGTGGTTGGCAAGCGACTCGCGCTTCACCGGCAACTCGGCGCGCGTGCAGAACCGTGATGCCCTGGTCTCGGAGTTGACCGCGCGATTTGCGACCCGATCCGCCGACGACTGGTACCGGGCGCTGTCTGAACGCCACGTTCCGGCCGGCCCCGTCAACTCCCTCGACGAAGCGTTCGCCTTCGCGGAAGCGCTGGGATTGAATCCGCGAGTGCAGGTTCCGGGCGCTGCGAGCGCAGGTGTGCGTAACCCGATCGACTTCTCGGCGACGCCCGTCGGCTACCGTCTGCCGCCACCGACGATGCCTGGCTAGGGTGGAGGCATGTTCGTCAATTCCGCCTCGACCTTCGTTTCCGATGCCGTTCGCGGCTTGATCGCCTCCACCGGCGACATCGCGTGGCACGCAGATCCAGGATTCCTGACGCGACGTGAACCCCTACCTGCAGGGCAGGTCGCACTCCTGTCGGGCGGAGGCAGCGGTCACGAACCGATGCACGCGGGATTCATCGGCGCCGGGATGCTCGCCGGAGTGTGCCCCGGATTGATCTTCACCTCGCCGAACGCGCTGCAGGTTCACCGAGCATCCAGAGCGGTCAGCGTCGGCGGTGGAGTGGTGCACATCGTCAAGAACTACACCGGCGATGTGATGAACTTTCGTATTGCGCGAGAGTTGTTGCACGAGGATGGTATCGAGTCCGATTTCGTTCTGGTCGACGACGATGTCGCCACCGAACGCGCCGACGGTGACGGCCCAGGTCGGCGTGGGACCGCCGCGACCGTGGTCGTCGAGAAGATCTGCGGGGCTGCCGCCGAGCGCGGGGACTCGATGGAGCAGGTGGTCGAGATCGGTCGCCGGGTCGCCGCCAACGCACGAAGCATGGCCGTCGCGCTACAGCCGTCCGTGCTGCCCGGATCCACCGAGTTCTCGTTCGACCTGCCCGACGGTGAAATCGAGATCGGTATCGGAATTCACGGCGAACGAGGTACGACGCGGGTCCCGAAGATGTCTGCCCAGGACATCGTTGCGGCGCTGGCCCAGCCGGTCGTCGACTCGCTCGGCCTCGAACGGGGCGAATCCGTCATCGCCTTCGTGAACGGGCTCGGTGCGACTCATCCGATGGAGCTGCACCTGTTGTATGGAGAGTTGGCAGAGCTGTTGGCCGACAAAGGAATAGACATCGCACGACCGCTCGTAGGAAGCCTGGTCACCGCGCTGAACATGGGTGGTGCGTCCATCACGCTCGTGCGCATCGACGACGAGATGCTCGAGCTGTGGGACGCGACCACCACCGCGCCCGCATGGCCCAATGCTCTCGCTAAAGAGGCGCCGACATTGGGTGCCCGGGAGCGGTTCGGTCCGAGTTTCGCTCCGAGCGACAGTGATTCATCTCAGGACAGGTTCGTATCCTCCTGGATCGCATCGTGGGTCGAGCGAGTGCTCGCCGAAGAACCCGCGCTGACCGAACTGGACCGGCGCGCAGGTGACGGCGACTTCGGCACCAACATGGTCTCGGCCCTGGAACAGCTCGACCTCGCCAGCATCCGCGAAACCTACTCCGCGCAGACGGTATTCGAGGCAGTATCCGAGGCATACCTGGGGCACGCAGGAGGAACCTCCGGCGCACTGTTCGGAATCTGGTTCCGGCAGTTCTACACCTGCCTCGAATCGGTGGACCTCGAATCGATCACCGCCGCCGCTCGCGGCGGTCTGGACACCATCACCGACCTCGGCGGTGCGCGCATCGGCGACAAGACGATGGTCGACGCCATCGCCCCGGCAGTGGAGGCCCTCGAAGCCGCAACAGATCTGGAAAAAGGTCTACGCGACGCAGCCGCTGCCGCGACAGCCGGGGCTCAGGCAACCGAGCAACTTACCGCCAACAGAGGCCGCGCGTCGTACGTAGGTGACGCGGCTCGAGGCGTCGTAGATCCCGGTGCGCTGGTGATGGCGTGGTTCTTCGAGGCGGCCTCAGAGGCCCGGTGACAAGAAGATCCGGGCGATAGCTTCGAGGCCGGCTTGGTCGTCTGCGTCGAAACGGTCCGGGATCGGGCTGTCGAGGTCGAAGACGCCGACGAGGGTGTCACCGTCGTACAGCGGAACGACGAGTTCGGATCGGGTCGCGCCGTCGCACGCGATGTGGCCTTCGAATGCGTGGACGTCGGCAATGCGCTGGGTCTCGCGGGTCGTCGCTGCGGCACCGCACACACCCTTGTCGAGTGCGATGCGCACGCACGCGGGTTGTCCCTGGAACGGCCCGACGACGAGTTCGGTGCCGTCGAACAGATAGAACCCGACCCAGTTGACGTCGGGCAGTGCGTGGTAGACGAGCGCGGAGATATTCGCGGCGTTGGCGATCCGGTTCGGTTCGCCAGCGCTGAGGGCGGCAGCCTGCTGCGTCAGTTGCGCGTACTGCTCGGTCTTCGTGCCCTCGAGGGCGGTAGCGGTGAACGACATATGGGGGAGTCTATTTCTTGACCGGCTTCCGTCGACCACTCAGGCGTCCGGCTGCGAAGCCGACGGCGAACAGCACGAGCAGGATCAGCCACAGTGGCGAGGTGATCCTCAGCCAGAACAGCTCGATGGTTGTGCTGTATCGATTCTCGGCGATGAACACTGCCGCGAGGATCACCAGCAGAATCGGTACCCAATGCGTCTTCAGAAAGCTCAGAATTCGATCTTTACCCGACATACCTCAGGAAATTACCCGGTCAGCGGTACTCTGCGGCTCCGAACTGCCAACCCGAGTACGACGAGATACGCCGACATCCCGGAGACCTGTATGCGCTGCGCGATCCCGAGACCGGACGAGCCGGGCAGGTTGTCGGCGATCATCAGCCAGGCAGTGGCCAGTGACGTGACGGCGAGGACGGTCAGACCCATGGTTCGGAGCAGCGGCAGCGTTCGATAGCGGTATGCCGCAGCGGTGAACGCGATCATCGCGGTGAAGACAGCGAATACCGCGATCGTGCTGGTCAGCGCATGAATGTGGTGTAGCTGCGGGAACAACCCACTCGGCTCGACAGGGCAGGACGGGTCGTTCGCGGCGACACATTCGATCGGAAGCTGTGAGTCAGCGATCGTTGCCGCGCCGAAGATTCCGATCGCGATCCAACCGGTGATCGTCAGTCGTCTGCGCATGAACGCGGTGAGACCCAGGGCCGCCGCTGCGATCAGCATGATTCCGGTCAGCAGGTCCGCGGTGCTGAAGAAGTGACGGTACGGCTGGTCCGCTGCATCGAGCTCGCTGAGAAACGACACCGCCGGATCGAGGCCGGTGTCGAGAAAGAACTCGGCAACCCAAGCGGAGTACAGAACCCCGGCGATGACCAGAAGCACGGTTGCCGTCCACGGTGCCCATGCTCTGCCGGCGCTCCGTTCCTGACCCACCAGCACCACAGTAGTAGGGGTGGTTGGACCGGACGATTCCCATGGTGTGCCCGGGGGCTGCCTGCTGGTGACCGAATGAGACATTCGCTCCGCCCGGGGGTGACCGAATGAGACACTCGCTCCCTGAAGTGACCCAATGAGACATTCGCACACTCAGAGTGACTGAACTAGCCATTCGCTCACCTGAAGTGACCGAAACAGACATTCGGTCACCAATTAGGGCCCGATCACCCAGCCCCCGACCACCCCAGCGCCCGGAGCACCTTGTCTGCTGCATCGGCGACCGGCTCGTGTTCCCACACCCGCACGACCGTCCACCCTTCGGCTTCGAGGCGTTCGTCGGTGTTGCGGTCGCGGGCGACGTTGGCGGCCAGTTTGTCTGCCCACCACTGTGCATTGTTGCGGGGTTTGGTGGCGTGTTCGGGGCAGCTGTGCCAGAAGCACCCGTCCACGTACACGGCCACTTTCCGTCGAGGAAAGACCAGGTCTGCCCGACGCCTCAGGCCCTTGAAGGGTGCGCGGTCCACGAAGTACCGGGGCCCGCGGCGGTGGAGTTCGCGACGAAGCGCGACTTCCGGTTCGGTGTCGCGGCGGCGCTGCTTGCTCAGGCGCGCACTGGTCGCAGCATCGGTCGACGGCCTGGACATAGCGCGAAACTACCCGTCTTCGCTGTCCTCGGGTTCGGACCAGGTCGGTGCGAACTTGTTGCGCCGCTCGACCTCCCCGTGCACTACCGCGGTGAACTCCTCGAACGAGAGCGTTTGGGAGTCGGTCGGTCTGCCGTTGCGGGGAGGGGACTCGTCGACGTCGAAGAACCGGACTTCACCGTCCGTGTCGTAGAGCCCGATGAACACCTTTTCGAACAGGTCGTATCGAGTGTCCTCGGCGCCGAGATCGACCCACATCTTTCCGGTGCCGCCGACGACTGCTCGCTTGCCGCGCCCCGACCTCTTCGACAACGTCGTGACGTGATGGGCGAACGACGACTTACCGATGTCACTGGCCTTGGATGCGTCGCCGTCGTCGCAGGTGAAGAACGGCTCGAACATGACGGCGACGAGCACGCTGTACGGCTGGCGTTGGTGCAGCACCATCGCCTCACCGCGTAGCTCGTGATCGTTGCGGACGATGTTCTTGGTCCAGCGGCCGAATTTGCCGGTGCGGGGGCTGAAATCGCGGAAACTGTACGTTTTTATCGACACGCAGAGAATCAACCCGAGCGTCGGATCCAGTGCTTTGACATCGAGCCTCTTGCGGCCCTTCGCGACGTCGACCTGCGCTTCCTGCCCGACGCCCATCGCGTCGGGAGTGATGTTCGGATAGTGCGGCCGCAGGGCGTCGGCGACGGTTTGTGCGAGGTGATTGGACAACCGCTGCGCGTAGTTCTTCTTGTCGCTGCGATCGGCGTCGGGCGCAGGCTTGACCCCCGCCAGCGCGAGTGGTCTGGCCAGCGCAGGCGGATCGGGGAACAGCTGATCGCTCATGCGGCTCTCGGGTTCGGGTGCCCACCCATGCGGTCGAGGTGCGATTCGACGTCGTCGAGGAACCCGGGCACGAAACGTAGATTGCCCATCTGCGCGCGCTTGAGGAAGCCCGCCGTGGCGCGGGCCGACAGCAGCCGCGAGTCGTCGAGAAAATCGCTGAGGTTCTCGTACGGTTCGTGGACCGGCCATGTCGAACGATGCACCCGGAACGCCTTGCCCTTCGCGCCCCACGCAGCGGCCGGCCACGCCTGGCCGGGGAGAAGCGGGACGTCGTCCGAGTGGTCGTGCGGTTGCGGGTGTTCGAGCTGTGATGCCACCCACGACGCCATGCGCACACTCACTGCGTTCCCGACGAGCTTCCAGCGGTGCCCAGCGCGGACCCCGGGTAGCGACAGTGCCGGTGCGGTCCAATCAGGATCGAAGCCCTGTAGCCGCTCGGCGCCGACGATCCCGGGCGTCACGATCTCCCCGGAAGGAAGCCGAACTGCCGGGGGACTGGCGATGCCGATCGACGAACCTCCTTTGAGCGTCGGGACCGCGTTGACTGCCCAGCCGAGACCACGCGTGCCCTCGGTCCAGTAGAAGCCGCACGGCTGCTCGGACGGGTCGCCGTCGGGAAGAGGTCCCTCGTCCTGAGCGAACAGTATTTCGCGTGGATCCTCGGTACGAGAGGCAAGCATGAGCACCCGCTGGCGGCGCTGTGGCAGCCCGAACGACCGTGCGTCGACGACGCGGTATGCCCACATGTAGCCGAGGTCGGACAAAGCGTCGGTGATGTGCCTCATCGCCGCGCCGCGGCCGAGCTGCAACATGAAGGGAACGTTCTCGATGAGTAGCCACCGCGGGCCGTTGCGGCGTTTGACGAGCCGGAAGACCTCGTCGACCAGTCCTGATCTCGCGCCGGTGATGCCTGCCGTCCGGCCGGCCTGCGACAGGTCCTGACAGGGGAATCCGGCCGCGACGAGTTCGGTGCCCGACGGCAGAGCACGCAGCTTGGTGACATCGCGATGCAGCGGAACATCGGGGAAGCGCGCGCCGAGAACGGCGCCGGCGCCGGGGTCGATTTCGCACAGCAGTTCCGTCGACCAGCCCTGCCCGGAGAGCCCCAACTCGAGCCCGCCGATCCCGGCGAACAGCCCCACCATCGATCGCGAACCCACGCGCATCCTTCTCTCCCGAAGCCAAAACTCTGTGCAGAACGTTACTCGAGAACTCCGACAGGTTTCGCCAACCACGCGGCCAGCCGATCGCCACTATCGGTCAATCGTCTAGGAGGGCCCGTTCGATCTCCGGCGGAAGCCCATGGACAGGACGGTCTGCACGCTGCGGCGGCAGCATATCGGTCCGGTCGTCGCGCAGGCTCGACTCGCGTCGCATCCACTCCCAGGTGTCTTGGACGGTACTGCCGATCGGTCGGCAGTCGAGGCCTGCTCGAGCGGCTTGGGAGGTATCGCTTTCGAGAAAGCCCGCCCATTCGCCCGTCTGTGGAACCCAGCACGGAAGGTGTGTCCACGGTTGCGCTCCAGCGCCAGCCAGACGATCGAAGTCGATCCACACCAGTTCGGCCTCCGACGCCGTGACGTCGATGCACGCCTGGAGCAGCTCGGCAGTCGTGGCGTGCCCGGATGGGCTGATGACGTCGTATGCCCCACAGAGCCCCGACTCCAGTCCGGAGAGAACGAACGACGCAGCATCTCGCGCGTCGACGTACTGCAGCGGTCGGTCCGGGACACCGGGCGCAACGATCCTCCCGCCCGCTGCGATGCGTTGCAACCACCACGGCAGGCGGCCGATGTCCTCGTGCGGTCCGAGGATCAACCCGGCGCGAGCCAGAAGCGCGTCCGGAAACGAGGCCAGCACACCGAGTTCAGCCCCACGCTTGGCAGCGGAGTAGTCGTAGTCGGAGTCGGAGGTCGATTCGGCATCGACGACCGGCGAGCATTCGTCGACGTGCTGCCCCCATCGGTAGACGGACCCACTCGACACGTACGCATACCGGTCGACGTGGTCTTTCAGGACGGCTGCGCTCTCGGTAGCGACGAGCGGAGGACCCGCCCAGGTGTCGACGACGAGGTCCCATCGACGGTCGTCGACGGCATCGGCGAGCGCCACGGGATCGGTGCGGTCGAGGTGGAGTACGTCGGCGCCGGCAGGTGCGACTCCGGTGTGTCCGCGGTGCAGCACGGTCACTTCCCAGCCGCGCGCAAGCGCATCGTCCACGACGACGCGACCGACGAATCGTGTGCCTCCCAGCATCAGCAGCTTCATGGGCGCCATCGTCCAGTCCGCGCAGCGTCCACTGCAACTGTTTCGGCCAGCAGCAGAAGACCCGACCTTGACATCAACATTGGTCGAGGTTCGACGATGGAATGCGACCGAAGGAAAATCGGTTGGTCCAAAGGCTGTCGGGGTGGAACCATGCATTCCACAGCAGATGAGGAGAACGTCAGTGTCCACGGGTGTGCTCGAAGATCGAACGACAACCCTCGATGAGTCGAACCCCGACACCCGGCAACCGAGTTCGCTGGCCCGGCTACTGCCGTTCCTACGGCCGTACCGGTGGCACTTCACGGGATCGATCGTCGTCGCGCTGATCGCCACGCTGACCGGCTTGGTGATCCCACTGGTATTGCAGGGTGTCATCGACGGGCCGATCACCGACGGCAATTTCGCCGGCGTCTGGTGGCCGGCTGCGCTCGTGCTGTTTCTCGGAACGGTCGACGCGGTCGGAATCTGGGTCCGTCGCTATCTGGTGTCGGCTCCGTCGAGTCAGTTCGAAATCTCAGCTCGTGCAGCGGTCTTCGAGAAGTTGCAGAGACTGTCGGTCTCGGCGCACGAGAGCTGGGAGTCGGGGCAGCTGCTCTCTCGGGCTATAGCGGACCTCTCGTCGCTGCGTCGGTTCGTCGCCTTCGTCGGCCCGTTCATCATCATCAACACCGTGACTTTGATTGTCGGCTTGGGTGTTCTGTTCGTGCAATCCTGGCAACTCGGACTGATCATGGCAGTCACGTCGGTCCCGCTTGTGATCGTCTGCACGCGATTCGAAACTCTCTACCGCGTCGTCGCACGTGATGCGCAGGATCAGGCAGGCGACGTCACCACGACCGTCGAGGAGTCCATTCAGGGCATCCGGGTGCTCAAGGCCTTCGGCCGCAGCGCACATCTTTCACGCCGGTTCCTGCGAGAGGCAGCAACGCTCCGCGGTACCGAGATGAAGAAGGTTCGCTACCTCGCCATCGTGTGGGAATTGATCGTCGGCATCCCGCCCGTCGGCATCGGCGTCATGCTGGCATTTGGGGCGTACTCGATCGTGCAGGGCACCATGACTGCCGGAATGCTCGTTGCCGCCATGGCGATCGTGGCGTTCCTACTCTGGCCGATCGAATCGTTCGGATTCCTTCTCGCCGAACTCAACAACGCTCGCACCGCGGCAGATCGCTACTGGGAGATCATGGATACCCCGGAGACGATCACCGAGCCGAAGCAGCCGGTTCCACTGCCCCGTGATATCCGTGGAGTCCTCGAATTTCGAGGCGTCGGTTTCACGTTTCCCGACGCCTCGTCGCCGCTTCTGACCGACGTCGATTTCCGGGTCGAACCGGGTGAGACGGTCGCGTTGGTCGGCGTCACCGGGAGCGGAAAGACCGCGCTGACCAACCTCGTTCCGCGGCTGTTCGACGTGACCTCGGGGTCGGTGACGATCGACGGCGTCGATATCAGGACGCTCGCTCTGGCGGATCTGCGGTCGGTGGTGTCGGTAGCATTCGAGGACCCAGTGCTGTTCTCGGCCAGCGTCCGAGAGAACATCGCACTCGGCCGTCCTGAGGCGACCGACGCCGATGTCGACGAAGCGCTCGGTATCGCACATGCACGCGAATTCGTCGAGACGCTGCCGTGGGGTCTGGACACTCGTATCGGAGAACAGGGAATGAGCCTGTCGGGTGGACAGCGCCAGCGGTTGGCGCTGGCACGTGCGGTACTCGGCAAGCCTCGCATTCTCGTGCTCGACGACCCGCTGTCGGCGCTCGACGTGGGCACCGAAGCGCTCGTCCAGCAGGATCTGCGACGAGTCCTACCGCATTCGACGACAGTGCTCGTCGCGCATCGGCCGTCGACTGCCGCACTCGCAGACCGAGTGCTGTACTTGGAGAACGGAAGAATCGTGGAACAGGGTACGCACGAGCGTCTTCTGGCAACCTCGGCGAAATACCGTCACGTGATGGGATCGATCGATGTCTGAGAAAGAGGTGCCTGAGAAAGAGGTGGCGGAGAAAGAGGTGGCTGAGAAAGATTGGCGTGGAGTAGGAAACGAAGATTCCACCGTCGATGCCACAGGCAACCTGATTCTTGCGGGCAGGTCGAGGCGACTGTTGATGTCGCTCGTTCGGCCGTATCGGAAGCAGGCTCTGCTCGCACTCGCGATCATCCTCGTCGACAACCTCGCTTTCGTCGCGGGACCGTTGTTCATCGCATACGCGCTCGATCACGGCATCTCGGCGGCGGTCGACGGGAATTGGGCACCGCTGGCGTGGACGGTGTTCGGCTACATCGCATTCGGAATCCTCGGAGCGATCACCACGTACACCTTCCTGATGGTGTCGGGCCGCCTCAGTCAGGCGATTCTGTTCGATCTCCGTGGCCGAGTGTTCAGCCATGCCCAGCAGTTGAGCCTCTCGTTCCACGAGAAGTACACCTCGGGACGACTGATCTCGCGGCTCACCAGTGACGTCGAATCGCTGCAGACGCTACTCGAAAGTGCTCTCAACGACGCCTTGTCCGCCATCCTGTCCATCGTCAGCATCGCCATCATCCTGGTGTATCTCGATGTGCCCCTTGCTCTGATCGTGTTGGCGGGTTTCGTGCCGCTGGTGCTCGTCACGCGGTGGTCGCAGCGCCAGCAGCGTGCAGGCTATCGGCGAACACGTGTCGCGATCGCAAAGGTCGTCGTGCATTTCGTCGAGTCGATGGGCGGCATCCGTGCGGTGCAGGTGTTCCGTCGTGAGACGCGGAACAACTCGATTCTTGCCGTCGAGGACACCGAATACCGGGATGCGACGACGTCCGCGCTGCGTGGAATGGCGAGCTACACCGGCATCGTCAGATGGATCGGCAACGTCACGCTCGCGATCATCCTCGTGTTCGGTAGCTATCGAGTGATCAACGGTCACATGGATATCGGTGTTCTCGCGGCCTACGTTCTCTACCTACGGCGGTTCTACGGTCCGCTCGACGAGTTGGCCCAGGTGTTCAACGCCTACCAGTCGGCCGCGGCTGCGCTCGAGAAGATCTCGGGTGTCCTCGAGGAGAAGCCGTCGGTGCAGGCGCCGACGGATCCGACAGTGCTCGACAGCGCGCGAGGCGACATCGACTTCGATGGCGTTCAGTTCGCGTACACCGCCGACCGTGTCGTGCTGCCCGAGTTCTCTCTTCACATTCCGGCCGGCCAAGTGGTGGCGATGGTCGGTGCGACCGGAGCCGGAAAGTCGACTCTGGCGAAACTTCTCGCCCGGTTCTACGACCCGACCTTCGGTTCCGTCAGCCTCGACGGCATCGACCTACGCCGGCTCGACGACGAGAACATGCGTCAGCACATCGTCATGGTGACTCAGGAATCGTTCCTGTTCTCCGGTTCCATCGCCGACAACATCAGGCTCGGCAAGCCGTCGGCGACCGACGCCGAGGTGGCCGCTGCCGCGGAAGCCGTCGGGCTGACGGAGTTCATCGCGACCTTGCCGGACGGAATCGACACCGATGTTCGCAAACGCGGTGGACGGCTCAGCTCGGGTCAACGCCAGCTCGTAGCGTTCGCCAGGGTGTTCCTCGCGGCGCCCGCGGTGATCGTGCTCGACGAGGCAACGTCGAGCCTCGACATTCCAAGCGAACGGCTGGTTCAACGTGCTCTCGAGACGATTCTGCAGGGAAGGACCGCGCTGATCATCGCGCACCGATTGTCGACCGTCGCCATCGCGGACCGTGTGCTGGTGATGGAGGACGGTGCAATCGTCGAGGACGGTTCGCCTGCAGATCTCATCGCGGTGGACGGGCGGTTCGCGGGACTACACGATGCCTGGGAGCTGAGTTCGGCCGGACCCACCGTGAGTGGGTAGTCACGTCGGACGGAACTCCTGCGGGCGTGGATGCGGTTGGCGCATAATTACCTGGCCAGACGGCACAAGCTCAGTTTGTTGCCGCCGTCCCCGGACGCGAGGCCGCGCGAAAGCCGTCGCGAACGCCGCGCCGACCGTCGCCGCTTCCGGTGTGATCCTGGCGTTGACGTTCGCCTCGCTCATGCTGACGGGGCTGGCGAACCTGGCCGAGCTCGGCTTCGGCGTCGCGGTGGGAGTGTCGATCGCAGCTCTGCTGATGGCGCGCTACTCGTGCCGAGCCTGTCGGCGCTGCAGGGTCGGGTGTTCTGGTAGCCGATGCGCCGGTCGCCTGCCGTGTGTGAGTAGTGACGGCGGGCGGTTTCTACCAGGGCTTGATCGGCGGCTTGACCCACATGATTTTCTCGTCCACGTGCTGTGGCGACGCGGACGGGTGCGTCGGGTTGGCCGACGCCCATGCGTTCTTGCTGTCGAGCAGTTCCGCGGCCATCGTCCACGTCTCCATGCTGCTCGGGGGAGTGATGTCGGCTGCCCTCGCGAGCTTGCGTCGCACCGTGTCTGTCAAAGCCAGCAGTTCGGGGCCGTCGATGCCCCGCTCCCAGATGTAGCGCGCGAGTGCCGTCGCCTTGTCCTGTCGACTTTTCGCGGCCTGTTCGGAGTGCGCGAAGTCGAAGCCACCTGCAGTCACACGGCCAGCGTAGTGAGCGTGAGGAGTTCAAGACAGACGTCCACGTGTAACGGACGTCACGATAAACCGGCAAGAAACTCGACGTTTCGCTGTTGAACCCCGCCCAGTCGGGGTAAGCCTGGACCGCTGACAGGAGAAAAGTCAGCACCGCTTGATCTGTCGGCTCTGCTGTCGCTTACCGTAGTCGAGTGACCACTCCAACATCGGGTGTAGAACGCGCCTCCACCCCAGACCCGTCGAGCCTGCCCACAGCGGCTCCAGCTTCGTCGACGCAGTCCTGGCCGGCGATCCTGACGTGGCGAGCGCACGATGCTCCTCGGATGGAGTCGGTTCGCGTCCAGCTCAACGGCAACCGCATCAAGGCCGCCGGGCGGATCATCGGCGCTGCTTGCTCGGAGCACCCGGCGTTCAGCGCGTCGTATGACCTGGTGACGGACGAGAACGGCGTCACCCGACGGCTCTCGCTGCGCACGTCGATCGCGGGCGGCGAGAAGCAGGCATCGGTGAGTCGCGATGACGAGGGCTACTGGATGATCGAGAACTCGGCCAATCACCAGCGCTCCACCTACAACGGTGCACTCGACGTCGACGTCGTGCTGAGCCCGTTCTTCAATACCCTGCCGATCCGCCGCCTCGGGTTGCACACCGATTCGACCGACGTCCAGGTCCCCGTGGTCTACGTGAACCTGCTTGATCTGAGCATTCAGGAAACAGCGCTCACCTACAGCAGCGGCGCCGACGGAATTCATGTTCTCTCGCCGGTATCGAGCTCCTCGGTGACCGTCGACGCCGACGGATTCGTCCTCGATTACCCGGGGCTCGCCGAGCGGATCTGACGCACGACGCCACCTAGTCTCCCGGCCGCCCGGAGCTTCTCCAGCCAGCCGGGTTCGCCCGGCTCGACGTCGATGATGTCGAACCGCTCGTGCTGCTCGTAGCGGGTCCGCGCAGCATGCCCGGCGGTGACGAGTGTCTTCGTAGACCGTTCGGTGACCAGTTCCTCGCGCGCCCTGGTCAACAGCGCCAAGGCGTCGTCCAATGCATCGGTGAGTGCGTCGGCGTTGCCTTCGCACATCGCCCGGACCAACTCGGGTGACGACGACGCCACCCGAGTTCCGTCGCGAAACGAACCTGCGGCCAGCCCCATCGCCAGCGGGCTGACTGCACCGACGGACGCCAGCGCCTCGGCCAGTAGATGAGGCAGATGCGAGATGCGGGCGACGGCTCGGTCGTGCTCGTCGCCGACGGTCGGCACGACGACCGATCCGCAATCCAGCGCCAGAGCGGCGACCTCGCGCCAGACGTCGGGGTCGGCACCGTCGTCGACGGTCACCACCCACACCGCGTCGCGGAACAGATCGGGATCCGCGGCGGACCAGCCTGATCGGTTGGTACCTGCCATCGGATGCCCGCCCACGTACCGGGCCGTGAGCCCGTGCCGTGCCACTGCGTCGCCGACCTCGACCTTGACGCTGACGACGTCGGTGATCGGATTGGTGGGCGCGTGTTCGGCGATGGCGTCGAGAATCGAGTCGACGGCGGGCATCGGCACCGCGATGACGATGAGAGCGCCGGACTCGGCGGCCCGTGTGAGTGCCGCGGTCAGATCGGTGCCGGTGTCGTACCCGGCGTCGGCGGCGCCGGCGATCGCGTCGGCCGAGCGGTTGTATCCCCACGCGGTTCTGCCAGCGCGAACAGCCGCTCGAAGTACGGATCCGCCGATCAGTCCGAGCCCTAGTACACAGACGGGAGCAGTAGTCACCCGACCAGGTTTTCACACGGGCAAGCAGGGTCGAACGCGGTGGACTTCATTTTGAGGTAGTCCGGCGACTACCGTTGCGCGCATGGCTGCACAGCGCGGGAGTAACAACTCCGCCAAGGCGAAGAAGTTCGACGGTCCGGATAGCAACGCATTCGACGACCTGGAAGGCTTCGGCGTCGCAGTGGTCCGTGAAGACGGCAAGTGGAGAGTGACACCACTTCCATCGAGTGCGCTGACGTCTTTGGCGGCCGCCGAGACCGAACTGCGTGAAATGCGGAGTTCGGGAGCCGTCTTCGGTTTGCTGGACGTCGACGACGAGTTCTTCGTCGTCCTTCGGCCTGCACCGTCGGGCACCCGTCTTCTACTGTCCGACGCCAGTCTTGCAGGCGAGTACGACATCGCCGCGGATGTGCTCGACGAACTGAACATCGACATCCCTGATTTCGATCCTGACGAGCTGGACGACGTCGAGCCGTGGCCCGAGGGGGACATGGGCCTGCTGGCCGATCTCGGGCTTCCTGAGGCGGTAATGGGCATCATCGTCGCCGAGACCGACCTCTACCCGGACGAGCAGCTCGGTTCCATCGCGCAGCGCCTCGGATTCCCCGACGAACTCGGAGCTGTCCTGGACAAGCTTCCTCGATAGCGGTGACGGACGTCGAGTTCATCCGTGCCGCTCTGGCCGCTGCGGGCGACGCCTCCGAACTGGATGTACCGGTCGGCGCTGTCGTGTTCGACGCAGACGGCCGTGAACTGGCCAGGGCTGCCAATGCCCGAGAAGCTACGGGCGATCCGACGGCGCACGCCGAGGTCTTGGCACTACGCGCCGCCGCGTCCGTGCACGGTGATGGTTGGCGACTCGAAGGCTGCACGCTCGCCGTGACCCTCGAGCCGTGCACGATGTGTGCTGGTGCGTTGGTCCTGGCCCGCGTCTCCCGAGTCGTGTTCGGCGCATGGGAACCCAAGACCGGCGCCGTGGGTTCGCTGTGGGACCTTGTGCGCGATCGACGACTGGCGCATCGGCCCGAGGTCCGCGGCGGAATTCTCGCCGACGAGTGTGGCGCCGTCTTGCGTGAGTTCTTCGACGCGAAACGCTTATGAATTTCTCATGTTTATCAGTCCTACTCCAGGGTAAGTACCGTGCCAGGGAACGCGAAAACTAGCGTTCTGTACGGCGCATCCTCAGGAGGCAATTATGGGACTCGACGACAAAATTGGTAACAAGGCCGAGGATCTGGGCGGCAAGGCCAAGGAAGCTGCCGGTTCGGCCACAGGTGACAAGGATCTCGAAGCAGAGGGCAAGGGCGATCAGCTCTCGTCCGCAGTGAAGGATGGCGCGGAGAAGGTCAAGGACGCCGCCTCCAACATCAAGGACAAGCTCACCGGAAACTGATTGCCGCGCTCTGAGCAGGCGATTTAGTCTCGGGCCGTCACTGCGGTACAGTTTTCGGCGGTGGCGTGTCCGAGCGGCCTAAGGAGCACGCCTCGAAAGCGTGTGACGGGTAATCCCCGTCCGAGGGTTCAAATCCCTCCGCCACCGCCAAAATCTCCCCACCCGATCCGTCGGGTGGGGAGATTTTTTTGTGCTGGGGGTTGCGGCCCTAGGGACCGAATGTCTCATTCGGTCTCAATTCCCGCCGCCCGCGCAGGTTCCAGCCAGTGCGCAGGTTGCAACGCGTGCCTGGGCTGGAAGGTGCGCGTGGCGCCCCGGGCTGGAGCGAACGACTCATTCGGTCACCCCAGCATTCGGTACCGTCGCAGACGTGGAAATCCGGCCCCGACGAACCGACGACCTTCCTGGCTGTGTACGGATGCTGGCGGAGGTCCACGAGTACGACGGCTACCCGAACCGCTGGCCCGACGAGCCGGCGAAGTGGCTCGCGCCCCCGAACTCCGTCGCAGCGTGGGTTGCTGAGCACGACGGGCGCCTGGTCGGCCACGTGGTCCTTACCGGGCGGGACGAACAATTGTGGGTGTCGCGTCTGTTCGTCGATCCGAGTGCGAGGGGATCGAAAGTCGGAGAGGCCCTACTGCGCCAGGCCCGCAGCCGCGGTGTGCTGATGCTCGACGTCGTCGAATCCTCCGAGCGGGCCATCGCGCTGTACGAGCGCACCGGTTGGACGATGGTCGGCCGACGAGACGCCGACTGGCTCATGTCCGACGGAACCAGACCGACAGAGCGGATCTACACCTCGAATTAAGGCTGCCCTCACGCGGAAGTGACGGCCGTGCGATAAAAGAGTTGGCGCCGACGCCGGGAGACGCCTACCCTTCCTAGGGTGGCTAGGAAATATGCCACTGTCACTAGCAAGGAGGGCAATGGCACGCGCTGGGCTCACGGTTGCTCGTTTGACCGAAGCGGCAGCGGACATGGCCGACGACGTCGGATTCGAGAACGTAACCGTCCTCGCGTTGGCGCGTTCTTTCGGCGTCAAGGACGCAAGTCTGTATTCGCACATAAAGAACCTGCGCGATCTGCGTCAACGGGTCGCGGTCGCATCGCTGTCCGAACTCGCCGATTGCGTGTCCGACGCAGTGGCCGGTCGTGCGGGGAAAGATGCACTGGTGGCTTTCGCCGGTGCGTACCGTGATTACGCACGCGAGCATCCCGGCCGATACGCGTCGACGCAGTTCGAACTCGACTCCGACGCCGTATTGGCCAGTGATGCACGCAGGCACTCGCAGATGTCGAGGGCGATCCTTCGTGCGTACAGGCTGCCCGAGCCCGATGAAACCGATGCAGTTCGATTGTTGGGCAGCACGTTTCATGGATTTATCGCGTTGGAGGCGTCGGGCGGATTCAGTCACAGTCCACCGCGCGAATCCGAACAGTCGTGGCAGCGTGTGCTGGATGTTCTGCATCACGCGCTCGAAAACTGGCCGTCACATTGACTTTCGGCCCAAGGAGGAGAAATGGAACCCGTAACCGAGAAAGAGATCCGATCATCGTTCGTCAACTGTTCGAAGGGTGACGCGAAGCGTCTGAACGTTCCGCGGAATCTCGCTGAAACAGACTGGGAAGAGCTCGATTTCCTCGGCTGGTCCGATCCGTCGTACGCCGGGCGGAGCTACATTGTCGTACCGCGCGAGGGCGAGCTGATCGGTGTCGCACTCAAACATGAAACCGGTGGTTCGGACCGCGCCCAGATGTGCACCATCTGTATGACGACGCATTCACGCGGAAACGTCTCGCTGATGACCGCCAGCAAGGTCGGCGATTCGGGGCGCAAAGGGAATACGGTCGGCACGTACATGTGTACCGACCTCGCGTGCTCGCTTTACGCGCGTGGCAAGAAGACGCCCGCTCTGGGAAATCGCTACCGCGAGAACCTCACTCCCGAAGAGCGGGTCGTCCGCGCCCAGGAAAACCTGAACGCGTTCGTGGAGCGGTTGTACACGTAGAGTTGGAACCATTTTTCTCGAGCTAGTACACCGAATCACGCGTGAATTCCGGTCCAAGCATTGCAAAAACGGTGCTAGCTCGCCGCCTCAGCAGCTCCCTTGCCCGGCGGCGTCGAGGCCGCGCAGGATTTCCTGCTGGTCCTCGGGCGGAAGCGTCGACCAGCTCGAATTGGCTTGCAGCTGAGCGGAGATACCGTCCGCAGACTGCTGTCTCGAGACTGCTCCAGTAGCAGCCAATGCGTCGATCGCGGAGATGAACTGCTCGCACGTCTGCGTGTACAGCTGCTCACCGTGGGGCATATCGGATCCAGTAGGGATTTGCGCCTCGTCCGGTATCGCCGCCGCTTCGGACCCCACCGGCGGTGCAGCGGAGACGGGCGGAACAGCGGAGGTGGACGCAGGAGGTTCGACCGTCGTGGACATAGACGACGTCTCTTGCGTCGATGCGGCGGTGGTCGACGAGCTGTCATCGGTGGTGGACTCGTCGCTGCACCCTGCGAGCAGGGCAGCGACTACGACTCCGACAAAGACCATCCGCTTCATGGGCAACTGTGTACCAGAAGTCATCCGAGGGTGGCCGCGTGGGCTGCGATAACGTCGATGGTCGTCCGCCATGCCATCGATCCTTGATCTGTGAACGCGCTGTGCCCTGCACCCGGCACGATGATCGCTTCGGCGGTGTCGCCAGCAGCGGTCGCGGCGTCCGCGTACGCGGTGCTCTGGTTCACTGACACCGTTCGGTCGGCGTCACCGTGTATCGCAGTCACCTCGACGCCGATCGGCAGGTGCTCGATGGGAGAGGCCAGCTGATATCGGTCGGGAACCTGCTGGGGCATACCGCCGAGAAATGCGGGCACCAACGTGTCCCCGCCGATGTTCGCTGCGCGCGCCATGTCGAACACTCCGGCCATGATGGTCGCGGTGCGAGGCATGATGCGTGGCGTCGCGCCGGGGGCCGACGCATCCAGGGTGTGCCGGCCGGCGAGCCACGCGGCAAGTTGACCGCCCGCAGAGTGCCCCGCAACGTGCACACGATCGAGATCGAGCCTGCCGCCGGCTGCTTCCTGCACCGTGTTTGCAAGCGCCTCGGTCGCATTGTCGACATCGGCGAGAGTGTCGCGGAAATTGCCGGTACCCCGGCGATATTCGATATTCCACACTGCGATTCCGCGGTCCGCCACCGCCTGCGCGATCGGATCGAAATAGGTCATGCCGAACTGCTGCTGCCACCCACCACCGTGGACCATGACGACTACCGGGATCTTGTCGGCTCCGTTGTCCGGCAGGTACAGGTCGCCCACATTGTCTTCGCGATCCGGGCCGTAGAGAAGCCGGATCGGCCGGTCGGACAGCGCCGGGACGAGGGCGGGAGAAGGCGTCGCGATGGGCGGGGGACTCGAATGGACGACGGTGTTGGAGCATCCGAGGAGAACGACGAACGTAGCCAGCAGAACCAGAAAGCGGGTCGATCTCACCGATCGCCACCCGTCCAGGCGAGAAGATCCGTCATGGACCAGGTGTTGATGACACGGTCGGCCGGGACCCCGCGGTCCTCCGCGCGAAGGCAGCCGTACCCCTGCCAGTCCAATTGGCCAGGGGCATGGGCGTCGGTATCGATGGCGAACAGGCAGCCGCGCTCGAGCGCGATGTCGATCAGACGCTCCGGCGGATCCTGGCGTTCCGGCCGGGAGTTGATCTCGACGGCCGTGCCGAACTGTGTGCAGCCTTCGAATACCACCTCGGCGTCGAACTTCGATTCCGGTCTTGTTCCCCGTCCTCCCTCGACGAGCCGGCCCGTGCAGTGGCCGAGCACATCCACGTGTGGGTTCGCCACGGCTTTGACCATTCTTCGCGTCATCGTGTCCGAGTCGGCTCGAAGATTCGAATGCACGCTCGCCACAACGACATCCAGCTCGGCCAGGAGCCCTTCGTCTTGATCGAGAGAACCGTCGTCGAGGATGTCGACCTCGATGCCGGTAAGGATCCGGAACGGTGCGAGTTGCTCGTTGAGCTCGGCGATCACGTCGAGTTGCCGACGCAGACGTTCGGCGGTCAGACCGTTGGCCACCGTCAGCCTGGGGGAGTGGTCGGTGAGCGCGCAGTACTCGTGGCCGAGGCGCTTGGCAGTACGCATCATCTCGTCGATGGGACTGCCGCCGTCGGACCAGTTGGAGTGCGTATGTAGGTCACCTCTCAGCGCGGATCGAAGGTCGTTCTCGCCGATCGGTTGGGCCTCGTCACGCTTCTCGACGAGGTACTCGGGCACATCTCCGGCGAGCGCCTGCCGGATGATCAGTGAAGTCTTGGCGCCGATTCCAGGCAGTGCAGACCAGGAGTCTGTGCGTTGCCGTTCGGATCGTGCTGTCTCGCTGAGGGATTCGACCACATCGGCAGCCCGTCGATACGCCTTGACGCGGTGGGTGTCCGCGCGTGAACGCTCGAGCCAGTAGGCGATCTCGCGGAGAGCTTGGATCGGGTCCATGTACCTATTGTCCAGCAGTGGTGTGTGGGTCGATCAGCGGAGTGTTCGGCTGCCAGTCGTACACCACCGCAGTCCGCAGGACAATGTCCTGTAGCGACCTCCGCCGTCGATCAACCGCAACCCACAACAGGCCGAACGCGAACAGGACGCACAGGAACGCGCGCAGCGCCGCGAGGGGCCACCGCACAAGGCCGTGCCGTGGAGTGACCAGCCGAATACCCATCATGATCGCGCCGACGGTACGGCCGGAGCTCGCCCAGCACACGGTGAGATAGAGCATCGACAGTCCGATCAGGACCGACACGGACAGCTTCACAGCGGGGGATTCGAAGCTGAACGATCCTGGATCGAACAGCAACTGGAGAAACATGGATCCGACGTAGGCGGAGCCCATCAGTGCGCAGACGACGAGCAAGTCGATGACGGCTGCGGCGCCTCGGGTGATGATTCCGGCAGGACGCAACTCGTCGGGCAGCATCTTTTCCGGGTGGGGATTTCTCACGTCGACGCCGGACCCGGTTCGCGGCCGAAGAGCCTCCCGACGAAATGGGACACCGCGTCGTCTGCCTGCATGCCCTGACTTCTGACTCCTCGAACCGCCTCGGCGGACAGCGAACCTGTCGAGTCTCTGATGATGTCAGGGAGGTCGACGCCGTCGATGACGAAGTTCGCGAGTGCGATCAGGTCGACACGTGAGATGGCGGTGTCGAGGTCGACTCTGGACACCTGGCGGTCGAGGTCGACGGTGTCCACGACCGCATCGAGGTCGACTCGCCTGATGACGGCGTCGATGTCGACGCGGCGGACTGCAGCGTCCAGATCTACTCGGGCGACAGCTTTGTCGAGGTCGACTCGCTCGACAGCCCGGTTCAAGTCGACGCCCTCGATGATGGCGTCGATATCGACGTTGTCCCGGATCAGACGCGTCAAGTCGATTTCCTCGAGTGCAGCGGCAACGATCTTCACGACGATTGCGCGCAACAATGCGTCGGCGACGACGGTTGCCGTCGCGATGGTTCGTTCGCCGCGCGCGGCCAATGCACGCAGTGGGGACCCGAGGCCGGGGATTCGTGTGAGTGCGCGGGCAGTGCCTGCAGCTGTGGCGACCACGCCGACGGCCACGTCGAGTAAATGAACTTCTTGGGGCATCGGCCTCACCGCCTTGTCAGGTCAAGTGATCATTCCAGTTCGGCGACTGTCGTGTGCATGCAATTCGGCGGACAAATCTCTCAGCAAAATGCCAGGAGCTGAATCCTGCATGGACTTGAAGGTGCAACTAGCATTGGCGGGCATGACAAGGAAATGGTGGACAGTCGGCGCAATCGTCGTCGTGCTGGTGGCACTGGGAGTTACGGTCGGGCCTTGGGCCTACGGAAAGTTCATCGCCGACAGTGACGCACCTGCGGCAACGGTGTCCACCTCGGGAGCGCAGGCGGCATCGACCGACGACATCGACGGCACTTGGACCATCGCCGAGGGAGATGCGTCGAACATGACTGCGGCGGGATACACCGTCGCCGAGGTTCTCAATGGCGCCGACGTCACGGTCGTCGGGACGACGGCGGATGTCAGCGGTGAGGTCACCATCGAGGGCAACTCGCTTACCGCAGGCGAAGTCACGGTGCAGACCAACTCGATCACCACCGACAGTGACCGTCGCGACAGTCAGTTCCGCGGCAACATCTTCGACACTGCGACATACCCGACCGCGACCTTCACCTTCGACTCGCCCGTCGACCTGTCCTCGCTTCCGAAGGACGGGACGACGACAACGGTGACGGCAGAGGGCACTCTCACGCTCAAGGATCAGACGCGCCCGGTGTCGGTCGAGATCGAGGTCCTGCAGTCCGGTGACACCCTGATTGCGTCGGGAAGCATCCCCACAACGTGGTCGGACTTCGGAATCGAGCCGCCGTCGCTCGGATTCGTCACGGTCGAGGGCTCCGGATCCGTCGACTTCCTGATCAACTTGACCGAAGAGTAGTTTCCGTCGTTCGCTCTCCGCTCGGCGACCACCCCGGTGGACCAAGGACGAATCCACACCGCTCACGCCACGACCGCGATGCCGCTACATCCCTTGCGATGGAGCGGTATTCGTGTGTCTGGAGTGTCCAAATGTTGTAGGTGTCGACCGGCTTGGTCAATCCGTAGTGTGGGCGTTCGATCTCGTCCGCGTAGCTACCGAAGATTCGATCCCAGATGATGAAGATGCCGCCGTAGTTCTTGTCCAGGTACTGCGGATCACGTCCATGGTGAACCCGATGGTGCGACGGGGTGTTGAATACGAATTCGATTGCGCGCGGGAGCTTGTCGATACGCTCGGTGTGTACCCAGAACTGGTAGACGAGGTTGATCGAGAATCCGACGAACACCATCCACGGGGGGATCCCCAGTAGTGGGAGCGGAAGCCACATGATGATCTCGCCGCTGTTGTTCCACTTCTGCCGCAGCGCGGTGCTGAAGTTGAAGTACTCGCTCGAGTGGTGGGCTTGATGTGTCGCCCAGATGATGCGAGTTCGGTGCGCGAGCCGGTGGTACGCGTAGAAGAGGAAGTCGACACCGAGAATCAAGATCACCCACGTGTACCAGGCGTCGGCAGGGAGATGCCATGGTGCGACGTACACATAGAGGGCCGTGTACCCGAAAAGTGCGAGGGTCTTCCATGCCGTTGTCGTCGCGATGGATACGACTCCCATGCCGAGGCTCGCTCGGGCGTCGGCACCCTTGTAGCTGCCCTTCGTCCCTTCCTCCAGCTTGATCGCGGCCAGCCATTCGATGGCCAGCAGCAGAGCGAACGCGGGGATCGCCAGCGCCACCGGATCTCGTAGAGGTTCGGGAAGCGTGTTCCAGGCAGAACCGACCCACTCGACCATCGGACAACTCCTCTGCGTGACACCTGAGGTTCAAGTGTAACGCTCCAGGGGTGTCTGGGGCCACAGTTGGTTGCCGGGTAGTGACAGTCTGTTTGGGTCACCGGGAAAGGGGTCACCCACCGTCAGCGGGCGGCATTCTTGATGAACTCTTCTACCCCGACCGCCGGCGCCGTACCCGCGAACCACCCGCCGCGGACGTGGCGGCGCGTGGCCTTGTCGTCGGTGGCGCGGGCGGCGGAGTGCCAGAGATACGCGTCGTGCAGGATGACGTCGCCTCGCTCCACGTAGACGGCCACCTGGCCGGGGATCTTCTCGAATCCGAGGGGCATCGGGAAGGGTGGAGTCATCGAGGAACGCCCACCGGTGGGGCGAGCGGTGTCGGGAACCGTGACGCCGTTGATGTTGCGGTACGGCGCGGGCGTCGCCCATAGATGACTGCCGGGGACGACGCGAAGGAATCCGTTGGCCGGGCTCGTGCCGTCGATGTGAAACGTGAATGCCGTCGAGGGCCAGACGTCGAGACTCGGGCTTGCCTGCCAATCCGAATGCCAGCCGATCCGGGTGTAGCCGGATTCCTTGCCGGGACGTGCGTCCTGGTAGACGACTCCGAATTGTTCGCTGTCTCGAAGCCAGATCTTCTCACCCAGGACGACTCTCAGCACCTGGAGCAGCTGCGGGTCTTCGGCGGCGGAGCGAACGGCGGGGGACAGTTCGTTGATGTACTCGACGTAGTTTGCGAACTTGTCGGCTTTCGCCACCTCGTCGAGGAAGACCGTCGAGCCGTATCGGCTGGGTAGTTCGCCTGCGACGACTTTCGACTGCGCGTCGACGCACTCGCGTTCCATTGCGTCCTGCTGATCGTCGGTCAGAAGATTTCGTAGGACGGCGTACCCGTGCATCGAGTAGAACCACGCGATGGCTTCGGTGTCGGAAGCGTCGAAGACGCCGTACTCGTTCACGCCGAAGGCGCCATGTAATCGATCATGCACAGAAGCTAGTGCCGAGGCGGCAGTTCCGCAGCGCGAGATTCGCCTATTTCCTATTCAAATGGTAGGAATTAGGGTGCCCATATCGGTCGGAGGAGAACGCTGTGCACATTACCGCCAAGGCGGACTACGCCGTGCGAACTCTGCTCGAGCTCGCGGCTTCGGGTGATGCACCAGGCAAAGCCGAAGCCCTCGCCGCCGCCCAGAACATCCCGCACAAATTCTTGGAATCTGTTCTCTCCGATCTGCGCCGAGCGGATCTCCTGCGTAGTCGCAGGGGTCCCGACGGCGGCTACTGGCTCGCGCGTCCTGCAGCGGAGATTTCCGTCGCCGACGTGATCAGGGCTGTAGAGGGGCCTCTCGCATCGGTGCGGGGTCGGCGGCCCGAGGATGTCGACTATCTCGGCCCGGCCGAACCGCTGCAGTTGGTGTGGTTGGCGGTGCGGGCCAACATGAGGGCGGTGTTGGAGGGTGTGTCGCTGGCAGACATCGTTGCCGATGAGATCCCGGCCTTCATCGCCGAGTTGACCGCCGATCCTGCGGCATGGAGCCGACGCTAGGTGTGATCCGACACCCCGTCGGGACGATTGTGTGACGTAATCGACAAGATTGCACAACCGTGCAACATTGCAGAACTCTGCAAGTTCCGTAGCGTAGAGCGCGTGACCGTCAACCCGTCAGGCCTTCGTGATCTGAAGAAGGCTGCTACGCGCGATGCGCTCGGGCAGGCTGCTGTGAAGCTTGCCAAGGACCGTGGGCTCGATTCCGTCACCGCCGACGCCATCGCCGCCGAGGCGGGGGTCTCCACTCGGACCTTCCACAACTACTTCGCCAACAAAGAAGAAGCAGTTCTGCATCACATCGAGGTCTCGGCGCTGGAGTGGTTCGACATGCTGCGGGCCAGACCCGTCGACGAGCCGATCTGGACATCGCTGCGACACGTGGCGGTCCAGATCGTTACCGATCCGGAGCGCGACCTCGCAGAGACATTCGTTGTCGCACAACTCGTCGAATCGACCCCTGGCGTCATGGCACGCAAACTCGAGGTTCATCACTCGCTGACTCGTGTCCTCGGCGAGGCCATCGCCGAGCGGACTGGTACCGACATCGACACCGACCTGTTTCCGAACCTCGTGCAGGTGGCTGCGGGCAGTGCTGTCACGGCTGCTCTGACGATCTGGACCAACAACCCGTCAGGAGATCGCTCACCCAAACAGCTCGTCGAGGACGCATTCGACCAACTGCAGTCCGGACTTCCCGACCCGCGCGAACAAAAAAGCAGCAAACCGAAAAGCAGTGCGCCGAAAACCAGGCCAACCGAAAACTTACCGAGGAGCTGACCAGTGGCCACCTATTTGTATCGAATCGGAAAGTTCGCCTTCCGGCGAAAAGGCATCGTCCTAGCCCTGTGGCTGGCAATCCTGGTCCTGGCAGGTGTGGGTGCGGCGACGCTCTCCGGCCCGACGGCCAACTCTTTCAACATTCCGGGGACGCCCGCGCAGTCGGCGCTCGACCTGCAGAGCGAACGATTCGGCAACGCCGAGGACCCGCTCACCGCGGTCTCGGCCAACTACGTGTTCGCCGCCCCTGACGGCCAGAGCCTGGACACACCCGCGTACACCGCGGCGATCGACGCCACCATCGCCGAGATCGACAAGATTCCCGACGTCTCACCATCGGTGAAGCCCGATGGCCAGAAGCCGCTTGCCAATCCGGTTGCAGGCAACACGGCCATCGTCGATCAGTACAACAAGCTCGCCGAAGAAGACGGCACGGCGCCCGACGTCGCCGCCGCGAACGCTGCAGCGCTCTCGCCCCTGAGCCCGAACGGCAACATCGGTACTGTGAGCGTGCCCATTTCCGTCGAGGCCGCCGACGTCACCGATGCGCTGCGCACGTCCCTCGACGATGCGGCTCAACCGGCTCGCGACGCGGGTCTTACCGTCGAACTCGGCGGAAGCGTTGCGCAGGACGCCGCTCCACCCGGTGGCACATCTGAGCTCGTCGGGTTGGCCGTGGCTGCGATCGTTCTGTTGATCATGTTCGGATCTGCGGCCGCAGCGAGCCTTCCGCTGATCACCGCGATCGTCGGAATCGGCATCAGTAGCCTCGCCATCACCACCGCGTCCGGCTTCTTCGACCTCTCGACGTTCACACCCGTCCTCGCGGTGATGATCGGCCTGGCCGTCGCGATCGACTATTCACTGTTCATTCTTGCTCGATATCGACACGAGCTGACGCTCACCGATGACCGCGAGGAAGCGGTCGCTCGGTCCGTCGGAACCGCAGGTTCGGCCGTCGTATTCGCGGGCGCAACCGTGCTGATTGCACTCGTCGCGCTCCGCGTCGTCGGGATTCCGTTCCTGTCGCAGATGGGCTTGGCAGCAGGCTTCGCTGTGCTGATTGCTGTTCTCATCGCATTGACGTTCCTGCCTGCGATGCTCGGCCTCTACAAGGGCAAGGCGTTCGCCGGCAAGCTCAAATTCGTCAACACCACCGACCCCGAGGATCCGAACGCGGCGCCGACCAACGGTCTGCGGTGGGCGCGGTTCTTGGTCAAGCGTCCAGCGATCGGCCTCATCGGCGGCATCGTGCTTCTCGGTGTCATCGCAGGCCCGACGACCGGCCTGTCGCTCGCGCTGCCGAGTATCGCCACGTCGGACCCGTCGACGTCCGTTCGCAAGGCCTACGACCTCGAACAGGAAGGCTTCGGGCCGGGCAAGAGCGGACCGCTGCTGACGATCGCCGACGCCACCGATGTGGCCGACGCCGATCGCACCGCAGCGTTCGGCCAGGTCGTCGACGCGATCTACGAACAAGACGACGTCGCCAACGCGCAGATCATCGCTGTCAACGAAGCCGGTGACACCGCGCAGATCCTCGTCACACCGTCCAGTGGTCCCAACAGTCAGGACACCAAAGACCTCGTTGCCAACATGCGGGCCGCGGAGTCCGGCGTCAAAGAAAGCACTGGCGTCTCGTACGGCGTGACGGGCCAGACTGCGCTCGAACTCGACGTGTCCGAGCGACTGCAGGACGCGCTCGTGCCGTACCTGGCCGTCGTTGTCGGACTGGCGTTCGTACTGCTGATGCTGGTGTTCCGATCGATTCTCGTGCCCTTGACGGCGACGATCGGCTTCCTGCTCAGCGTGCTCGCCACGTTCGGTGCGACCGTGTTCATCTTCCAGGAAGGTGGACTCGGACTGATCAGCAATCCGCAGCCGATCGTCAGCTTCATGCCGATCTTCCTCATCGGCGTCGTCTTCGGTCTCGCGATGGATTACCAGGTCTTCCTGGTATCGCGAATGCGTGAGGAGTACGTGCACGGCGCTGCCGCCAAGGACGCAGTCGTGAACGGCTTCAAGTACGGCGCACGCGTCGTGACGTCCGCTGCGGTCATCATGATCTCCGTGTTCGCGGCATTCATGGCCGAGCCCGACTCGTTCATCAAGTCGATCGGATTCGCGTTGGCTGCGGCCGTGTTCTTCGACGCCTTCATCGTCCGCATGGTCATCATCCCGTCGGTGATGGCTCTACTCGGCGACAAGGCCTGGTGGTTGCCGAAGTGGCTGGACAAGATCCTTCCCGATGTCGACATCGAAGGCGCGAAGCTACAGAAGTCGCAACCGAAGCACCGCGAGGACGCTACTGCGCAGGCTTGACCTGCCGCTGATGGCCGGAGATCTCGTATGCCCGACAAATTGTGGAGACTGTTACCCATGTGTACGAGTAATCTTCGGCCATCATGCTGATCCCGCTGCTCAAGACTTATCTGGCCCCGTACAAGCGCGCGATCGCCGTACTCGTCGCGTTGCAGTTCGTGGCCACCGCCGCCGCACTGTATCTACCGAGTCTGAATGCGGACATCATCGACAATGGTGTCACCCGCGGAGACACGAACTACATTCTGACGACCGGCGGCTGGATGCTGTTGGTGTCGTTGGTGCAGATCGTGTGCTCCGTGGCGGCGGTTCTGATCGGAGCCAAAGCTGCGATGGGCGCAGGCCGCGACCTACGCAAAGCCATCCTGCACCGCGTCGGGACGTTCTCTGCGCGGGAAGTCGGACAATTCGGCGCACCGTCGTTGATCACGCGCAACACCAACGACGTTCAACAGGTTCAGCTCCTGATCGTCATGGGATTCACCATCGTCGTGATGGCACCGATCATGTGCATCGGTGGCGTCGTCATGGCCCTGCGCGAAGACCTCGGCCTGTCCTGGATTCTGTTGATCGCAGTACCTGGCCTGGCGATCTCGATGGGCCTCATCGTCATGCGAATGGTTCCCGGATTCCGATCCATGCAGGTTCGGATCGATGCGGTGAACCGCGTTCTGCGTGAGCAGATCACCGGAATCAGAGTCGTGCGCGCCTTCGTGCGCGAGCGGAACGAAATCGACCGATTCGCCGTTGCCAACGACTCTCTCACCGAGGCGGCCCTGCGGGTGGGCCGGCTGATGGCGTTGATGTTCCCGACGGTCATGATGATTTCCAACGTGACCAGCGTCGCCGTCATCTGGTTCGGTGGACACGCGATCAACGACGGCACGATGGAAATCGGCGCCCTCACCGCGCTGCTGAGCTACATCATGCTGATTTTGATGTCGGTGATGATGGCGTCGTTCATCGCCATGATGGTTCCACGAGCATCCGTCTGTGCCGACCGAATCAGCGAGGTCCTCTCGACCGAATCGTCGGTGACTCTGCCGAGCAATCCTGAGCAGTTCGCGACCGATCCGGGAATCGTCGAACTGCGGAATGCCGAATTCTCCTTTCCCGGTGCCGAGTTCCCCGTCCTGTGCGGCGTGAATCTCCGCGCCGAGCCAGGAAAAGTCACCGCGATCATCGGTGGTACCGGATCCGGAAAGTCGACCCTCGTCAATCTGATTCCGCGACTCATCGACGTCACCGCCGGTCAGGTGCTCGTCGGCGGAACCGATATCCGGGATCTCGACATCGACACTCTCCGTAGCCACATCGGATTGATTCCGCAGAAGCCGTTTCTGTTCTCCGGAACTGTCGGCTCCAACCTTCGCTACGGCAAGGCCGACGCCACCGACGACGAACTGTGGGAAGCGCTCGAGATCGCACAGGGCGCAGACTTCGTCCGCAAGATGCCCGAGGGATTGGAAACCGAAGTCGCTCAGGGCGGTACGACTGTGTCCGGCGGCCAGCGACAACGACTGGCGATAGCGCGCGCGCTGGTGCGACGCCCGAGCATCTACCTCTTCGACGACTCGTTCTCCGCTCTCGACCTCACCACCGACTCGAAACTACGGGCCGCGCTGAAGCCGGTCATGAAAGATGCCTGCATGATCGTTGTTGCACAACGTGTCTCGACCATCGTCGATGCCGATCAGATTCTGGTACTCGACGACGGTAAACCGGTCGGCCTCGGAACCCACAGCGAGCTGATCGAAACATGCCCGACGTACGCGGAGATCGTCGACTCGCAGCACGCAGTGGCGGCGTCATGACGCGCCCTGGACCGGGTGCGGCACCTGCCGTCGGAGCGCCGGGTACGAAGGCGCTCAACTTCAAGCCGTCGATGAAGCGCCTACTCGGGCTGCTCAGGCCCGAGAAGGTCCTGCTCGGCATGATGCTCGTGTTCGCGATCGCGAGCGTCGTGCTGTCCGTAGCCGCACCGAACATCCTTGGGCATGCCACCAACCTGATCTTCAACGGCGTCGTCGGAGGGCAGCTGCCGTCGGGAATTTCGAAGGAGCAAGCCGTCGGACAGCTCCGGTCCGAGGGCCAAGGGACCTACGCCGACATGGTGTCCGGGATGGATGTCACACCGGGCGTGGGGATCGACTTCTCGGCCGTCGGAAACGTTCTGCTGTTCGTCTTGGTGCTCTATCTGGTGTCGGCGGCGTTGGCCTGGTCGCAGGGATACATCCTGAACATCGCACTGCAACGCACCATCCGCAACCTCCGCGACAGCGTCGAGCGCAAGGTGCATCGGCTGCCGCTGAAGTACTTCGATTCGCACACTCGCGGTGAACTTCTGAGCCGTGTGACCAACGACGTCGACAACGTCTCGACCAGTTTGCAGCAGACGTTGAGTCAGTTGATCACCGCAGTGCTCACGGTGCTGGGCATTCTGGGCATGATGATCTGGATTTCCCCGTTGCTCGCACTCGTCGCAGTGCTGACGGTCCCGTTGTCGTTTCTCGTCACTGCGGTGATCGCCAAGCGTTCCCAACCGCACTTCGTCAACCAGTGGAAGCACACCGGAAAGCTCAACGGACTGATCGAAGAGACCTACACGGGCCACGAACTGGTCAAGGCGTTCGGTCGTCAGGCCGAGGTCGAGCGCGAATTCGGCGATCGCAACGACAAGCTGTTCGAATCGAGCTATCGCGCGCAGTTCATCTCCGGAATGATCATGCCCGCCATCATGTTTCTCGGAAACATCAACTACGTGATCATCGCGGTCGTCGGTGGCCTGCGGGTGGCGTCGGGAACCCTGAGCCTCGGTGAGGTCCAGGCGTTCATCCAGTACTCGCGTCAGTTCACTCAGCCGCTCACGCAGGTCGGGTCGATGGTGAACCTCGTGCAGTCCGGCGTTGCGTCGGCCGAACGTATCTTCGCGCTGCTCGACGCCGATGACGAGGAACCGGATCCTCCCGTGCCCGCTGTTGCGGAGAAGCACCTCGGTCGTGTGGCCTTCGAGAACGTGTCCTTCCGGTACCGCGAGGACCAGCCGCTCATCGAGAACCTCTCACTCGTCGCCGAACCCGGAAACCTCGTTGCCATCGTCGGTCCGACAGGCGCCGGCAAGACGACGCTCGTGAACCTGATCATGCGGTTCTACGACATCGATGCCGGACGCATCACCGTCGACGGTGTCGAGACGCGAGACATGACACGCGACGAGTTGCGCGAGCAGACCGGCATGGTCCTGCAGGACACCTGGCTGTTCGGTGGCACCATCCGCGACAACATCGCCTACGGGGACCCGAACGCGAGCGAGGAAGAGATCCTCGAGGCTGCCCGGGTCAGCTATGTCGACAAGTTCGTGCACTCGTTGCCCGACGGATACGACACAGTGATCGACGAGGAAGGCAACAACGTCAGCGCAGGTGAGAAGCAGCTCATCACGATCGCACGCGCATTCCTCGCCAAGCCACTGATCCTGATCCTCGACGAGGCGACCAGCTCCGTGGACACGCGCACCGAACTGCTCGTTCAGAAGGCTACGGCTGCTCTGCGCAGCGATCGGACCAGCTTCGTCATCGCCCACCGACTCTCGACCATCCGCGACGCCGATCTCATCGTCGTCATGGAGGACGGGCAGATCGTGGAGCAGGGTGACCACGACTCGCTCGTCGGTGCGGGCGGGGCATATCACCGGTTGTACTCCTCGCAGTTCAGTTAGGGGCTGGCTCCGCCGCCAGTGGCACGGGCGGCTCCGCCGCCAGTGGCACGGTTAAGTGCATTGGGGTGCACCTATTCGTGCCACTGGCGCGGAGCGCCTAGGGTCTACACAGTGAGCGCTCCGAACGACCCCTTCTTCAGCATCGACACCCGGCTCGACGACCGACTCGGCCGCACCGGGACGATCCACACCCCGCACGGCGACATCGCGACTCCAGCGTTCATTGCCGTCGGCACCAAGGCGACGGTCAAAGCGGTCTTGCCCGAGGCGATGAAGGAACTCGGCGCACAGGCTGTGCTCGCCAACGCCTACCACCTCTACCTGCAGCCCGGGTCCGACATCGTGGACGAGGCAGGCGGTCTCGGGAAATTCATGAACTGGAACGGCCCGACGTTCACCGACAGCGGCGGCTTCCAGGTCATGTCGCTCGGCGTCGGATTCAAGAAAGTCATCTCCATGGACGCCACCCGAGTCGAGTCCGACGACGTCATCGCCGAAGGCAAGGAGCGGCTCGCGCACGTCGACGACGACGGGGTCACATTCAAATCGCATCTCGACGGGTCCAGTCACCGGTTCACACCCGAGGTGTCGATGCAGATTCAGCACCAGCTGGGCGCCGACATCATGTTTGCGTTCGACGAGCTGACGACTCTGATGAACACCCGTGGCTACCAGGAGATGTCGGTGGACCGGACACAGGCATGGGCACAAAGGTGCGTCCTCGAGCACGAAAGATTGACCGCCGAACGCGTCGGGAAGCCGTATCAGGCACTGTTCGGCGTGGTGCAGGGCGCTCAGTACGAGGATCTACGACGCAAGGCCGCGCACGATCTGGAGACCATCACCGGTGAGACCGGGCGAGGTTTCGACGGCTACGGCATCGGCGGAGCTCTCGAGAAGCAGAACCTCGGCACGATCACCCGCTGGGTGAACGAGGAACTGCCGGAACACAAACCGCGACACATGCTCGGCATCAGCGAGCCCGACGACTTCTTCACCGCTATCGAGAACGGCGCAGACACCTTCGACTGCGTCAATCCCTCCCGAGTGGCCCGCAATGCGGCGATCTACGTCCCCACCGGACGGTTCAACATCAACACCGCGAAGCATCGACGCGACTTCACTCCGATCGACGAGAACTGCGACTGCTACACGTGTGCTCACTACACCAGGGCGTACATCCATCACTTGTTCAAGGCCAAGGAAATGCTGGCGTCGACACTGTGCACCATTCACAACGAACGTTTCACCGTGAAGCTGGTCGACGACATCCGAGAGTCGATCCAGCAGAACAGTTTCCACGAATTCAAGGACGAGTTTCTCGGTCGCTTCTATTCTGCAAAGCGGTCGTGAGGTAGTCGCCGAGTTCGTTCTGCAGGTTCTCGTCGAGGGTGCGGGCGAGGATCGCGGTGACGGAGTGGACCGCGAGTTCACGCATCTTCACGAGCATGTCCGTGGTTGCGCCGACCTCGTCGTCGCCGGGCAACCAGCCTTCGCCGTGTAGATCGACGATGTGGTTCTTCGCGGTGCCGATCATATCTTTTGCAATACCGTCCACCGCAGCGTGGATTCGCTCGTGAACATCGATGAGTTGCCCGATGGTGAAACCGTACTCGGCCAACGACGAGAAGCCGCTGAGCAGTTTCGGATCGGTGAAGATGCAGGTATCACCGTCGACGCGGGCGAGGCCTAGCGCCTGCAATCTCGTCAACTGGTCACTGCCGGTCAATTGGTCACTGTCGCCCAGGAATTCGTTGACCATGCCCAGCGGAATTTCGACGACCTCGTCGTTGGACCACTGCTGGGTGACGGCGTTCTGGAGGCCGAGTACTTCGGCCAGATCCTTGCCGTTCTCCCAGCCGGTGATGAAGTCGCTGATATGCGAGGTAGTGAAACCACGCTGCAGAAGTAGGTCGATGAGCCGTAGCCTCGCCAGATGAACGTCGTCGTAGATCCCGATGCGTCCGCGCTTTTCGGGCGGAGGTAGCAGTCCGCGTTCGCGGTAGGCGCGCACGTTGCGGGTGGTCGTGCCGGCGGCATGGGCAAGATCGTCGATCCGATACTCCACCGAGATTTCCTTCCGCCGGCACGCCCCTGTCGCTATACGGTAGCGGTCAACTCGATCTGCTCGGCCGGCCGGTACTCGCTGGTGGTGTAGTCGTCGTAATCCACCGACTTCAATTGGCCGACGTACTGGCTGGCGAAGCCGGGGAACATCGTCGCGTTGAACCCGTCTTCGGTGAGATACCAACTCGAACACCCGGAATTCCAGGTCGTCTTCTGCAAGCGTCGTTGTAGATCGACGTTGTACTCGCGCTGGCGGTCCTCACGGACATCGAGGATGGAGTTTCGAGCCAACGCGTAGGAGATGGCGTCAACGAGATAGTCGATTTGCGCCTCCATGTAGACCAACGCCGAGCTGTGTCCCGGCCCCGAATTGGGTCCGAAGGTGAAGTACATGTTCGGGTAGCCGGAGACAGCGATGGACTTGTAGGCCCGTGCGCCTGTACTCCATTCGTCCGCGAGGATGCGGCCATCGCGACCGGAAATCGGGACCGGTGTGCCGGTCTTCGACACGTCGAATCCCGTCGCGAACACGATGACGTCGGCCTGGTGCTCGATTCCTTCCACCGTTCGAATTCCCTTTGGTGAGATCCGCGCAATGGGCCAGGTCACGAGCGTGCAATTGTCCTTCTGCAGAGCCGGGTAGAAGTCACTGGTCATCAGCAGACGCTTGCAGCCGGCCCTGAAATCCGGGGTGAGTTGACGTCGTAACCAGGGGTCCTTGACCTGGCGTCGTAGATGCAGTTTCCCGACGGCTTCCACGACGCGAGTCAGCGGCGAATTCCACACCACACCGAGTGCGACCGATTCGTGGCCCCAGAACCAGGCGTTGCGGGCGAGGGACTGGGTGGCGGGGAAGCGGCGATAGACGTCCTTGGTGGCCTGCCGTGTTGCGAAGTTGGTGCGTGGCAACGCCCATCCGGGGGTGCGCTGGTAGACCTTGACGGACCGGGCCACCTTCACCAGTTCCGGCACGATCTGTACTCCCGAGGCCCCGGTCCCGACGACGGCGACCTTCTTGTCGGTGAAGTCGTAGTCGTGATCCCAACGCGCACTGTGAATCTTGTGGCCCTCGTAGGTGTCGAGGCCACGGATCGACGGGAAGCTCACGTTCGCAAGAGGTCCCGACGCCATGACGACGGCGCGGGCTCGCACCGGAGGATGGCCGTCGAACGATATCTCCCACACCGATGCGTTCTCGTCCCAGCGCACACCGGATACGTTGTGACCGAAGTTGAACAGCGGGCGGAGACCGAAGTCGTCGACCATCCGTTCGATGTACTGCAAGATCTCAGCGCTGCCCGAATATGTATGTGACCAATCAGGGTTCGGCGCGAAGCTGTACGAATACAGCCGCGACGGGATGTCGCATGCCGCGCCGGGATAGGTATTGTCTCGCCACGTTCCGCCCGGCTCACGTCCACGCTCGAAGATGGCGATGCAGTCGATTCGCTTCTGCTTCAAACGGATTGCGGCGCCGATACCGGCGAAGCCGCCACCGATGATGGCTACTGACAGTGGCTCGCTCATGCGACGGGCTCGTAGGTGAGTTCCTTGGACCAGGTCGGCTGGGGTCGTAGCAGCCTCTTCGGGTACCTGGCGGTGACCCTGACCAGGGCGTCGGCGAACTTGTGGTACGGATGTGCCCTGTTGATGACGACGCCCGAGTGCCAACTGATGAACCGGAACATCGGCAGGCGTTTGGGGTATTCGCTTCGCTCGCCGACCTTCTTGAACCGTCGCATCGCTGTGTAGAGACGTTCTTCGTCGACGCCCATCGCGACGATGTTGTCGCGCATCTTGTTGAGCAACGGGATGTAACGCAATGTGCCGATGATCAACGACGGGTTCATCCAGGCGCCGACGGTCTCGACGATGATCTTGCGCATCTTCGCGTGACCGAGAAGTTCGATGACCTGGAAATCAACTGCGAGATGCCGTGATTCGTCGGAGTTGATTCTCTTGAAGACCTCCTGACAGACCGGGTCGTCGATCTCGTCGACGATGAATTTCACCAATGCGCCGTCGAGCGCGACCTCGAGCATCGGGATGACGGTGCCCAGCACCGCGAGTGAGGTCTGGTCCGAATACTTGTCGAGCCAGTCGATCACGAGCTTGACATTGACGTTGGGCTGCGGGATCTCGTCACCGTCGAGCATTCCCCACCTGCGCATCAGGGCGAGTTCGGCATTGGCATGCTTCTGCTCCTCCGCATGGAAGTAGGTGTAGATCTCCTTGAGGGTGTCGGTTGGGGCCTTCTGTGCCATGGCCGCGAAGCCGCGCGCACCGACGTTCTCTATCCACATCAGATCGGACATGAAGGGCTTGAGCTTGGTCCACAGCTCAGGGCCGATTGTCTCGGAACCCGGTGCATCCCAGTCGATGTCGGCCAGTGCCCACTGCTTGTCCTTGATCTTGACGAGCATCTCGTCGAAATCGAATGCCATGTCAGACTCCTACCTTTTCGGTGGTTTCCTGCGGTGCGAGGCGTCCCAGTAGCCCGAGCACTCTGGTGTACAGCGCTGGTGCGACGCGTTTGAGGCGCCACACGAGCTTTGCGTCGATCTGCGGGACGACGTAGAGGCGTCCTCGGTCGTACTTGTTCAGGGTGTCCACGGCGATCTTCTCCGGTGTGAAACCCGTCTTGCGCATGAGAGTTTCGGCCAGCTTCGTACCTGTTTCGGTAATTCGGCCGTCGACTGCGACATTGGTTTTGACGAATGTCGGGCACAACACTGTGACTCTCAGGCCGGTGCCGGAGAGCTCGGCAGCCATGGTCTCGGACAGGGACATGACGCCGGCTTTGCTCACGTTGTAGGGCGCCATGAGGGGAGCGGCGGCGAACCCTGCAGCCGACGCGACGTTGATGAAGCCCCCCTCGCCTGCGGCTTTCATGACCGGGGCGAAGGTTTCACACCCGTGCACGACACCCCAGAGGTTGATACCCAGGGCCCAGTTCCAGTCCTCGAAGCCGATCTCGCCGACCGGCTTACCGCCGATGCCGACGCCCGCGTTGTTGACGACGAGGGTGGGCGCTCTGCCGAAGGTCAATTCGGCGAACAGTGCGAGGTCCTCGACCTGTTCGCGCAGCGCAACGTCGCAGACGACGGGGTGGGCAGTGCCGCCGGTGGCGGTGATGAGCGCGACGGTGTCCTCGGCTCGGGGGAGGGAGATGTCCGCGCAGATCACCTCGCCTCCTCGGCGGGCCAATTCGAGGGCGAACGCGCGGCCGATGCCGCTGCCGGCGCCGGTGACGACCGCGCGAGCGTTGTAGGACGGAGTCATGCAATTAGACTCATGCTGATCGTGCCATTTGTCAATGGCTCAATCGATAACGACTTGGTCGTAGTGGCACGGTTGAGTGCGTTGGCGTGCGCTTAATCGCGCCACTGGCGGCGGAGCCGCGGGCGGACTGCTGGGCTGCGGACCTGGCTGCGCAGGTTCCAGCCCACGCGCAAGTTGCAACTTGCGCGTGGGCTGGAACCTGCGCGAGAGGCCGGGGACGAGACCGAATGAGACATTCGGTCAATAAGTCCCTAGACGGACTCCTGGTACGAGGGCTCGCGCTTCTTGATGTACGAGATGACCCTGTACGTGATCGGCATGACCAGCACCTCGACGAGCGTTTTCCACACGAACCCGACGATGACGTAGTTGACGAAGTCAGCCCACGTCGTGATGCCGATGACGCCTGCGGCGATGGAGCAGAAGATGAGGGTGTCGAAGAATTCGCCGACGATCGTCGAGCCGATCAGTCGGGCCCAGAGGTGCTTTTCCTTGGTCCGTTCCTTGATGGCGACGAGGACGAGCGAATTGAGCATCTGCCCCACGAAGTACCCGGCGAGACCGGCGAGAACCAGCCGAGGGACGACGCCGAGGACGGTCTCGAGGGACTCTTGGTTTTCGTAGAAACCCGCGGACGGCAGCTCGATGGTGATCCAGAAGCACGCTGCGGCGAGAATGATCGAGCCGAAGCCCAGGTAGATCGCGCGGCGCGTGGCCTTGAAGCCGTAGACCTCGCTGAGCACGTCGCCGAGGATGTAGGCGAGAGGGAAGAGGAAGAACGCGCCGTCGGTGTTGATGGGCAGGATTTGTAGCGGTCCGAGCATGACGTCGGACGAGGCGAAGAAGGCGACACCTTTGCTGGCGGCCACATTCGAGATCAGCAGCGTCGCGACGAACAGCGCGACGATGGTGGGGTAGTAACCCCGGCTGATGTGGGCGAACGTGGCCTGCCCAGACTCTGTGCCGCCGTCGGGGGCGGTGTGTTCGGTAGTAGTCACCGCTCGATCCAAGCACCGAGACGACGATGGGCGCGAATTCCGCGAGGGACGCGCGCCCATCGAGGCGGATTGCCGATCAGGCGACGCGGCCGCCCACGGTGACGCGGTAGGCGTAGGTCCCGGCGATGATCGTGACCGGAATGGTCACCAGCAGACCGAGGCCGAGCAGGATCGCACCGACGATGTTGAGGCCGAACAGGGCGAGCGCGAGCACAGTGTGTCCTGTCGCATTGCAACGTGATCTCGATCGGTGAGCAGGTCAGAGATTCGAGGGGTCGAACACCCACGGATCACGGGGCACCTGCGTCGGCCTCCAGTGCTCGAGCAGTTCCTCGGCGTTCTTCGCATCGGGCATACCGAGAGAGGCGGTAATGAGCGCCCATGCGTCGGGTCGTTCGCGCAGCGTCACAGCGCCGTCACGTTTGGCCAGACGCTTCCCTTGGACGTTCAGAGCGAGGGGCACATGGACGTAGGTGGCGGGGGTGAGGCCGAGGAGCTGAGCGAGGTAGCCCTGCCGCGGCGCCGAGGTGAGCAGGTCGTCGCCTCTCACGATCTGGTCGACGCCTTGTGCACCATCGTCGACGACGACGGCCAGGTTGTAGGCGGGGACGCCGTCGGATCGGCGGAGGACGAAGTCGTCGACCTGGCCTCGGAACAGGCCGTGCAACTGATCGACGATGGTGAATTCGGTTACCTGCGAACGCAATCGGATGGCCGGTGGGCGGTTCTTTTTGGCCTTCTGTTCGGCGGTGAGGTCACGGCAGGTTCCTGGGTATGCGCCGTCGGGCGCGTGCGGCGCGGATGCGGCCTGCAGTATTTCCCGACGCGTGCAGAAACACTCGTAGGTCATCCCCGCTGCGGTGAGCGTGCGAATCGTGGCGTCGTAGACCTCCCGACGCTCGGATTGCCGCATGATGGGCCCGTCCCAGTCGAGCCCGATGGCGGCCAGGTCGTCGAGTTGGCGTTGCTCGGATCCGGGTTTCACGCGATCGAGGTCTTCGACGCGCATCACGAACCGACGGCCGGTGGAGCGGGCGAACAGCCAGGCCAACAATCCGGTGCGCAGATTCCCGAGATGCAAGTCGCCCGAGGGACTGGGAGCGAAGCGTCCGGCGGGCATGGGAGCAGCTTAGTTTCACGCTCGTTGGGGGTTTGGATGGTGGGCGGTGCCTGACTGGCGGTCGCCGCGCTCGCCACAAGCTGGGATCTGGGCTCGCCACGACCGACTAGATGTTGGCGTTGCAAACTGTCCTTTTCGTAGCTGAGTGATGTGAGCACGAGCGACGTCACCGGGGCACTAGGAATGCCAACCGCCACGCCCACACGTCCGGCGTCGAGGTGGCTAGTTGCTGCTCGGGCGACATCGCGCGGACCGGGGAGTCGTTGCCGTCGTCGACATCCAGGTCCGCGTCGGGACGGTCCTCGCGCCCAGCAGAGCCGAGTCGATGAACGGCGCTCGCCGCCGTTGCCTTCGTCTGAGTACGGCCAGGCGACACTCCCCGGTGAGTTTTCGCTCTGACCGAGGTCCAATCGAGCATGACGACACAGACGGTTTCCGTTCCCGGTGCCCAACAGTGCTCACTGCGGTAGGCGATCTGTAGGACCGCACGGGCAGCCACCCCGGCTAGCTCGCGCCACCACACCGAACACCTATCGAACCAGGAGCCCTCATGGGCCTCATCACGTTGGAGCTTTTCGCCACCCTCGACCTCGTCGCGCAATCACCCGGAAGCCCCGAGGAAGATCCCGAGAACTTCCCCTACGGTGGTTGGCAGGCTCCTCTGCTCGACCAGGTCTCCGGGGCGCAAGTTGCCGCCGCATACGAGGGCACGGATGCGCTCCTGCTCGGACGGCGAACCTACGACATCTTCGCCGGGTACTGGCCGAACCGAAATGATTCGTTCGCGACGTTGTTCAACGCGATACCCAAATACGTGGCCTCGCGCGGCACACCCGATCTGCTGTGGGACGGTTCGACCCAACTCGGACCGGACCTGGTCGTTGCGGTGCGTGAGATCCGAGATCTACACGACCACATCAAGGTGGTCGGAAGCCTCGATCTGGTTCAGACTCTGTTGCGGGAGAAGCTCTTCGATCGACTCGATCTGTGGGTGCATCCCATCCTTCTCGGAGTGGGAAAGAAAGTGTTCGCCGACGGCACCGTGCCCAGCAACCTGACGTTGCTCGAGCCACCGGCCGTCGGCGGCACAGGCACCGTGTACCTGCGCTACGGCCTCGATGCCGGAACCCCGGGAGCCGGCAACATGGACGACGTCCAGGGCGGCTGATCGTCAGTTCTCGCCTAACAGCGCCGAGCGCTGCGCGTCGACTACCGCGCGAATTGCCTCGACCACCGCCGATACCTCCGGCCGTCGCAGTGTCTCGCTGCGGGTGACGAGCCAGTAGGTCAATCGCACCGCGATGGCGTCGGGCAGAATTCGTTGTAGGTCGGGGTGGCGGTCGGCCATGAAGCACGGAAGCAGTCCGATACCCGCAGACGCTCTGGTGGCCTCGACGTGGACGAATACGTTGGTCGAGGTCACCGATTCGCGCATCGTCGGGGTGAAGTTGGGTGCCAGATCGAGATCGTCGACGTGCAGCATCGAGTCGATGAAGTAGATGAACGGGTGCGAGGACAGGTCGGCCGGGATCTGTGGCGTTCCGTGTTCGTCCAGGTAGGTCCGAGATGCGTACAGGCCGAGGCGATAGTCACCGAGTCGGATCGCCTCGGCGCGGTGCACCTGCGGTTGGCCGACGACGATCTCGATGTCCAAGCCCGATCGCTGCTGCGACGCACGCCGGGTGACGGCGACGATCTCCACCGACACCCGAGGATGCGTTCGCTGCACCCGCGCTGCTGCCGGTGCGGCGATGTAGGCGCTGAAGCCGTCGGTCGCCGAAATGCGCACCACACCCTCCAGCGCACCGGCATCGGTCGAGACCAGCGTGCGCAAGGCGTCCTCGACTGCCTCGGCCGCGGTCAACGCGCCGCGGCCCAACTGTGTGAGCTCCCAGCCTCCACCGGCCCGCGTCAGCACTCGCCCGCCGAGCGTGTCCTCGAGCGCGGCGATGCGTCGGGAAATGGTCGTGTGGTTGATCCCCAGGTCGTCGGCCGCGGAACTGTAGCGACCGGTTCGGCTCACAGCGAGTAGCACCAGTAGGTCGTCTGCACTGGGGGTCTTCACGCCACCGAGGGTCATGTCTGCATTTTTGCAGATCTGATCTGCGTTCATGGCTCTTGCGTCGACAAAGATCTGCACCAATACTCAGGACAACCCGCCAATGTGCGGTCTGTCACAACAACGAACCTGAAGTGCCGAGTAACACAGGAGAATCAATGAGCGTCGATCAGCCGCTGGCAGGACGGTCCGAACCGGACCCCGATGCGACACCCTCAGGCCTCAAGAAGGTCGTCGGTGCCTCGATGGCAGGCACCATCGTCGAGTGGTACGAGTTCTTTCTCTACGGAACCGCCGCGACACTGGTGTTCTCCAAGATCTTCTTCGCCGCCGGAACAAGCGAGCTCGACGCCATCCTGGCCGCATTCGTCACCTACGCCGTCGGCTTCGTCGCACGACCGTTGGGCGGCATCGTATTCGGTCACTACGGTGACAAGTACGGTCGAAAGAAGTTGCTGCAGTTCAGTCTTGTTCTCGTTGGTGGCGCCACCTTCCTCATGGGCTGTCTGCCGACCTTCGAGGCAATCGGCTACTGGGCACCCGCCCTGCTGGTGACCCTGCGGTTCATTCAGGGATTCGCCGTCGGTGGCGAATGGGGAGGCGCGGTTCTCCTTGTCGCAGAACACAGTCCGAACAAGAGTCGAGGCTTCTGGGCCAGCTGGCCGCAGGCCGGCGTCCCCGCAGGCAACCTGTTGGCGACCGTCGCGTTGTTGGTCTTGACGATAACCCTGTCCGACGAGGCCTTCCTGAGCTGGGGTTGGCGCGTCGCGTTCTGGATGTCCGCGGTCATCGTGTTCGTCGGCTACTACATCCGCACCAAGGTCTCCGACGCCCCGATCTTCCTCGAGGCGCACAAGCAGGCCGAGGTCATCAAGGCAGCGTCGTACGGTGTGTTCGAGGTCGTCAAGCGCTACCCGCGTGGCGTCTTCACGGCCATGGGGCTGCGTTTCGGTGAGAACGTCATGTACTACCTCGTCGTCACCTTCTCTATCACGTACCTGAAGGTGGAGGTCGGCACCGACACCTCGACCATCCTGTGGTGGATGCTCATCGCCCACGCTATCCACTTCTGCGCAATTCCGATGGTGGGCAGGCTTGCCGACCGTGTCGGTCGTCGTCCGGTGTACTTCGTCGGTGCCGTCACGGCAGCAACGTGGGGCTTCTTCGCGTTCCCGATGATGAACAGCGGCCACAACGTCGTGATCATGCTGGCCATCATCATCGGCCTGCTGTTCCATGCCTTCATGTACGCCACTCAGCCGGCGATCATGGCAGAGATGTTCCCGACGCGCATGCGGTATTCCGGTGTGTCCCTTGGCTATCAGGTCACCTCGATCGTCGCCGGTTCGCTCGCTCCGATCATCGCGGTGAAGCTGCTCGACATCTACGGATCGTCGGTTCCGATCGCCTGGTACCTCGCAGGCGCCTGCTCCATCACCGTGGTTGCAGTCGTCATCGCCCGTGAGACGAAGGGATTGGCGCTCGAAAGCATCGACATCGCCGACGCCAAGAACCTCGCCACCGAGGCGGAACTGGCGAAGGCCGGCCTGAAGTGACCGATCTGGCGGGGCGCTCCGCGCTCGTGACGGGCGGGGCGTCGGGAATCGGTGCCGCATGCGCCCGCCAGTTGGCTTCTCGCGGCGCGAAGGTCACGATCGCCGACGTCGACGAGGTGGCGGCCAAGGAGTTGGCATCGGAATTGCGCGGTGACGCTTGGGCAGTGGATCTACTCGACGTCTCGGCGTTGGAGGACGTGACGCTCGATGTCGATATCCTGGTCAACAACGCAGGAATTCAGACCGTCGCTCCGATAGTCGATTTCGAGCCGGCTGCGTTTCGTCGGATTCAGACGCTGATGGTGGAGGCCCCGTTCCTGTTGATTCGCGCGACTTTGCCGGGGATGTACGCCCGCGGGTTCGGCAGGGTCATCAATCTGTCGTCCGTGCACGGTCTTCGAGCATCTGAGTACAAGGTTGCGTACGTGACCGCGAAACATGCCCTCGAAGGTCTGTCGAAGGTGACTGCTCTCGAAGGTGGCAAGTACGGCGTGACCAGCAACTGCGTCAACCCCGGCTATGTGCGAACGCCGTTGGTGGAGAAGCAGATCAAGGATCAAGCGGCGGCCCACGGGATCGGCGAGGATGAGGTGCTCGAGAAGGTCATGCTTACCGAGAGTGCGATCAAGCGACTCGTCGAGCCCGAGGAAGTCGGATCGCTCGTCGGGTGGTTGGCCTCCGCTGACGCAGGCATGGTCACGGGTGCGTCCTACACGATGGACGGCGGCTGGTCCGCGCGGTAAGTGCAGCGAGACGAGAATTGCGCACGCACGGGCAGGTCGAGCCCGTGCGTGCGCTTTTCGTCCGGCGGTGATGCAGCAGGGTCAGACCGTTCGACCCAACTGGGCCAGGACCTTCGTCTGCCGGTCGGCGTCGGCCGGGACCTCCGCCGCGGGTCCGCAGACCCCGTCCATCCGGATGTTGTCGCCCATCTCGGCGATGAATGCCTCGACGAAATCGAGGTCGTCGTCGGCAATGGTGTCGTCCAACCCAGCCGGGTGGGCGATGTCCCAGGCATGCACGATCAGGTCGAGGCTGTAGAACGACCGAATCGACGATGCCAAGTCGGTGCGTCCGAAATGCCCGTCGTATTCCAGATTTGCTCGGGCCGGATCGTCGAGAATGTCCTGCATCGCGTCCCGGGTATGCGCCCACGCGGCGACCGGGTCTTCATCGACGGTGGGACCGTCGGGGATGGTCAGCCCGACGGGTGCCAGAGCGCCGCGTTGGGTGTCGAGGATGTGGCGCACGACGTCACGGAGGCTCCATCCGTCGCAGGTCGAGGCGATGTCCCACCTGTCCGAGGGCACAGCGTCGATCCGCATCGTGAGTGTGGCAGCGAGCCTGCGGTAGCGGTCGGCGGTGGATTCTTCGGAAGTCATGCCGCCGATTCTCCCGCACTGCGGCGAATCGAACACGAAAAAGCCCCCGCGACGTATCGCAGGGGCTTTCCCGTTGGCGGAGGATAGGGGATTTGAACCCCTGAGGGCGTTAACCCAACCCGCGTTCCAGGCGAGCGCCATAGGCCACTAGGCGAATCCTCCGTGGGGAAGCATACCGGGTCACCCCCTCCATCTCCCAAACGGGCCGCTCTGTGATCGCTTGAACGGCACATTCATACGATCTGACAGCTTCCGGGGACCTTTCGAGCGGCGGGACCGAGGGGCACCGACCCGTCGGTGTCGCGGGTACGGCTACACTCTTCAATGGATCCCGCGCGGCGCGCATCCTGTGAACTCCCCCAGGGCCGGAAGGCAGCAAGGGTCAATGGGCTCTGCCGGGTGCGCGGGGTCCCCTTTATTTTGTGGGATCAACAATTGTCGAGGGACCAGACACCGAGAGGCCGCTCCGCATGCCAGCGCAAACCCAGTTGGGTCTGATGAACCATGAGGAGCTCGCCTCAGAGCACGAGCGCCAGTCTGTGACGTACGAGCAGCTGAAGGCCGCGAATCTGGCTCTCGACCTCACCCGTGGAAAGCCGTCGCCCGAGCAGCTCGATCTCGCTGCTGGCCTGCTGACGCTCCCCGGTGAGGACTTTCGCGACGGTAATGGCACGGACTGCCGCAACTACGGTGGTTTGGGCGGTCTTTCCGAGCTGCGCGCAATTTTCGGTGAGTTGCTGAACATCCCGGTCAAGAATCTGTTGGCAGGCAACAATGCGAGCCTCGAGATCATGCACGACCTCGTCGTATGGGCGTTGCTGCATGGATTGCCGGACTCGCCCCGCCCCTGGTCGGCCGAGCCGAACATTCGGTTCCTGTGCCCAGCCCCCGGATACGATCGACATTTCGCGATCACCGAGAGCTTCGGCATCGACATGATCTCTATTCCAATGTTGCCCGACGGCCCGGACATCGCCGAGATCACCAGGTTGGTTGCTGCGGATCCGCAGATCAAGGGAATGTGGGCGGTCCCGAACTACTCGAATCCGACCGGGGCTGTGTACTCCGAGGAAATCGTTCGGACGCTGGCGACCATGCCTACCGCGGCTCCGGACTTCCGTCTCTTCTGGGACAACGCGTACGCCGTGCACCCCATCGCAGAAGAGTTCGCCCCGTCGTACGACGTGCTGGGCTGGGCCGCCGATGCGGGGAACGCCAACCGGCCGTTCGTGCTCGCATCGACGTCGAAGATCACCTTCGCCGGTGCCGGCGTCAGCTTCTTCGGTAGCTCGGACGAGAACCTGGCGTGGTACCAGATGCACCTCGGCAAGAAGAGTATCGGACCCGACAAGCTCAATCAGCTTCGCCACCTGCGGTTCTTCGGTGATGCCGAGGGTGTGCGTGCCCACATGAAGAAGCATCGCGACATCCTGGCGCCCAAGTTCGCGTTGGTTCAGCAGATTCTCGACGACCGACTCGGCGCGTCCAAGATCGCATCGTGGACCGAGCCGAAGGGCGGCTACTTCATCTCGCTCGACGTGCTGGACGGAACGGCGGCTCGGTCGATCGAACTGGCGAAGAACGCCGGCATCGCGTTGACGGGCGCAGGGTCTGCGTTCCCGTACAAGAAGGACCCGCTCGACCGGAACATCCGCCTCGCCCCGAGCTTCCCCTCGCTCGACGAGCTGGAGAAGTCGATGAACGGCGTCGCGACCTGCGTTCTGCTGGCCGCGACGGAAAAGCTGCTCCGCAGCTAGTGGCGCGGTTGAGCGCACGGGAGTGCACTTAACCGCGCCACTGGGCGCGGAGCGCCCTCTAGTGCCCGACTACTACCGCACCTTCCGGTGCTGCTGGTAGCAAGCCCGGCTTGACGACGATCGCCGAGATGGCTGCACCCAACAGGAAGATTCCCGTTGCCCACCAGAAGGTCGTGGTGTAGCTGGCGACCTCGGCGTGGGCGGCAAGGGCCTGGGCGCTCGCTGCAGTCGCCATGTTGTCAGTGACGTAGCTCGTCGCAGCAGTTGCCGCAATGGTGCTCAGCAACGCGGTGCCGATCGATCCGCCGATCTGCTGCATCGTGTTGACTGTCGCCGAGGCCACCCCGGAATCGTCGGGGTCGACACCCGAGATCGCGCCCTGCATTGCCGGCGCCATCGTCGCGCCGAGCCCGAGGCCCATGATGATCAGGCCGGGCAGGATGTGCGTCGAATAGCTGGAATCGACGTCGATCTGCGTGAGCAATCCCATGCCGAGTGCCGCGATGAGCAGGCCACCGGTCATCAGGATTCGCGGTCCGAAACGTGGCAGCACGATCGCTGTCGACAGCGTTGCGGTGACGATCAGTGCGCCGATCATCGGCATGAACGCGAAGCCGGTGCTGATCGGAGTGAATCCGAGCGTGTTCTGCAGGTAGTACGTCAGGAACAGGAACACGGCGAACATGCCGGCGCCGGTGATGAATACGGCGAGGAAGGATCCGGCGCGAGTGCGATCGAGGATGATCCGCAGCGGAAGCAATGGATGTTCCACGCGCTGCTGAATTCCGAAGAACACTGCGAGCAATGCGGCGCCGACCACGAGGAATGCGATGGTGACGGTGTCACCCCAACCGTCGGACTCGGCGTGGGCGAAGCCGTAGACGATGGCGAACAGTGCTGCCGAGACGGTCACCGTGCCGGGTATGTCCAAGCGCGGACGCACGTCGACCTCGTGCTTCGCCAGCAGGATGAACCCGGCGACGAATGCGAAAGCTGCGAAGAACAGGTTGACGTAGAGACTCCAGCGCCAGGTGGCCCACTCGGTGAGGATTCCCCCCAGCAGAAGACCGAGTGCGCCGCCTCCACCGGCGATCGCACCGAAGATGCCGAATGCCTTCGCACGTTCCTTGGGGTCGGTGAACGTGGTTGCGAGCAGGGACAGGGCCGCCGGTGCCAGCAGCGCGCCGAACACGCCTTGACCTGCGCGTGCAGCGACGAGCATGCCGAAGTTGACTGCTGCCCCGCCGACTGCGGACATCACGGCGAAGCCGACAAGGCCCACGAGGAAGGTGTTGCGACGACCGAATAGGTCGCTGAGCCGGCCGCCGAGCAAGAGGAGGCTGCCGAAGGCGAGCGCGTAGGCGGTGACGACCCAGGAGCGGTTGCTGTTGTCGAAGCCGAGGTCGAGCTGTGCGGCGGGGAGTGCGATATTCACGACGGTGGCGTCGAGCACCACCATGAGCTGGGCGAGACCTAGCGTGGCCAGGATCAACCAACGATTTCGGTGGGATTTGGCTTCGGTGGTTTCCCCCGTTGCCAGTTCTGACGACGTGGTGTCGTCGGGTGACAATGCGGTCATGGTGTTCCTTCGATCGGCTATGCGGAGGTGTATCCTCCGGATAGAACGAAGGTAGCAGTTAAGTGGAGGTATGTCCTCCGCTTATCGGGTGAAACGGACACGCATTGACTGTGAAAGACGACACATGCATCAAGAAGCCACTGCGGGCCGACGCCGAACGCAATCGCAGACGCATTGTCGATGCGGCGCGTGAGCTGTTCGCCTCTCGCGGGATCGACATCACTCTCGACGACGTCGCGGCTCATGCGAAGGTCGGCGTCGGGACGGTGTATCGGCGGTTCTCCTGCAAGGAAGAACTGATCGACGGAGTGTTCGAGCAACGCCTCGAGGACATGCTGGCGTGTGCAGAAGAATCGTTGCTGGTCGAGGACCCCTGGGATGGTCTGGTCACGTTCCTCGCGAGGCTGTTCGAAGCGATATCGGCAGACAAGGGCCTCGGTGACGTCGTGCTGGGTACCGACGAGGGCTGCAATGGGATCGCCAAGATGCGTGAGCGGATCGAGCCGTTCGTCGAACGAATCGTCGTTCGTGCGAAAGATTCGGGTCGTCTACGAGCTGATGTCGAGGTCAACGATCTTTTCCCGCTGATCGGGATGGTCAGCGCCGCGTCCGAGTTCATGGGCTGCGTGGAGCCGGCGAACTGGAAGCGCTACTTCGCGATCGTCATGGATGGCCTGCGTGCCGATTCGGGCATGTCCACGCTGCCCGGCCGTGCGCTGACGACGGACGAGATCACCACAGCGAAGGCCGAGATGCATCGTCGACGTCGGTGAATTGGGGAATGTCCTGGCCGATCGCGACGAAATCGTATGATCCACCCAACCCGGTCTATTGATATGTGGGCATCATCACGTATGGTCCGTTTCGAAGTCTTACTACCGCTCGGTAAGGAGCGGTCGGACGTACGGGGGGGTCTCACGCATGCGGGTGTCACGGATGTTCAGTTCGGCAATCGGTGCCGCGATAGTGGTATCGGCGGTGATGACGCCACTCGCAACGGCGCAGCCGCCTTCCGGGTCGTCGACGGGCTCGACTGGGGAGTCCGACTTCTACACGCCACCGAGTCCGTTGCCTGCGGCCGCGCCGGGTGACGTCCTACGCACAGAGCCGTCGCCGTTGGCGATCTCGGTGCCCGGAATCGGCGGCACACTGCCGGGTGTCGCCACCCGAATCATGTACCGCAGCAACGATTCCAACGATGCGCCGAACGCAGTGACCGGAACGTACATCGATCCCGCCGCGGACTGGACGGGACCTGGGCCGAGGCCGCTCGTCGTACTGGCTCCCGGCACCCAGGGGCAGGGCGATCAGTGCGCGCCGTCGCGAATGCTGAACCGCCTCATCACCTACACGCCTCCGCTGGGATTCATGGTCGAGTACGAGGTTCTTGCCGCGTACTCTCTGCTGTCTCAGGGCTACGGCGTCGTGATCACCGACTACGAGGGACTGGGTACGCCGGGGGCGCACACCTACGTCAACCGTGCGTCCGAAGCGCATGCGGTACTCGATGCCGCCCGGGCTGCACAGAACTTGCCGGGCACCAAGATCTCTGCGGACGGACCCGTCGCGGCCTACGGTTACTCGCAGGGTGGTGGGGCTGCCGCTGCGGCAGCCGAACTGGCCGGTGAGTACGCGCCCGAACTCGACCTCGTCGGCACCTACGCCGGGGCCCCGCCCGCGGACCTGAAGCAGACGCTCGATCAGGTGGACGGAACCATCTTGACCGGCGTCATCGGGTACACCCTCAACGGACTACTGGAATCGGATCCCGGTCTGCGGCCGATCATCGACGCCAATATCAACGACGCGGGCAGGGCGATGCTGAACCAGGTCGCCAATCAGTGTGTCGGCGAGACGATTCTGACCGTGGGACTGCACCGAACCACCGAATACACCACCACGGGCGAACCGATGTCGGTTGTACTGGACCGGTTGCCCGTAGCGCAGGAAATCCTGTCGAAGAACAAGATCGGTGAACGTACCCCGACGGCTCCGGTGCTGATCCAGTCCGGCACGTCCGACGATATCGTTCCGCACGGACAGGCCGTCGAGCTCGGCGGCGCGTGGTGCAGCAAGGGTGCGACGGTTCAGCTCAGTGCCGCGCAGGTTCCGGCGATCGTCCCCGGATCGGGTGCTGGGCACCTCATCCCGGACATTCTCGGTATCGGGGAGGCTCAGAACTGGATCAAGGATCGCTTCTACGGAGTGCCTGCGCCGAGCAACTGCTGATCATGTACGGCCCGCGGTCAGCGCGGGCCGTACATGATCACGGCGACGCCGGCCAGGCAGATCAATGCGCCGGTGGCGTCCCACCGGTCGGGGCGAAAGCCGTCGGCGACCATCGCCCACGCCAGGGAGCCCGCGACGAAGACGCCGCCGTACGCCGCGAGTATGCGACCGAAGTTGGCATCGGGCTGGAGCGTCGCAACGAAGCCGTACATGCCGAGTGCGATCACCCCCGAACCGATCCAAATCCAGCCGCGGTGTTCACGGACGCCCTGCCAGATCAACCACGCCCCGCCGATTTCGAACACAGCAGCTACACCGAACAACAGAATCGATTTGACGACCGTCACGTCAGCAGGTTCCCACAAATCGCCGAAGTGTAGGAAGATGCAGGCGGGGGTACAAAGCCACGTAGATATCTACGGTAAGGATCGGCGGTACATGAGCACTTTCGGCGAACAGCGCTTTGCCGCGCGCGCAGCCACGGGTCGTGGCCGTCGTGCGTGAGTCCTACAACGAGCAACTCGATTCGGTTCGCTCCGACCTGGCCGACATGTGCAGGATGGCCGAGGAGGCGATGGCGTCGGCGACGACGGCACTGCTCACCGCCGACCTGGCCCTGGCCGAGGAGACCATCGACAGCCGCGGCCAGATCGACCTACTCGCGACCGACTGGGAGCACAAGGCATTCTCGGTACTCGCGCTGCAAGCCCCTGTCGCGCTCGACCTGCGCATCATGGTCAGCGGAATCCACATCGTCGCCGACCTCCAGCGAATGGGTGGACTCGCGATCCATATCGCCGAGCTTGCTCGGCGGCGTCACCCCGCTCACGTGCTTCCTTCCGAAGTCGAGGCGGTGTTCGCCGAGATGGGCCGCGTTGCCGTCTCGCAGGCAGAATCGACGCGTGAGGTTCTGCTGACGCGGGATCCGGAACTCGCGGCCAAGCTGCAGACGGCCGATGAGGAGATGGACCAGCTGCATCGCAGTCTCTTCGTGCTGACCTCGGCGCCCGACTGGCCGCACGGGGTTCCCGCTGCAGTCGACATCACCTTGCTCGGCAGGTTCTACGAGCGCTACAGCGATCACACCGTCGAAGTCGCCAAGCGCGTCATCTTCCTCGCCACCGGAGAGTTTCGCTCCGAAGACTCATGATCTGCACGTTCGTCCGACTGATGGCAGGATCGCAAGAATGAAACGTGACGTCTCGGCCTACCTCGACGTGGATGTCACCGAGGCCAGCACACTCGAATTTCAGATCGCGGTAGCACCGCATCCCGGTGCGGACGTGTGGGAAGCGCTGTCGTTCACGCTCGACGGGCAACCGGTGGACGCGCAGGAGATCAGCGGCGCGCACGGTACGCGCATCCACAAGCTACATGCGGGCGTCGGCAAACTCGAGGTGTCCTACTCGGCCACGATCTACGGCAATACCGACCCGGCGCCGGCGTCGGACTACGATCTGTCGCTGTACCTCAGGCCGAGCCGGTACGCCGAGGCCGACAAGTTCTTCGGCTTCGCCGCAACGGAATTCGGATCCTACGAACCGTCGGAGAAGCTTCTCGCCGAGGTGTCGTCCTGGGTCGGTGCTCGGCTGAGCTACGTGCCGGGAAGCAGTGATCCGATCGACGGCGCCGTCGACACCCTCTTGGCCGGTGCCGGTGTGTGCCGCGACTACACCCACCTCGTCGTGGCGCTCCTACGCGCGGTCAACGTTCCGGCTCGGCTCGTGGCGGTGTACGCCCCAGGATGCGATCCGATGGACTTCCACGCAGTCGCAGAAGCCTTCGTCGATGGTCAGTGGCGGGTCGTCGACGCCACCTGCCTCGCACCCCGTTCGACGCTCGTGCGCATCGCAACCGGGCGGGACGCGGCCGACACGGCCTTCCTCGACAACCACGGCGGGTCGATCACGTTGAACAACGCGGTCGTCGGGGCCGTCGTCGATGGCCCGTTGCCGTTCGACGACATCACGCAGTTGGTGTCCATCACCTAGGTCTCTCCTGCGTGAGAAGATTCGGTTATGGCTCCCACACTGCACCTGACCGGTGACGTCGAAGCCGACGCGCTGCTGGCGGAGGACCCGTTCGCGTTGCTCATCGGCATGCTTCTCGATCAGCAGGTCCCGATGGAATCGGCGTTCGCAGGTCCGAAGAAGCTCGTCGACAGGCTCGGTGATCTGAAGGTCGGCACCATCGCGGAGTCTGATCCCGACGAGTTCGCAGCCGTATGTGCCACGACTCCTGCCGTGCATCGGTTCCCGGGGTCGATGGCCAAGCGCATTCAGGGACTCGCGCAGTACCTGGTCGACAACTACGACGGCAAGCCCGACGAGCTCTGGCGTCGGGACGACCCCAACGGTGCCGAAGTGCTGAAGCGCCTGAAAGCGCTTCCCGGATACGGCGATCAGAAGGCACGAATCTTCCTCGCTCTTCTCGGAAAGCAGATGGGTATCACTCCCGAGGGTTGGCGCACGGCGGCAGGCGCATACGGGGACGACGGATCTCGGCGTTCCATCGCTGACGTCGTCGACGAGAAGTCACTCCTCGAAGTGCGTGAGTTCAAAAAGGCCGCCAAGGCTGCGGCGAAGAAGAAGTGACGTCGCAGCGCGAATGGCTGGAGGGTCTCGACGAGGAAGCACTGACCAGTCTGCTCGCCAACCGCATCGACGTGGCGATCTACCCGCCTCCGCGCACATATGCGGCCCTGGCACACCTCCTGCAGACCCCGCCGTCCGTGGCCGCTGCCGTGCGTTCGCTCGACCACGGAGCGCGAACTGTCCTGGCGGCATTCAAGGGCATTCGGACGCGCTCGGAGCTCGCCGTCAGGTTCGACGAAGGCGGCCAGAACACCGCCGAGGACATCGACCGCGCGCTGGCTGCACTCGTCGACCGCGCGCTCGTGTGGCCGAGCGGTGACGGGTACCGGACATCTCAACTCGGGGGCCACGACCTTCGGAACCACGAACTCGGGGGCGTTCCGAGTCTCGCGTGCCCGTGGCCGGGCGAAGCCCCAGATGTCGACCTCGCGGGACAGCAGCGCGCAATCGCACGCTTCTGCGAGACGGCCGACGCAGTGCTCGACGCGGTCGATTCGGGGAGCGTCTCGACGGTGAAGGCGGGCGGCGTCGGTGTCCGCGAAATGCGAACGCTGACCACAACCGTTGACGCAGAAGATAGTTCGGTCGTGGAACTGGTGCTGGAGCTGAGCCGGTCGATGGGACTGCTCCAGCACGGACACGGAGTCGTGCGGAGCACCACAGACTTCCCCGCGTGGAAGGCGTCGAGCCGCGCGGAGAAGCTGGTGTCGATGATCGCCGAGTGGTGGTGCCTGGACGGTTCGCCGACCAATCTCTCTGGCGCCAAGGTGCTGAGCGTGTATCCGAGCAATGCGTCCACTGCGATGCTTCGGCACGCTGTTCTCGCATCCATGCCGCCGAAGGGCGTCGCCGACGACGCAAAGGCGCTTCGCTATTTCGAGTGGCTACTGCCGGGATTCGTCGACGCAGCCGATCCAGGGGACCTCGAGGCGATCTGGCGTGAACTGTCCTGGCTGGGACTGCTGGCGGGGCACGCGCCGACCGAACTGTCGAGCGCGCTCGGCGGTCTCGGGCGTTGCGGAGTGGGCACTGTCGAGACGGTCATCGCTCCGATCGTGGACCGCATCGTCGACGGATCGGAGTGTGTGCTGCGGCTGTTGCCCGATCTCACCGCCGTCGTGACCGGACCGGTAAGCGAGCGCATCTCGAACCTCCTCTCCGGCGCTGCCATCGCCGAGTCGAAGGATGCGGCGTCGACGTGGCGTTTCTCCCCGGAATCGGTCCGACGGTATTTCGACGACGGCGGCACGGCCGAGAACCTGCGTGCCGAACTGTCCGAGGTCGCCGTCACCGACATACCGCAGTCGCTCGACTACTTGATCAAGGATTGCGCGCGTAGACACGGCCAAATGGTCGTCCGTTCCGCGTCGAGTGTCGTCGTGAGCGACGACGAATCGCTGATTCGAGAGATAGCGTCACTGGCGAAGTTGAAGTCACGCATCGTCGCCCCCACGGTCGTTGTGTCGTCACTTCCTGCCCATCTGGTTCTGGACGTTCTCCGTGAAGCCGGGCATGCGCCGACAGTCGAGGGTTCAGCGGCGGAGGTGAAGGTCTCCAGGGCCAAGGCACCCCACACGGCGTCTAGTCCGGTGTTCGTGATTCGGGCGGGCACCCCACCTGCCGTCCTCGCTGCGGCACTGGCGTCGGGAACTGCAGTCGATGTCGACGTCGATCGAGTGGCCGGGTCGATCCGAGCATGGTGTCAGCTGGGGCCGCGTGATGTCGATGCATTGGCCCGTGCGGTCGCCCTCGGAGGCACGGTCCGGGTGAATTTCCTGGATACCAAGCGCGGCACGATCACGAACGAGCTCAGCGACGTCGTACTCGACGCAGGAGTCGTTCACGGATGGTCGACGCAGTCGAACGCACGACGTAGCATCACCCTGACGCGTATCCGAAGGGTGCAGCCCGCGGAATGACCCGGGTCTTGTATCGGGGCATCGGTGCTTGCGTCGGTGTGCGCCGGTACCCTTCCAGGCGTGGCTCTCTACCGGAAGTACCGTCCTGCGACGTTCGCTGATGTCGTCGGTCAGGAGCACGTCACCGAGCCGTTGAGTGTCGCGCTGAACGCCAATCGGATCAACCACGCCTATCTCTTCTCCGGGCCTCGCGGTTGCGGTAAGACCTCCTCGGCACGCATCCTCGCGCGCTCGCTCAACTGCGCCGAAGGTCCGACCTCGACGCCCTGCGGAGTGTGCAACTCCTGCGTCGCCCTCGCACCGGGTGGTCCCGGCAACCTCGACGTCGTAGAGATGGACGCCGCGAGTCACGGTGGCGTCGACGACGCCCGTGATCTTCGGGACAAGGCCGTCTATGCGCCTGCCGAATCGCGTTACGTCATCTTCATCATCGACGAGGCCCACATGGTCACGACGGCAGGCTTCAACGCGCTGCTCAAGGTCGTCGAAGAGCCGCCAGAACACCTCGTCTTCATCTTCGCGACGACGGAACCGGAAAAGGTCCTACCGACCATCCGGTCGCGAACCCACCACTATCCGTTCCGTCTGCTCCCGCCGTCGACGATGCGTGGGTTGCTGGAGAAGATCTGTGCGCAGGAGAACGTCGAGGTCGAGGCCCCGGTCTTTCCGCTGGTCATCCGCGCTGGTGGCGGTTCTCCGCGTGACTCCCTCAGCGTGCTCGACCAACTGCTTGCCGGTGCTGGGCCCGAAGGAGTCACGTACCCGCGTGCGCTGTCGTTGCTCGGCGTCACCGATGTCGCGCTCATCGACGAGGCCGTCGACGCGCTGGCAGTCGGCGACGGCGGCTCGCTGTTCGGAACCATCGACAAGGTCGTCGACGCCGGTCACGATCCACGTCGATTCGCGACGGACCTCCTCGAGAGACTCCGCGATCTCATTCTGATGCGTGCTGTCCCGGACGCGGGCGAGCGTGGCCTCGTCGACGTCCCCGGCGATGTTCTCGAGCGCTTGCGCGAGGAGTCCGAACGTATCGGCTCGGCAACTCTCGCTCGCTACGCCGAGATCATTCACGCAGGTCTCGGTGAGATGAGAGGTGCTACGGCTCCACGTCTGCTCCTCGAAGTGATGTGCGCTCGCATGCTGCTTCCGTCTGCGTCGGACGCGGAATCGGCTGTGCTGCAGCGCCTCGAGCGGCTGGAGCGACGGCTCGACGTCACCCTTCCTGCGGGTGAGCAAGCCGCTGTCGATCACGCAGCTGTGCAGCGTCGACCTGCGGCTGCACCCGTCGAGGAGGTTGCACCGCCCGTCGAGGAGATTGCACCCAAGTTCGTCCGTCCGTCCCAGCGGCCGGCAGCGGATGCGGCTCCTGCTGCTGCGGCTCCCGTTTCTGCGGCTCCCGTTGAGCCGGTGCCTGCTGCTGTCGTGCCTGCTGAGCCTGCGCGTGTGCCCGCGCCTGAGCCGGCGCCTGAACCCGAGCCGGCGCCGGAACCGGTGCCGACGCCGGAACCAGAGCCCGAACCAGAGCCCGTTTCGGAACCACAGCCCGAGCCCGTTTCAGAACCTGAGCCGGCGCCCGCGCCCGAACCTGAGCCAGCGCCCGCGCCCGCGCCCGAACCTGAACCCGCGCCGGAACCGGTGCCTGTGCCGACGCCCGAACCAGAGCCCGTTTCGGAACCACAGCCGGAACCTGAGCCCGAACCTGTTGCCGCTGCATCCAATCAACCCGATGCCGCGGCGGTGCGAGCGGTGTGGTCCGAGGTCAGGGGCAAGGTCCGCGAACGCAGCCGCACCGTCGAGGTCATGCTCTCCGGAGCGTCGGTACGGGCGGTAGACGCAGGATCGATCACGCTCGGTCACGATTCGGCTCCCCTCGCCAAGCGGCTGCAGGAACCGAGGAATGCCGACGTCATCAGTGATGCTCTGCGTGACGTGTTCGGCGTCGACTGGGCCGTGACCTGTGTCGTCGGAGCAGCCGCACCCGTCGACGACGCGCCGGTCTCCAAGGGCGCGCAGGAAGCTCCCAAAGCCCCGCTGACCAAGTTCTCACGCCCGAGCCAGAGCAAGCCGGCGCGGACGACCGATGACGCCTTCGGTTCAGCAGGAGATGGTTCTGGAGGGGGCGGCGGTTCTGCGTACGACGACATTCCTCCGCCCGAAGCCCCGGATTACCCGGACGATCCCGAGCCGGCCGGACCGCCGCCGCCCGAAACCCCGGAGGACGAGGAAGAGCTGCTCAAGGCCGCTGCCGAACCCGCCGACCCATCGGTTCGACGCGATCCGGAGACCGTAGCGATGGAACTGTTGCAGGCGCAGCTGGGGGCGACTCCGCTCAAGGAGTGAGTCTCGCACCCTGAGCGAAGCTAGAACGACTTTTGCAGAGCTAGCACACCTGCTCGGAGGCGAGCGGGTGTGCTAGCTCTGCATAAATGGTGCTAGGTTGCGGGACCCGACCGTCAGGCCGGCTCCAGATGCTCCGGATCCACGAATACGAGCCGTCCGTCGTCGAGCGCGACAGCGTAGCGACGTGCGAGTGCCCAGCTCCGATCGGTGGCTACGGTGACCTGCTCGCCGAAGTCTTCTTTGATCACGCCCGATTCCTTGCTCCATTGATCTCGGGGCAAAGCAGGGTCGGAGCTGTATCGCACCTTGACGTGCGCGCCGACCGTGAACGGTTCCTGGGTCTCCATGGTCATCATCTCCGTAGCTGGCCAATGTTCCCCCACTGGTGATCTTAGTTCTACCCGTGCCGCGATCGCGACAAACGCACGCACCGGTCACGTACTTCGCTCGTTTCGGTCCTTCACCCGGTCATGTAACGCGTTCTAGGCTGAACGCAGCCGAGGTGTATTCCTCGAGTCCTGTGGCGCCTTACGGCGCTGCCGCCGAATGAGAAGTACGTGGAAGGAACGACCGCCCTGTGACTACAGAAGCGTTCATTTACGAAGCCATCAGAACCCCGCGTGGCAAGGGGAAGAATGGTGCACTGCACTCCGTCAAACCGATCTCGCTGGTCACCGGCCTGATCGACGAGCTGCGTCGACGATTCCCCGACCTCGACGAGAACCGGATTTCCGACCTGATCCTCGGCGTCGTCTCGCCGGTGGGCGACCAGGGCGCCGATATCGCGCGCACCGCGGTCCTCGCTGCAAAGATGCCCGACACCGTCGGCGGTTTCCAGCTCAACCGCTTCTGCGCATCCGGCCTCGAAGCCGTCAACCTGGCCGCACAGAAGGTGCGCTCGGGATGGGACGAGGTCGTCATCGCCGGTGGCGTCGAGTCCATGTCGCGCGTCCCGATGGGTAGCGACGGTGGAGCCTGGGCGATGGATCCGGCCACAAACTACGACACGTACTTCGCGCCGCAGGGCATCGGCGCCGATCTCATCGCGACGATCGAGGGGTTCAGCCGCGAAGACGTCGACGCCTATGCCGTGCAGTCGCAGGAACGTGCAGCGGCAGCGTGGACGGGCGGATACTTCGCCAAGTCGGTCGTTCCGGTGACTGACCAGAACGGTCTGCTCATCCTCGATCACGACGAGCACATGCGTCCGGGCAGCACCGTCGAGTCACTCGGCAAGCTCAACCCCGCGTTCACCGGCATCGCTGCGATGGGCGGATTCGACGACGTCGCGCTGCAGAAGTACCACTGGATCGAGAAGATCGATCACGTGCACACCGGTGGCAACAGCTCCGGCATCGTCGACGGCGCGGCACTCGTCCTCGTCGGCAGCGAGCGGGCAGGCAAGGACCTGAACCTCGTACCGCGCGCCCGCATCGTTGCGACCGCGACGAGCGGCGCCGACACGACGATCATGTTGACCGGCCCCACGCCTGCGTCGAAGAAGGTACTCGCGACTGCAGGACTGACCGTCGACGACATCGATCTCTTCGAACTCAACGAGGCGTTCGCATCCGTCGTGCTCCGGTTCCAGAAGGATCTTCAGATCCCGAACGAGAAGCTCAACGTCAACGGCGGCGCAATCGCAATGGGCCACCCGCTCGGCGCCACCGGCGCCATGATCACCGGAACTGTGCTCGACGAGCTCGAGCGCCGCGGCGGCCGATACGCGCTGATCACCCTGTGCATCGGCGGCGGCATGGGCGTTGCCACCATCATCGAGCGAGTCTGAGGAACAACTGATGTCTGAAAACAACATGATCAAGTGGGACCAGGACGCCGACGGCATCGTCGTACTCACGATGGACGACCCGAACCAGGGCGCCAACACGATGAACCAGCTGTACAAGGAATCGATGGGCGCCACCGTCGACCGCCTCGAAGCGGAGCTGGACAGCATCACCGGTGTTGTCCTCACGTCCGCGAAGAAGACCTTCTTCGCCGGCGGAGACCTGAACAACATCCTGGCTACTCGCCCCGAGGACGCACAGCAGGTCTTCGACGAGGTGCAGGCAGTGAAGGCACAGCTGCGTCGCATCGAGAAGCTCGGTAAGCCGGTCGTGTCCGCCATCAACGGCGCAGCACTCGGCGGCGGACTCGAGATCGCCCTCGCGACGCATCACCGCATCGCGGCCGACGTACCGGGCGTGCAGATCGGTCTGCCCGAGGTCTCGCTCGGCCTGCTGCCCGGTGGTGGTGGCGTTGCCCGCATCACGCGACTCCTCGGCATCCAGAACGGCTTCATGACCGTCCTCGCGCAGGGCACCCGATTCCGTCCGGCGAAGGCTCTCGAGGTCGGTCTGATCCACGAATTGGTCGGCAGCATCGAAGAATTGGTGCCCACCGCAAAGGCGTGGATCAAGGCCAACCCGGAGGGTGGCGTCGCACCGTGGGACGTCAAGGGCTACAAGATCCCCGGCGGCACCCCGTCGAACCCGAAGCTCGCGCAGGTCTTGCCGGCGTTCCCGTCGAACCTGCGCAAGCAGATCAAGGGCGCACCGATGCCGGCTCCGCGCGCGATTCTCGCTGCGGCAGTCGAAGGTGCACAGGTCGACTTCGACAATGCGTGCACCATCGAGTCGCGTTACTTCACCGAGTTGGTCACCGGCCAGGTGTCGAAGAACATGATTCAGGCGTTCTTCTTCGATCTGCAGGCCATCAACGCGGGCAAGTCGCGTCCGGACGGCATCGAGAAGACGACGTTCACCAAGGTCGCAGTTCTCGGCGCAGGAATGATGGGCGCCGGCATCGCGTACGTGTGCGCGAAGGCAGGAATCGAGGTCGTCCTCAAGGACGTGGCGCTCGAGTCTGCGCAGAAGGGTAAAGCGTATTCGGAGGCCATCGAGGCCAAGGCTCTCTCGCGTGGCAAGACCACCCAGGAGAAGTCCGACGCTCTGCTCGCGCGGATTCACCCCACCGCCGACGCCAAAGACGTCGAAGGCGCAGACCTCGTCATCGAGGCAGTGTTCGAGTCCGAGGAGCTCAAGCAGAAGGTCTTCCAGGAGATCGAGGATCTCGTCGATCCGACTGCGCTGCTCGGGTCCAACACCTCGACGCTGCCCATCACGAGTCTGGCTCAGGGTGTGAAGCGTCAGGAAGATTTCATCGGGATCCACTTCTTCTCGCCCGTCGACAAGATGCCGCTCGTGGAGATCATCCGCGGCGACAAGACGTCGGACGCTGCGTTGGCGAAGGCATTCGACCTGGTGCAGATCATCAAGAAGACTCCGATCGTCGTCAACGACAGTCGCGGCTTCTTCACCTCTCGCGTCATCGGCACCTTCATCAACGAGGCTATTGCGATGCTCGGTGAGGGCGTCGAGCCGGCGTCCATCGAGCAGGCAGGTCTGCAGGCCGGATACCCGGCAGCTCCGCTGCAGCTGTCCGACGAGCTGACGCTCAACTTGATGCAGAAGATCCGCAAGGAGACCTACGACGCGCTCGTTGCCGCGGGTCAGACCCCTCCCGAGGATCCGGCGGGTGCCGTCATCGACAAGATGGTCGACGAGTTCGAGCGTCCTTCGAAGGCCAAGGGCGCGGGCTTCTACGAGTACGCAGACGGCAAGCGCACCGGCCTGTGGCCGGGACTGCGCGATGCATTCAAGTCGGGTTCGGCGGACGTTCCGTTCGAAGACCTCATCGAGCGGATGCTGTTCATCGAGGCAATCGAGACCCAGAAGTGCTTCGACGAGGGTGTGCTGAACACCACGGCCGACGCCAACATCGGCTCGATCTTCGGCATCGGATTCCCAGCCTGGACCGGCGGCGTGCACCAGTACGTTGTCGGCTACAAGGGCGGCCAGGCCGGGTTCGTCAAGCGTGCCGACGAGCTAGCAGCGAAGTACGGCGAGCGTTTCACCGCGCCGGATTCCTTGCGCTGAATGCACGTTAGGTAGGGGCGCTCCGCGCCCAGTGGCATGGTTGAGTGCACTCCAATGCACTTAACCGTGCCACTGGCGGCGGAGCCCCCTCTGGCTTTTCTGTGACTAGGCCCCGCGGTGGGCGATGAGCCGCTCGGCCCCATCGGTGAACTGCTGGCGCATCAGCGTGCAGGCCCGCTCGACGTCGCCGATGCGGAGGGCCTCGATCAGCTCCTCGTGATTTCGTACCGCCGCCCGGCCCCACGTCGGATCGGACGCGTAGAGCCGCGTCGGGGTGTATCGGGTCGCGTTGTTGAGGAACCACGCCAGCTTGTTCGCGTCGGTGAGTCGGTTGAGCACTCGGTGGAACTCGAACTCACTGAACTCGACTTCCTCGGCCTGCCCCTTCTCGACCGCGGCGGCCAGCGATGCATTGAACGATTCGAGCTTCGAAATCACCTCGGCAGTAATTTTCGGGGCCGCTCGCCGCACGAGTTCGACGGCAATCTGCCCCTGCAACCAGAAGATGTCGACGATGTCCTCCGGGGTCAGCGGCGACACGACGTAGCCACGGTGGGGGACCAGCTCGACCATTCCCTCGCCGCGCAGTGTCAGGAGCGCCTCCCGCACCGGGGTGACGCTGACCCCGAGCTCGGCGGCAGTCTCGTCGAGCCTGATGTAGCTACCCGGAAGAACTTCGCCGGACATGACCATGTGCCGAACATGGTTTGCGACGTCCTCGGACAGCTGCGGGCGTCGGCGCAGCGCGGATTCGCCTTCCGATGAAGATCGACGCCGCGGAGTCATGTCGGTCAGCAAATCACACGGTGGGGTTACCGTGCTGGCGGCACCCCGAGAGGGCCGGACTACGGTCACCGCGACTCTCACTCACAGGGCGGGCTTTCGACCGATGGTTGTCCGGGCCAGCGGCTCCACCACGCGCGCTGCCACCGGACCCAGGATCGCCATCAGCAGCACGTAGGCGGTGGCCAATGCCGCCAGTTCGCCTTCGACCGCCCCTGCGGCGACCGCGAGCCCTGCGATGACGATGGAGAACTCGCCGCGCGCGACGAGCGCTGCGCCCGCTCGCAGACGACCAGGCCACCCGATGCCCTGACGCCCCGCAGCCCACGCACCCGTCACCACCTTGGTGCACGTGGTGACGACAGCGAGCACGACCGCCCAGCCCAGCACCGGGGGAATCGTCGCCGGGTCGGTTGCCAGGCCGAACACAACGAAGAACATCGCCGCGAACAAGTCACGCAGTGGTTCGAGCACACGGGTGGCGTTCATCGCCGTCGACCCGGAAATCGCGATTCCGAGGAGGAACGCACCCACCGCCGCGGACACCTGTAGTTCGGACGCGATGCCGGCGACGAGCAGCGCCGCGCCGAGGACATTGAGCAGCATCACTTCTCGGTCTTGGCAGTCCAGCACGGCCGAGACGAACCCTCCGTACCGCAGCGCCACCACCAACACGATGGTGACCACCAGCAGAGATACAGCGAGGGCTTCGAGCCCACCGAGAAGACCTGCCCCCATCAGCACGGTCGTCAGAATCGGTAGGTACACGGCCATCGCCAGGTCCTCGAACACGAGGATCGACAGCACCACCGGGGTTTCACGGTTGCCGAGCCGCCCGAGGTCGGTGAGGACCTTGGCGACGATGCCGGAGGACGAGATGTACGTGACGCCGCCGAGAACGAGCGCTCCGACGCCACCCCACCCGAGTATCAGGCCGACGGCGGCTCCCGGCGCGAAATTGAGAACGAGGTCGACGATGCCCGCCATCCACGATCGCCGTAGGCCAGTGACGAGTTCTGTGGCGGTGTATTCGAGCCCAAGTAGCAACAGGAGCAGCACGACACCGATTTCGCTGGCGAGTTCGGTGAATTCGTCGATGCCGCCGAGTGTGAGGACGCCACCGTTTCCGAACGCAAGTCCTCCGAGAAGGTAGAACGGAATCGGGGAGACGCCGAACTTGCCTGCAACGCGCGCGAGAAGTCCGAGTGCGAAGAACACTGCGCCGAGCTCGGTCAACGCGAGTGCGCTTTCCGCCATCGGTCGACCCCGTCTCTTCTCGCCCCGTCCGTCTCAGTTGTTGCCGAGAAGTTTGGTGGCTGCGTCGAGACCGTCGGCGGTGCCGACAGCGACCAGCAAGTCGCCCGCAGTGAGAGTGAAGTCCGGCGTGGGTGACGGTTGCACCTGGCCGGCACGCATCACCGCAACGATGGACACGCCTGTTTTGGTGCGCATCGTGGTGTCGCCGAGAGCTCGACCGTCGTACCGCGAACCTTCGCGGATCGGGAGCTGGCGAGTGTTGATGCCGGGGAGATCGCGATGCTCTTCCCCGAGTTGAGCAATGAGTTGCGGCGTGCCGAGCAGATTGCCCAGCGCCGCCGCTTCCTCATTGCTCAACGTGATCGACGCCTGTGTTGCGTCGGGGTCATCTTTGCGCGAGACGATGAGCTCGTTCGCGCCGTCTTTGCGGGTGATGACTCCGATGCGGCGCCCGGATGCGAGGGCGAAGTCTTTCCGCACCCCGATCCCGGGCAGCAGGGTCACTTCGACGTTCATGGGGGAAATGCTAGCCCCGTCGAGTGTGACCCGTACCGCACAAGCCCTGTATCAGGACGCGACGGCCGCCAGCAGCGCTTCACGCTGGTTTGCGCCGAGGCCGCCGATGCGGCGGGTATCTGCGATGGACAGCTGCTCGAGCAGCTGTGCGGCGCGCACCGAACCGACACCCGGAAGTGCCTTGATCAGGGCGGACACCTTGGTCTTCTTGACGATTTCGTCGTTCTCGGCCTTCGCGAGAACGTCAGCGACGCTGAGCTCGCCGGACTTGACGGCGGCCAGCAGCTTCGACCGGGCGGTGCGCGCCTCGGCAGCCTTGGCCAGAGCCGCGGTGCGCTGTTCCGGAGTCAATACTGGTAAAGCCATGGCCTTATCTCCTCGATAGTGGTGACCCGTCGCTTTGGTGACATGGTCGGGACCCTCTTGCATCGTGCCTGGTGGCTCCGACAATCTTTTCGAACGACACGCGTGTCATTCGAACTGGAGCCACCGTACCTTCTCAGTCAGGCTACGTGCTTTGTGATTGGGGGTGTGCCCCGACCAGCACTTCGGCCTTCGTGGCCGGCCTGCGATCATGTCAATGTCCGCTCTCGCGGCTATCTCACCGAGGCTCCGCTGAGGCAAGTAACCATCGATCACCGGAGCGCTCGAGACCGATCACCATGCGCGAGGAATCGGTGCGACCGCCCGGTACCGACAGGTTGCGAACCTCCTGATCGAGGAACACCGCGACGAGCGCATTCCGGTCGTCGATTTCGACGATTCCTGCGGTGACGACGTGGCCCGTCGACGAGCCCTGCCCACTCGTCAGCAATCCCTGCAGTTTCCCGGATACGTCGCGATACGTCTGGGCGAACTCCTCGGTGGATGCGGCGGTGACGCGGTCGAGGTTCGCACCCGAGTCGTCGAAGTCGTACGTCGCGAGTTCCTCGGTGTACTGCGTCGCCGACGCCAATGCCGTCGTCCGTAGGTCGTCGAGCTTGCGGTCGCCCAGGTGGAGGTAGCCGAGTACGGCCACACCGGTTGCGAGAGCGAGGATCACGAGCGCGGCCGCACTCTTGCGTACTGTCACTTCTGCACTCCTTCCAGGAGCTTCTTCCAGTAGTCGAGCGCCTCCACCCCGGTCGGGATGAGAAGGGGATCGTCGACGATCGGTGGGCCCGTGACGTTGCCCGGCGAGGTCGCGCCCGACAGGCCGAGGTCGTTCGGCCGTGGGGCGTTTGCAGAACCTCGCTGCGCAAGGTCTTCACCGGGTGGGCAGTACAGCGACAGGTCTGGACTACGCGGAGATTCGTCGCCGACGGTTCGCCGTTCGCTGTCGTACCAGCAGACCGGGCCCTGGGTGGCGACGAGCGTGAAATCGCCGCGGTCGCCGTGCACGATGGAGGTCAGCTTTTCCAGCGTTTCGGGCGTGGTCGACAGGAATGCCGACAGCGCGGGCGTGCGGTCCCCGAGAACATCGGTGACGGTCACGAGGTTGGTCATCAACGCGCCGACGGTGCCGCGCGTGTCGTCGAGGAGCCTGCTGGTTCTCTCGAGCGCGTCGGGTGATCGATCCACGAGATAGATCAACGACGGCTCCTGCGCGAGCAGCTGCTGAGTGACCTCTCGTGCCGCTGCGGCCGCACCGGTGACGCCGTCCGCCTGTGCCGCCGCCGCGTCGAGCATCGGTAGCGAGGAATCGACGATGTTCGCCAGCGCCGGGGCGTGGGACTCGAGCAGCAGACTGAGCGTGTCCACGTCGTCGAGCAGCTGATTCAGCGCGGTTCCGGTGCCGGCGAGCGCGGTTCCGGCGGTCTCGCTCAGCGTCGTGATGGACGCGGGGTCGATCGAGTCGGCGAGCGCCGCCATCTGCGTCAGCAATTCGTCCAGCTGTAGCGGGTGGAGCTCGGGTGGGACGTCGAGGGTGTCGCCGTCCGAGAGAAATGGGCCGTCCGCAGTGCTTGGCATGATGTCCAGGCTCATGATCCCCAGTGCGCTGCTGGTGGTGACCTTCGCGGTCGATCCGACTGGTATCGAAGTGCCTGGATCCAGCGCGAGATGGGCGTTCGCACCGTGTGGCGCAACGGAGATGTCGGTGATCGTGCCGACCGCGACACCCCGATACGTGACGCCCGCACCGACACCGAGGTTCATCGCGTCGGTCATCGGTGCCTCGAGGTCGATCGATCCGCGAAGGTACTGCGAGCCGAGCGCATAGTTGCTGCCGACGACCACAGCGAGGACAGCGGTGACGACGAACAGCACCAGCTGAATCCGCACGCCCCTGCTCATGGGTGTCCTCCCGGCACGAGCAATTCCTGCAGTGTCGCGGGAACGTCGGCGACGCGGCCGCCCGTCATCAGTTCTCCCACGGTCTCCGGCAGGTCGAGCGCGCCGTCGAACACGAGATAGTCACCATGAACTGCGCCGTTGAAACCGTCGATGAACCGGTTCATGTTGGCGAGCGTCGGAGTCACCGAATCGTTGAATCCCTGAATCGAACTCACGATGTCGGCGAGATCATGGACACCCGTCGTGAGTCGATCTTGATCGTCGACGAACAGAGCCTGCGCCGATGATGCCAAGGCCGAGGTGGAATCGAGGATCGAGGCAATGTGGTCTCGCTGGCGTACGAGCAACTCCATCGTCGGCGCAGCCACAGTGAGACCGGTGTCGAGCGCAGCCCTGTTGTCCGCAAGCGTCGCCGATACCGTCCCGGCTGCGGCCGGTACCCGATCGAATTCGACCTGGTGGTCAACTGCGTTCGCGGCGATTCTGTCGGCGCTGTGCAGGAGTTCGCGAATCTCCGGCCCGCGGCCGCCGAAAGCGTCGTTCATCTCGGTCATGATCGTCTGCAGCTGGTCGAGTCCGCTGCCGTTGAGAACCAGACCGAGAGTGGCGAGTGATGATTCGAGTTCCGGTCCGATGGAGGTGTTGTCGAGGACAGCGCCGTCGGTCAACGCATTCTGCGAGGGATCCTGCGGAAGCGTCAACCGTACGTAGGGTTCTCCCAACGCCGACGGGAGTTCGAGCGAGGCGGTCACGTCGGCGGGTAGTGGAACCGACTGGGACAGACTCAGTTCCACTAGCGCGTGAATGCCGTCGGTGGACAGGTCGTGCACTCGTCCCACCAGCTGCTGGCCGACCCTGACCTCGGTGCCGAGTCGGATTCGGTCGGCGCGAGGGAAGTTCGCGACGACGAGGTAGTTCTCTCCCTCGACCGAGCGACCGAGCGACCGATGGGCAGTTGGCCGAGCCCGAGGCTGCATCCGCTGAGCAGGAGGCAACTCGCAACCAGTGGAATCAACGGTTTCATCGCCCTCCTCCCAACAGCTGCGCGAGCCCGAGTGGATTCGAGGTGCTGATCGGAACGGGGATCGGATTGGTGATACCCGCTCCGGTGCAGATCGGCAGCGCCAGTTCCCGACACAGCGGGACGGCGACGGCGAACTGGTCCAGGTCGGTCGAGACGTTCAACCGGATTCGCGCGCGCTGGTCCTCGCCGATGGTGTTGCCGATGTTCTCCATCATGAGCGGAAGCAGGTCCACGAGTTCGGCGAACTGTGCGTCGTGGGCGGCGAACTGCCCGGTCAGTGTGCTGGCGTTCTGCAGCACCGCGCGAAGGCCGTCGCCGCGGTCGACCAACAGACGGTCGAGGTGGTCGAACATCGAGCGCAGCTGTGCGATGGGTTCGCCGATGTCGAGGTCTTGCTGCTGTATTTCCGCGCCGAGCTGCGCGAGGGAATCGGTCACCGACTGAACTGCGCCTTGACGGGATGCGACGGCACCGATGAATCGGTCGATGTTCTCGATGAGGGTGCCGAGTTCCTCGCTGTTGCCGCCGACCACCGCTGTTGCCCGTGAGATGTTGCCGATTGCATCGTTGATCTCCGGTCCGAGGCCCGCGGTGCCGTCGGCGACGATGTCCAATGCGGACCCGATCCCGCTCGCGCCTGCGGAGGATTGTGTGCCGAGTGCGCTGGCGACGGTGTTGACGCTGTCCAGGAGCTGATCCCAGTTGATCGGTGAGCGGTTGCGCTCGACGGGGATCACCGCCTCGTCCAGGGTCGGACCGCCTCGGTATGCAGGCCCGAGTTCGACGAAACGGTCACTGATGACCGAAGGATTCATAACGAACGCGCCCGCGTCCGCCGGGATGTCGACTCCGGATTCCACCCTCATCGTCACTCGTACCGACGTGCCCTGCGGGCTGACTGCGTCCACCGTGCCGACCGGAACACCGAGAACATGCACGGGACTGCCCGGGTAGATTCCGTTGATGTAGGAGAAATCCGCTGTGACGGTGGTGCTGTCGTCGGAGGCGAAGAAGACGAACCAGGCGCCGACAACGGACCCGATGGCGACGAGCGCTGCGAGGATCTTCATCCGCTGCACCCCTGCATACCGGGCACTTCGCCCGCAGCATGGTCGTCGAAGATGCCCAGTGCGCAGAGCAGGTTGTCGGGCAGCGGGCCTGCAGGGGCCGAGACATCGACCCAGTTGCCGTTTCCGGTGGCATCGGTGACGGCGCGGAGCCCAGCGGGAAGAGTCGTCAGTAGAGTGTCGATGTTGCGTCCGTTTCGGTCGAGTGTGTCGGTGACAGAGCGCATGTCGATGAGAAGCTGATCGAGTTCGGTGGCATTGCCGTCGAGAAAGGCCGACGCCGACTCGATGACCGTGCGAAGATCGGTCACCACGCCGCTGATGGCGGTTCGCCTGTCCGACAGCGTGTCCAGAACCAACTGAGCATTCCCGGGGAGTGTGCCGATCGACTCGCTCTCGGTCGCTACCGACCGTGTAAGTGACTGTGCGGCGTCGAGCAGTCCGGCAATCTTTTCGTCGTTGCGTGCAAGCACCGCCGAGGCCGTGCTGACGCCAGTGAGCGCGTCGGACACGACGGCGCGATCCGCGGGCACTGTCTCGCGCAGCGTGGACACCATCGATGCGAGTGCGGTGACGTCGAGTTCGGTGGCGACGGACTGAACCTCTGTGCCGATATCGTCGAGCGAGTAGGGGACGGAGGTGCGCTCGGTTGGAATGGTCCTGTCGTCGCCGACTGATCCGGTGCCGTCGGGAACGACGTCGAGATACCGCTTACCGAGGATGGTTCTGAGCTTCACGGCGGCGGTTGTTCGGTCGCCGAGCTCGCGGTCGCGGTCGAGACGGAAGTGTACGTCGACGTGGTCACCCGCAAGATCGATGCTGTCGACCCGACCCGCAGGGACACCGGCGACGAACACCGGATCGGATTCCGTCAATCCACCTGCATGAGCGAATTGAGCTGTGTAGGAACTGGTTCGAACTAGATACCAACCTTGCGGAATGACGAGGGCAGAGGCGAGTACTGCGATGACAGCCACAATTCCGATCGACCCGAGGCGTGCGGTGCTCATCGGCAGATCTCCGTGTGCGTTCCGCCGAAGATATTCACCTCGGCATCACCTGCCTTCAGGGTGAAATTGCAGGTGTACAGGTTCAGCCAGCCGCCGTAGTCACCGATATGGTTGATCGACTGTGCCAGTTCGGGAAGTACCGTCATGGTTCGGTCGAATTGTTCGGTCTCCGGAATCCACGATTGGGTGGTTGCGGTCAGATCGGTAACGGTCCGGTCGAGGGAACCGGATGCGCTCGTCAGCAGCTCGGCAAGTGCATGGATCGCTCCGGAGCCCTCGTCGAGCACGGTGATCACAGCGGTATTTCGGTCGGCGACGACCTGACTCATGTCGGTCAATCCGGTGATCAGTCGGGTGATGTCGGCGCCGCGCGAATTCATCGTCTGCAACACCGAATCGAGGTCGGTGATCAGTTCGGTCAGAACTTGCTCGTTGTCCGACAGGGCATTCGTGACGGACGCGATATGGCGAAGCAGCGAGTCGACCGTCCCTGACTCGCCGCTGAACGCATCCGTGATCGAGCGAGCCAGCGCATTGACCTGCGCTGGGTCGATGGCGTCGAACAGTGGTTTGAATCCGTTCACCAGTGCGGTCAGGTCTACCGGCGGTGACGTTCGATCGATCGGAATGCTGTCTCCGTCATCGAGTGTTCCGGTTGGATCGTCCGGGGCCACCAAAGCGAGGTACCGTGCGCCGAGCATGTCTCCGTACCGAATTGCGGCGGTGACATTGGCAGCGATCGGAACCGACTCCTGGACGTCGAACGTGACTACGGCGGTCGATCGTGAACCGTCGGTGGTGAATTCCACGCCTTCGACCTTGCCGATCCTGACACCCGCGAGGGTGACATCGTTGCCGGCACGTAATCCTTCGACGCCGGTGAACTCGGCGGTGTGCGTCGTCGTGTCCCCGGCTACCGGGACGCTGAGTGTGTTGGCGACGACGATCGTGGACAGAATCCCGGCCGTCGTGAACGCCGTGAGTGCGAACAGTGGGCGTCGTAGCGAGGTCATCGGATGCTCACTTCCGTCCCTCGGAGCAGGGGAGCAAGCAAGATCGTCGTGGCCGGGTTCAGTGGCTGCGGCGTTGTGGTTACGGTGTCCTGAATGTCGGCCAACGCACAGTTCGGTCCGTCGAGTCCGGGGTACTTCGGGCACTGCGCAGCCGTGTACGGCAGTGGCGAGGAGAAATCGGGAACGGCCGTGATGTCGAACCGTCCGCTCGCGAAGATCTTCGCACCAGCCGCTCCGAACGGCTCGAACATGTCGAGGGTCGCGGCCAGCCCCGAGGAGTACTCCGAAGTTGTCCGCAGCACAGGTGCACCGCTGTGGATCACGGTGATCGACTTCGAGGTGTTCTCCTCGGCGGCAATCGATGCCGTACTGCCAAGGACTGCTGCATTGGTCAACAGATTCTCGACGCCTCGTGACCGATCGAGCATGGTCTGCGAGAGCGTCGTCGTCGCCTCGACAGTGGCGAGGACGTCGGGGGATGCTGCGGCAAGGGCGTCGGCGACCGCGCGCGTCTGCGGAGTGTGATCCAGCACCGACTGTGCGCGAGGTTCGAGCATCGCGGTGAGCGCGGAAAGCCGATCGATCGTGGCGCCGAGACTGTCTCCGCGGCCTTGCAGGGCAGTGCTGATCTCGGTGAGGGCGATCTGCGCTTTGGCCGGTTCGAGGCTGTCCAGCAGACCGGTGACGCGGCGGTAGACCTCGCCCAGCTGGACTGCCTCGGCCGATGTATCCATCGCCAGGTGGTCACCGGAAGCGAGTTGGGACGGATCGGATCCGTCGTCGACCAGCCGTAAGTACACATCTCCGAACAGAGTTCGAGGCACGACCCGCACCGCCGTGGACGCGGGCACACCTGTGGCGTCGATCCGCATCGTCACCGTCGATCGTTCGATTCCGCTGTCGATATCGACAACTGTTCCGACCTGAACCCCGTTGTACTGCACTCCGATCTCGCCGATCAGCAAGCCCGCAGAGGCTGGGATATCGACGTGCACCGCGGTGCCACGGTCGAAAGCGCCACCCCCGTACGCAACTGCGGCGACAGCGGCCGCGACGATCACCACGCTTGCCGCAATTCCGCGAACGACGAGTGAAGCCCGGCTCGGTCCGAGCCTGCGCGGGGTAGCTGTCACGATGCACCGAGTCCAGGGACGGTGGGAACGATTCCCCATAGGACGAATGTCAGGAAGACGTCCGTGATTCCGATGGCGAGGATGGAGGTGCGCAGAGCTCGCCCTGCAGCCCTGCCGACTCCCTCTGGACCACCGGAAGCGTGAAAACCGTAGGAGCAGTGCACGAGTGCAACGATGACAGCGAACACAGCGGCTTTGACGACCGAGTAGGTCAGGTCCGCCGGAGTCAATGCCAGGTGAAAGTAGTAGTCGTAGGTTCCTGCCGAACTGCCGCCGAACGTGACGACGACCAAGCGTGTTGCGACGAACGTCGAGATCAGGCCGACCATGTAGATCGGCACGATGCAGACGACGGCTGCGATTACGCGTGTCGTGGCCAGAAACGGAATCGGGCGTACGGCCATCGAGTCGAGTGCGTCGATCTCGTCGGAGATGCGCATTGCTCCGAGCTGCGCGGTGAACCCGGTGCCGACCTTGGCGGCAAGGGCGATACTGGCGATGACGGGTGCGAGTTCGCGGGTGTTCGCGATGGCAGAGAGCAAGCCGGACAACGACGTCAACCCGATCAGCTCGAGGCCGCGGTACGTCTCGACACCGACCATCATTGCGGCGACGGCAGACATCGCAAAGACGATTCCGATTGTCCCACCGCCCGCGAGCAGCGAGGCGTACCCGAAGCTGACTTCACCTACATGCTGCGCCACGTGCTTGGAGTACCGCCGCAGCGTGAAGGGAATGGCTGCGACGGTCTCGGCGAAGAACGTCATGTGACGGCCCAGTTCGGCGAATGCCGTAGCAGCCGCGCGGCTTCGAATCTTCAAGCGATGAAGACTGTCGGAGCCTCTCAGGACGTAGGCCATCAGTAGGTCCCCACCGCTGGCACGACGACCGCATAGAGCTGAGAGAGCACAGTATTGACGACGAAGACCATGACGAACGCGAGCACGACGGCCTCGTTGACGGCGTCGGCGACACCACTCGGGCCACCCTTGGCGTGTAGACCTTTGAACGACGCGATCAGAGTCGACGTCACCGCAAAGCACACCGACTTGACCATTGCCATCGCGAAGTCGGAGACCCGCCCGTACTCACTGAACGTGGCGAGAAACGCGCCCGCGGATTGATCGGCGACGAAGACCTGATAGAAGAAGCAGGCGCCGACGCCCACGGCCGTGACCATTCCGCACACGACCACCGCGACGAACATCGATGCGATGAGCCTGGGCACGACGAGACGCGCCACGACGTCGAGGCCCATCACCTCCATTGCCGCTATTTCCTCGCGGATGGTTCGCGAACCCAAGTCCGCGCAGATTGCCGAGCCCGCCACTCCGGCCAGCATCAACGCACAGACGAGCGCTGCAGCCTGACCGACGACCACGAACGCGACGACAGCACCGGAATAGGCACCAGCGCCTAGTCTTCCAGCGAGTGAGCCGACCGACACTGCGATCAGCACGCCGATCGGGAGCATCAGCAACAGTGCCGGCACGGTGCACACCCGTGCGACGAACGACGCTTGCGTGACCGTCTCTTCGAGAGACAACCGTCGTCGTAGAATCGTCGTGACAGTCCGCGACAGTGCAGTCACCGAGAACGCGAGTAGGCCGCCGACCTGGTTCGCGAGATCGCGCGCCGGCGATGCGGCGGCGGGGAGTTCGAAACTCACCGGTCAGGCAGGCGTGGTCGAATGTGACTGGCGCAGAGCGACCTTGACGACCTTGCCGCTTGCGTTTCGGGGAAGTGCATCGAGGATGACGAGCTCCCGCGGGTGCTTGTAGCGGGCCAGGTGATCACCGAGCCACACGACGAGCTCGTCCAGGGTGAGGTCCTCGGAATCCTTCAGTGCGACAACGGCGACCGGTACTTCACCCCACCTGTCGTCGGGACGTCCGATGACGGCAGCTTCGAGAATGCGTGGGTGCCCGAACAGGACGTTCTCAACCTCGGCGCAGTAGATGTTCTCACCGCCCGAGATGATCATGTCCTTCTTGCGATCGACCACGAACACGAAACCCTCGTCGTCTTGACGGACCAGGTCGCCGGAGTGGAACCAGCCGCCGTGGAATGCGTCGGCCGTGGCCTCCGGGTTCTCCCAGTATCCCTGCATCAGAGTCGGTCCGCGATAGACGATTTCACCGATCTCACCGCGCGGGACATCGTTCATGTCGTCGTCGACGACGCGCGCCGCGATCGTCGGGATGACGCGCCCTACCGAACCCAGCTTGCGCAGAGCATCCTCGCCGTCGAGCACGCAGGTGATGGGCGACATCTCGGTCTGGCCGAACACCGCCACGTTCTGTGCATTCGGGAACGTTGCGGCCATGGCCTCCAATACGGTGTCCGACGCCGGTGCCGCACCCCACGAAATGACCCTCAGGTTCAGATCTCGTGGGTTGCGTGATTGCTCGGCGCACATGGCCTGCCACTGCACCGGAACGAGGAACAGGGTGGTGACCCGTTCGGCGGCAAGTACGTCCAGGAGGGTCGCCGGATCGAATGCTCCGACCGGATACACGACGGTCGGGATGCCCAGTTGCAGACTCGGCGCCAAGCTGCCGAGCGCGGCGATGTGGAACATCGGTGACGCGCAGAATCCAACCTCGTCGACACCGTGCATCTGCAGGGCCCGAATACAGGTCAATGCCTGGGCCTGCATGTTGGCGTGCGTCAGCACGGCGCCTTTCGGCCTGCCGGTGGTACCTGAGGTGTACATGATGAGCGCGGGGGCGTCGTCCGGGACGTCGACGGGCTCCGCACGCTCGGAGTCGGCAAGAAGTGCCTCGTACTCCTCACCGACGACGATCTTCTCGGTCAGGGAATCCACCTGTGCGACTACGGCATCGGCGAGCGGTGACAATGTCTCGTCGGTGACGAGAAGGTGTGAGCCACTGTTCTGTGCCAGGAACGCAACCTCGGGCGGTGTCATACGGAAGTTCACCGGAACCGCCAGTGCACCCAAAGCATTGATGGCCAGCACTGCTTCGAGGTACTCGGGGCGATTGAGCATCAGGATCAGTACTCGGTCGCCTGAGTCGACCCCTCGTCGGCTCAGGACGCCGGCACATCCATCGACACGATCGGACAACTCCGCCCAGGATGTCGACGCGCCCTGAAAGCGCAGCGCGATGGCATCCGGCTGCATCAGCGCGTGTCGTCGGACCTGGTTGTTCCAGTTGTTGCGGCGAGAGCGCTGTGGTTCGTCCAACACGGTCATGCCCCTTTCTTCTGTGGCGACTTCTTCTGCGGCGAGGCGAGTGCAGCGACGCGCCGAATGAACTCAGGTGATGTCAGCAATTCGATCTGCCCCTCGGTCTCTCGGCGCAGCGCATCGTCGAGCAACGCCAGCGTCGAATCTGTGATGGATCTCTTGGTCAGTTCGAGGGCTCGCCGAGGCAATCGGACCAACCTTGTGGCCACCGCGTCGACGCGGGCCCCGAGCTCGGCGCCGGGCAGGACGTCGTTGATCAGGCCGACTGCGAACGCCTCCTCTGCCGGCATCCGCTCCGCCAGCAGCATGAGCGCGTTGGTTCGCGCGCGTCCGATCGCCGCCGGAACCAGCACGCTGCTCGCCCCGTCGGGCATGAGACCGATCTTGCTGAAAGCGAACAGAAAATATGCGTCCTCGCTCGCGTAGATCAAGTCGGATGCCAATGCCATCGACGCGCCGATGCCAACTGCAGGGCCATTGACCTGCGCAATAACGGGCACCGGGCAGTCGGTGATCGCCCGGACAAGCGCCCCCGCACGATGCATCGCGTGCTCGGCTGCCTGCCGCGCCTCGGCATCGCTGGCGGGTCTTGCGGTGGCCAGTTCGACGACGTCGGCGCCGGCACTGAACGAGCCTCCGCTCCCGGTGAGCACAACGACGCGAACGTCGTCCTCGCCGAACTCGAATGCCGAAATCAGTGCTCCGCACGTGGCGTCATCGAGCGCATTCATATACGACGGCCGATCGACGGTGACGCGGAGAATGCCGTCGGAGAGTTCGGTTCGAAGTCCTGGAGCTGTCATGGTGCAGCCGTTTCGGTCGGAGTTGTGCGATGTTGTGCGATCAACGCGAACACGAGCGATATGCGAATCGTCGCTAACTTAGCACTCGAATCATCTTTGATGTCAAGGAATCCATGACAATCATCGAAGTCGCGCGAGTACCTTTGCCGAGACGTACCGTTGGTCGACGATGGGGCAACAGTCTGCGGGTAACCTGGCGGGGGCGCAGATGGCGAACGAGAGAGGTGGAACCATGACCGACACAGGACGTGGAACGACCTCCAGTACGGTTCAGCCTGGTCATTCCGCAGGCTCCACTCCTGCAAAATCTGGTCATTCCGCAGGCTCCACTCCTGCCCCTGCCCCCCGACGACGGCCCAAGGATCGCAAAGCTCAAATCCTGACCGCCGCGGCCGAGGCATTCAGTGCGCGCGGCTACCACGCCGTGGGGATCGACGACATCGCCGCAACGCTCGACATCTCAGGACCTGCTCTCTACAGGCACTTCCCGACGAAGTACGCCCTGTTCGTGCACACGGTCATGGGTCTCTCCGGAACATTGCTCTCTGCAACAGATCTCGACGCGGACGCCGAGGATCCGCGCGAACAGCTCGACGCCGTCATGACGGCCATCATCGACACAACCATCGACAATCGACGAACCGGTGGGTTGTATCGATGGGAGGGGCGCTACCTTGCTCCGGCGGACCGGCTCGCGCTGCGTCGCTCGGTCACGGTACTGAATCAGCGTGTTCGGACTCCGCTGATGTACGTGCGTCCGGAACTATCGGAGGCTGACGCGTCGACCATAGCGGCCGCGGCGATCAGTGTGGTCGCGAGTATCACTGCACACCGATCGGTGTTGTCCGTCAAGCAGATCGAATCGCTGCTGCTGTCCACGGTTCGCAGTGTTCTAGCAGTAGATCTGCCGGAGCTCACCGATGATCAGCCATCTGTCATTACCGTCGGCGGGTACGGGTCGAAGAGAGAAGAGTTGCTTCACGAGGCAATTCGGCTGTTCTACCGCCACGGTTACCACAGCGTGAGTATCGAGGATATCGGTGCTGCCGCAGGAATAAACGCGTCGAGCGTCTACCGGTACTTCGCCAGCAAATCCGATCTCCTTGCCGCTGCGTTCCAACGTGCGAGCGATGGGTTGACGGTCGCGCTCGACGAGGCGTTCGCCCAGTCGACGACCACCGAGGATGCGATCGAGACTCTCGTCGATCTGTATCTCGAGTTGTCTTTCGAGCGAAGCGAACTCATGGCCGTGTACTTCGCAGAAATCGGCAATCTGCCCAAGGAACAGCGCTCCGCGCTGCGTAATCTGCAGCGGTTGAACATCGAGAAATGGGCACAACTGCTCAGCGAGGCGCGCCCCGATCTCGCCGCGGTGCAGGCGAGATTTCTGGTGCACGCGGCCCTGGGGTTGGTCTTCGACATGGGCCGCCTCGTGCACTTCGATCTCTCGCCTGGCCCGGCAGGTCGGGTGCGTCAGCTGATGCTCACAACACTGTTGGGTCAGTGAGCAGTAGCTTTTCGCTTGTCGAGCACCTTGGTTACACCTAGCTGCGCGAGAACGACCAGAGCGCCGACGAGCAAACCCAGCAGAGCCGACGCCAGCGTGTTGACTATCCACGCGAGGATGGAACCGATTCCGGCGATGCCTCGAACAGCTTCTTCCCCGTGGTGGACCAATTCGTAGAGCGGATGGAATCCGAGTTCGTCGATCCCGACGAGAAGGATATGGCCACCCACCCACAGCATCGCTGCGGTGCCGACGACACTGAGGACCGACATGACCTTCGGCATTGCCTTGACCAGGCCGCGACCGAACTTCTCGACGAAACCCGAAGAATTCTCCGCGAGCCGCAGTCCGATGTCGTCCATCTTCACGATCAACCCGACGACGCCGTACACGATGATGGTGATGACGACCGCGACGACCGCAAGAATGATCAGCCGGTTCCAAAAGCCCTCGGACGCAATCGTGTCCAGCGCGATCACCATGATCTCGGCAGACAGAATCAGGTCGGTGCGCACTGCGCCGGAGACGACACTGTCCTCGTCCTTCGGCTCGTCGGCAGCCTCGGCATGGTGTTCGCCGTGCCCGAATACGACACCCCAGATCTTGTGGACCGCCTCGTACGCGAGGTAGCAGCCGCCGAGCATCAGGATCGGTGTCAAGAGCCAGGGGAGGAACTGACTCAGGAGCAGTGCGATCGGAAGGATGATCAGCAACTTGTTGCGAAGCGAGCCGATCGCGATGCGTTTGATGATCGGGAGTTCCCGTTCGGCGGCGAGTCCGCGCACGTACTGCGGCGTCACCGCGGCGTCATCGATCACGACGCCCGCAGCCTTGGCCGTCGCCCTGCCCGTAGCTGCCCCGACGTCGTCGATCGAGGCCGCCGCGAGTCGCGCGAGCGCGGCAACGTCGTCCAACAAGGCAACGAGTCCACCCGCCATCACTGGCCTCCTTCAATGTGTTCCGAGCGTGTGAATGAACGATACCGCTTGCTTAGGTAATGCTTTGGTCAAGTCGAATTGTTAGCATGCGTCACATGATGCTGACCCGAAAGAAGATTCTTGGTCTGTCCGTGTCGTTGCTCGTATCGGTGGGAGGGGCGACGGCACATGCTGCTCCGATCAACGTGCCCTGGTCACCGGACGCATCGGCCGACACCGAGATCGAATTCGAGTCCGACGGGACCACGTACTACGGAAGTGTTCGCGAAGCGGTCGGCGAACGCCGAGGCGCCGCGCTGATTCTTCCGGGCAGTGGGCCGATCGATCGCAACGGGAACTACGTCGACGGCGGCATCACTCCGAACACTCTTGCGTACGTCGCCGAGGTACTGGCCGAGCGCGGCGTCACCACGTTGCGGTTCGACAAGATCGGAAGCGGCCGAACCAGCATCGACCCGGCCGACCCGCCCAGTTTCACCGAGCAGGTCGATGGAGCCCAAGCCGCAGCCGAGTTTCTCACCGACCACACCGGACTTCGCGGTGACGACTTCGCTGTTGTGGGCCACAGCGAAGGTGGCCTCACCGCGCTCGCGCTGACCGAACGCATCCCCGACATCGGGAAGCTCGGACTGCTGGCGCCGCTGTCTCTCCGATACTTCGATCTGCTGCACGCGCAGCTGAACCGCAATTTCGACGCGGCCGTCGCCTCGGGGCAGATCCTTCCGGCCGACGCCGATGCACTGCGTAGCCGTCTGGACGAGACGATCGCCGAGTTGCGTGCGGGGCGTTCGCTGCCCTACCCCGACGACGAGGTGTTGGCCGCGGTCGGGTTCAGTGGAAGCAACGCGCAGTTCCTCGCCGAAGCGGACGCGGTGGACCCTGCCGCCGTGGCCCAGACTCTTCCAGCGGATACCGATGTGCTGCTGACGTGCTCCGAGAAGGACCTCAACGTCTCCTGCGGGCAGACTGATCGATTGTTCGACGCACTGGCCGGAACCGACGTCGACTACGCACGGCTGATCAACGCGTCGCACATGCTTGCCGAGTTGGGGCCGTTGCCGGCCACCGGTCTCGACATCAACGTTCCGCTGCCCCTGTCGTCAGAGTTTCGAGGGGTGCTCGACGGCTGGGCGGGGAAGGCTTTCGCCTGATTTCTCCGACGAGTACGGACAGTTCAGTGCACCCAGGTCCTTCGGCCTGTAGTTGCCCGGGTAGCCGGGGTAGGTCTTGTTTCCGGCGTCGTCGGTGCTGCGGGAGCGTTTGCGTGTAGGCAGGAAACGCTCGCTGCGGGCCCGCAGACGCAAGCTTGCCTCGGCAACGCGCCTCAGACCGGGGGAGCCCGCGGGGAAGCCGAACGCGGACGCCATCCTGTCGTCCATCAGCGCGTAGACACCCCGTCGTACCGCCGGATGCACGGCGGCGGGGAACCACGAGCAGAACAGTTCGAGGGTATACGTACCGACCTTGTGGTTGTCCTCGGTGAAGCGGAACGTGTGCTCCTCGTAGTCGAGCTTGAACTTCGCGAACTCGGTGAAAGATTCCGGAATGTTCTTGATACCCATGCGAATTCCGACTTCGCGGTAGAAGTGGAAAGCCGCGAGGCGCTCCTTGGGGTGCAATCTGCGCCACCCGTAGTTGTCGATCCAGTCGATGGGTTCGTAGATGAACGTGGTCAGCACGTACAACATGTCGTCGTTGTCGATGGTGTACTTTCCGTGCATTCGATTGACTGTGCGAAGCGCCTCGCGTCCACGTTCGGAGTCGTACCCGTGTTCGAGCATCTCGGCCATCAGGAGCGAGGTGTCGTCGTACCGCTTCTGTGGGCGGTCCCGAAATTCGCCGGTCTTCTCTAGAAGCTTGGAGATGCTGGGCACGCAATAGGTTCGGAACAATGCGAATTCGAGTGCTCGCGTGTAGTCCCAAGGGAATTCGTAGCCGGCGGTGATGCGGTGGATGGTGTGGCAGTCCGTCACCGGGTCCAGCTCTTCGATGCGTCGAAGCCAGCCGAAGCGGCCTCTTTTCGGGGTGATGTCCATGCCCTCAGCTCCGGCCGTGGCGAAGCTTCAGCATCAGCGCGGAAATTTTCAGATCACGTGCCTTGCGCTGCATGGTCAATAAATTCAGGGGTGCCGCGAACTTCTGCACGGTAAGGGATTTGACGGTGCTGAATTCGCGGAGACCGTCGGCGCCGTGAATTCGACCGAACCCGGAGTCGCCGGTACCACCGAACGGAAGGGCGGGGATCCCAGCGAATCCGAGAACGGAGTTGACGGTGACGACACCGCAATCGAGCTTGGCTGCTGCACGACGACCCGCTGCGGTGTCCTTGGTGAACACCGACGCGCCGAGGCCGTACGACGACGCGTTTGCACGTTCGATGCCTTCGTCGAGGTCGCGCACCTTGTTCACCACCACGGTGGGCCCGAACGTTTCCTCGGTGATGGCCGTCGAATCCTCCGGCACATCCGTCAGGATGACCGGGTCGATGTACGGACCGTGCAGAGATTCCAAGCCGCCCAATACCGCGCGCCCGCCCTTGGCAAGGGCGTCCTCGATCTGCGACCGCACGATCTCGCTCTGCTTGCCGAGCGTCATCGGGCCGTACGACGAGGTGGCCGCGCCGCCGGGTTTCAGTGCTTTCACCGACGTCGTGAGCTTGTTCACGAAGGCGTCGTACACCGGGGCTGCGACGTAGATGCGTTCCACTCCGGCGCATGTCTGGCCGGCGTTGCCCATGGCGCCGAACGTCGCGAACTCGACGGCTGCGTCGATGTCGGCGTCAGCGCCGACGAGCATCGCATCCTTGCCTCCGCATTCTGCGACGAGTGGAGTCAGCGATGCAGCACACGTCGCCATGACTTTCTTCGCCGTCGCGGTCGAACCGGTGAATGCGATCTTGTCGACGCCTGAGGTGCACAGTGCCGTTCCGGTCGATCCGTCGCCGGTGACGGTTTGGAAGACCGGATGTGCTGCGGCGAGCGAATTCCATTTCTCGGCAAGCCAGACACCGACGCCGGGAGTGAGCTCACTCGGCTTGAACACCACGGTGTTTCCCGCCGCGAGCGAGTACGCGATGGACCCCATCGGGGTGTAGAGCGGGTAGTTCCACGGTCCGATCACGCCCACGACTCCGAAGGGTCGGTAGCCGACGAAGGCCTGCTGGTTCGCGCTGATGAGGCCGGAGGACACCTTGCGCTGTTTCAGTACCTTCTCTGCATTGCGGGCAGCCCAGTCGATGTGCTCGACGCCCAACATGATCTCGAGCATCGCGTCCTCGGCCGGCTTGCCGCTCTCGGCGGCGATGACGTCGGCGAGGCTCTTTGCGTCCTTGGCGATGGCGCTCTTGAACTCGAGAAGCCACCGCTTGCGACCGGTGAAGCCCTGGACGTCCCACCATCTGGCCGCGGATCGGGCGCGCTCGACTGCCGCGCGAACTTCGGTCTCGCCGTCGATGGGGTAGCTGGCGAGCACTGTGCCCGTCCGTGGATCGAGGCTGTCGAAGGTGCGGCCTTCTATCTCTACGACCTGGTCCGTCATGGGTGTACATCCTCCGCAGGCTCGGTTTTCGGATCAGTGCGGTAAATCGCATCACATATATTTGATGTGATTTACTGTTGTGAAGCTCACACTATGCGTCGTGACCTGTCGATGACAACCTCTCGGAGCACCGACCGGATCCCTCTACCGTCTGGAGCAACCATGAGTACGGACTTCACCCCGGAACAAGCGTCGTTCGCCAAGGCCATCGCAGCATTCTGCGCGCGGGAGACAGGGAGCCGCGAACAGCGCGATGCGCTCACCGAGCACGGCAAACACACGCACAACCAGGACCTTTACGAGAAGATGGCCGAGCTGGGGTGGCTCGGGGCGACCATCGGGGAGGAGTTCGGGGGCGCCGATGGCAGCACGGTCGACATGTGCATTCTTCTCGAAGAGGCGGCCAAGGGAATGGCCCCGATCGGTGGAATCGGACCCACGCTCATCACCGGAGCTGCGTACGAGAAATTCGGTACACCCACACAGAAAGCGGTAGTGCTCGGCGGAATCGTCGCAGGCAGGAGCTACTCGATCTCGATGTCCGAACCGGAGGCCGGATCGGACGTCGGAAATCTGAGCTGTCGGGCCGAGAAGACCAGCGACGGGTGGCTGATCAACGGCCAGAAGACATGGTGCTCCAATGCGCACTTCGCGGACCGGATCTTGCTGGTAGCCCGAACCAGCCGCGGTGAAGGCAAGCATGGGGGCATGACGATGTTCGATGTGCCCGCCGATGTGGACGGCCTCAACATCGTCGGGATCGACACGATGGGTGGCAAGGAGGTCAACGACCTCTACTTCACCGACTGCGTGCTGCCCGAGGAAGCGGTTGTCGGAGTCGAGGGTCAAGGGTGGTCGCAGCTCATGACCGGGCTCAACATCGAGCGATTGATCCTGGCGGCGATGATGCTCGGTACCGCGCAGAGAGCATTCGACGACACCCTCCAGTTCATCACCCAACGTAAGCAGTTCGGTCGGCCCGTCGGAACTTTTCAAGCCCTCAGGCACCGAGTGGCGGACCTCGCGACCGAGATCGAATGCGGTCGATTGCTGGTCTACCACGTCGCCCGGCTCGTGGACGAGAACCCCGGCAAGTTGTTCCCTCGGGAAGCCTCGATGGCAAAGCTGAAGCTCACCGAGACGGCCAAGAAGGTTGCGCTCGAGGGTATGCAGATGATGGGTGGGTACGGCTACGCCACCGAGTTCGACATGGAGAAGCATGTCCGAACCACCCTCGTCTCATCGATCTACGGCGGTACCAACGAGATTCAGCGCGACATCATCGGCAAGACGTACGGGCTGTGACTGCACCGGAATTGGCGACGACGGGTCCGGCGGTGAAAGGGCTGGCGGTGAAAGGATTGCGGCGTCGACCGCAGTTGTCCGAAGACGTTGCCGCGCATATCCGCAGTCAGATCATGTCGGGGGTGCTACGGCCCGGCGTGTTCGTGCGGATCGACGACGCTGCAGCGGAGTTGGGGGTCAGTGCCACTCCGGTGCGGGAGGCGCTGGTGTCCCTGCGTGGGGAGGGGCTCGTCGAGCAGGTGCCCAACCGCGGCTACCGCGTCGGAGAGCTGGACCGTGACGACATCGAGGACATCTTCTGGCTGCAGGGTGCCATCGCGAGCAAGCTGGCTCGCCGGGCGGCACGCGTCATCACAGAGGCGCAGATCGAGGAACTGACGGGCCTCAATGCTCGGCTTCGTGACGCCGTCGCACGCGCGAATCCCGATGCAGTCGAGACGGGAGTTTTCGAATTCCACCGGTTCGTCAACAGAGTCGCGGGCGGACGAAAGCTCGCTTGGTTCCTCTACGGAGCGATCCGCTACACGCCGACCAAGCTGTACTCGGCGTCGGAGTCGTGGGGTCGAGAGGCCGTTGCCGGTCACGACGCGTTGATCGACGCCTTCGCGCGCGGAGACGTCGAAGCGGCCGGTGAGCTGATGGGTCGGCAGTTCGCGGACGGGGCGGAGCATTTGGTTGCCTACCGAGAGAGGATGGCGCCTAGATCGTAGCGGGGCCTCCGGCCCCAGTGGCGCGGTTGAGTGCACCAGAGCGCGCATCGCCGCACCACTAGGGCGCCGCATAGGGAGCGGCGGCCAGTAGCAGATCCGTGCATTGGGTGACTACGGCACTCTCGTCGAGATCGAGTTCGCCGCCGAGCCACGCCGTCAGGACCTGCGCGAAACCACCGACGACGAAATGTGTTGTAAGAACTTGCTTCCGGTTCGCAGAGGTGCCGTAGAACTGGTTTGCCTGTGCTGCGAGAAGGGCCGCGAACATCTTCGTCGACTCGGCTCGCTTCGCGGCGAGGACATCGTTGCTCAACGTCGCCGAGAACAACACACGCCCGCGGCGTGGATCCTCGGCGACCGATCGGACTATGGCATGGACTGCGGCGTGGACGCGTTCGCGTTCGCTGTTGGACGACGCCGAGACTGCAGCGAGTGCGGTCGTCGTGATGTCGCCGATCACCCGGTCGTACACGGCTTCCATCAGCGCGTTCTTGTCGGCGAAGCTCTCGTAGAAATACCGTGAAGCGACTCCGGATCGACGGCACACGCCTCGCACGCTCAGCTCGGGCTCGGTCGTTCCCAGCAGGTCGAGACCCGCTTCGACGAGCATGCGACGTCGTTCGGCGACCCGGGCCGAGCCGTCGACTCCGCCGTAGGTCCGGGGTGATTCGGGCATGAACAACATCTTGACACTCTTCGTCGGCCTCGCCTAACGTTATCTGCACACGAACGTATGCAGATCAGAACAGAAGGATTTCGCCATGGCAGTCGACAACGAACTACTCCGGAAATCGATGACGGGTGTCGGTCTGCTGGCAGGCGGTGCCAACGTGATCATGCAGCTGGCGCATCCGGCGGTCGGGTATGGGGTGTACGAAAGCAAGGTCGAGAGCGGCCAGATCAATCGGCATCCGGTGAAGAGGACTCGCACGACGCTGTCCTACCTGGCGGTGGCGGGGATGGGCGAGGACGACGTCAAAGCCGCGTACCGCAAGGCAACCAATCGGTCTCACGCCGCGGTGAAGTCCACAGCCGACAGCCCGGTGAAGTACAACGCATTCGATCCGAACCTGCAGCTGTGGGTCGCGGCATGTCTGTACCGAGGGTTCGAGGACGTCTACAACGCGTTGTACGGCGAACCGGACGCGGGGACTCTCGACGAGATGTATCAGCGATGCCATGTGCTGGGATCGACACTGCAGATGCCGCGCGACATGTGGCCGTCCGACCGTGTCACCTTCGAAAAATACTGGAACACAGCGCTGAACGACGTGCACATCGACCCGACCATTCGAAAGTACCTCTACGGCATCGCCTCGGCGACGTTCGCCAAGCCGGCAATCCTGCATCCGTTCATCGGCCCGTTCATGCGTTTCGTGACGACGGGATTTCTGCCCGAGCGGTTCCGCGACGAGATGGAGCTGCCGTGGGACCCGGTCAAGCAGAGGCGTTTCGATCGGCTGCTGGGCAGCCTCGCGGTAGTGAACAGGTTGACGCCCCAGGTGATCCGGAACATGCCGTTCAACATCCTGCTGTGGGATGTGAGGACCAGGATCAAGCAGGGTCGTTCGCTTGTTTGAACTTCTCTGATCAGTGGCACGGTTGAGTGCACCAGGGTGCACTCAACCGTGCCACTGGGTCCAACTGCGCTGGGCCTAGCTGAGATGATGCGGCTGCGGATGCTTCTTGTGGACTTCGTCCGAACGCATCTCGTCCTGGTGCCCGTGGTTGTCGACGGCCGTCGTGGTCCCGGCGGGAACCAGTTGGATCACAACGGACTTCGACGTCGGGCAGTTGCTGTCCGTCGCCGTCGAGTCGAGCGGCACGAGAGGATTGGTCTCCGGGTAGTACGCCGCGGCGCACCCACGCGGGGTGTCGTACTCGACGATGCGGAAGTTCGATGCACTCCGGTCGATATCGTCGTCGTCCCACTTCGTCACCAGGTCGACGAAGTCGCCGTCACGGTAGCCGAGCGCCGCGATGTCCTCACGATGGACGAAGACGACGCGTCGGCCACCCTCGATTCCGCGATACCGGTCGCTCAGTCCGTAGATGGTCGTATTGAACTGATCGTGACTGCGGAGGGTCTGCAGCAAGAGATGCCCGTCGGGAACGTGCAGGACGTCGATGGGCGAGGATGTGAATTCTGCTTTGCCCGAAGGGGTCTCGAACTTCCTCGAGTCCCGTGGCGGGTGCGGGAGAATGAAGCCGCCGGGCCGGCGGACATTGACCTCGTACCCGTCGCAACCGCTGACGACGCGGGCGATGTGGGTGCGAATGTTGCGGTAGTCCTCCCGCATGGCCCTCCAGTCGATGCCGTAGCGGTCTCCCAGTGTCGCCTCCGCGATGCCCGTCAGAATCGCGATCTCCGAGCGCAGGTACTCGCTGGCGGGCTTCAGCGGCCCGCGGGATGAGTGGACCGAACATGTCGAGTCCTCGACCGAAATCCACTGCGGCCCAGACTTCTGGACGTCCTTCTCGGTGCGCCCCAACGTCGGCAGGATCAGTGCTATATCGCCGGTGACCAGGTGTGAACGGTTGATCTTGGTGGAGATGTGCACGGTCATGCGCATCCTGCGCAGTGCTTCGAACGTTACTTCGGAGTCGGGCGTCGCTTGAGCGAAATTGCCGCCGAGGCCGAGGAAGAAGTGCGCCTTGCCGTCGCGCATCGCGCGGATGGAATCGATGGTGTCGAGACCGTGTTTACGAGGCGGATCGAAGCCGAACTCGCTCTCGATGGCGTCGAGGAAGAGCTCTGGAACCCTCTCCCAGATCCCCATCGTACGATCGCCCTGCACGTTGGAGTGTCCACGGACCGGTAACAGTCCGGCGCCACGCTTGCCGATATTTCCCTGAGCGAGAGCTAGATTGGTGACTTCTTTGATGGTGGCGACGGCATTGCGGTGCTGCGTCAGTCCCATCGCCCAGCAGAACACGGTGGCCTTGGAGTCGCGCAGCATCTCTGCGGCCTTGGTGATCTGTTGGACGGTCAAGCCTGTCGCGTCGGTGACCACATTCCAGTCCACCGATGCGACATGCTCGCGCCATTCGTCGAATCCTGCGGTGTACGACTCGACGAATTCGTGGTCGATGCTGTCCCACTTCAGCAGCAGCGATCCGATGGCTTGGAACAGCGCAAGGTCGCCATTGATCTTGATCGGCAGGTGGTAGTCCGACAGGTCGGTCCCGGGTCCCACCATGCCGCGTGCGGTCTGGGGGTTCTTGAAGTTCAGTAGACCCGCTTCCCGGAGCGGGTTGATCGAGATGATCTTCGCGCCGTTCTGCTTGGCCTTCTCCAGTGCGGAGAGCATCCTGGGATGGTTGGTGCCGGGGTTCTGACCGGCCAGGATGATGAGCTCGGCGTCGTACACATCGTCGAGGGTGACGCTGGCCTTGCCGATACCGATGGTCTCCTGCAGCGCGAACGACGTCGACTCGTGGCACATGTTGGAACAATCGGGAAGATTGTTGGTCCCGAACGCACGCGCGAACAATTGGTAGACGAACGCAGCCTCGTTGGAGGCGCGCCCGGACGTGTAGAAGAGAGCCTCGTCGGGACTGGCGAGAGAATTCAGCTCGTCCCCGATGAGGCGGAAGGCGTCGTCCCACTCGATGGGTTCGTAGTGCGTTGCGCCGGGAAGTCTGACCATCGGGTGCGTGATGCGGCCTTGCTGGCCGAGCCAGTGCTCGGAGCGGGCGTCGAGTTCGGCGATGCTGTGCCGAGCGAAGAACTCCGGGGTGGCACGTGTGGTCGTTGCCTCTTCGGCAACGGCTTTGGCGCCGTTCTCGCAGAACTCCGCGGCATGGCGGTGGCCGGGGTCGGGATCCGGCCACGCGCAGCTCATGCAGTCGAAGCCCTCGGCCTGATTGAGGTCGAGGAGCGTCTTCGCGGTGCGTACCGCGCCCATGTGCCCGAGTGCTCGTTTCATCGACACTGCGACAGCGACCGGTCCCGCCGCATGAGTCTTCGGCTTCTCGATGTGCAGATCTGCCTCGTCGTAGTCGCTCACACGGTCCCTCTCATGTGGATGAGTTACTTGCCCAGAAGTCGAGAAACCAAGTCTACGTACGATTGCTTCGCCGAATCCTGACCAGTGCCTTCGAGTTTTGCCCATGCGTCGTACTTGGCGCGGTTCACCATGTCCAGCCTGCCTGGTCGCTTGCCATCGACGTCGCCCTTCGAGCCCTGCTTGTACAACGAATACAGGCTCAGCAGATCATCGTTGCTCGGCTTGGTCGTGAGGGTCTTGACGTCGACCTGGGCTTGCTGGAACGACTCGTCGAGATCGGACATCGTGTGAGCTCCTTGGTTATCGGAATGTGGTCGGTTCGATCATGGCATGTTCCGACGCCCCGGAGACGAGCCTGACGCAGTGCGCAACGAATTTCTCGCGGGGCGTCGTGATGGAGCCGTCGAGGTAGCCGACGAACAGCGCGGTCAGTGCCCCGACCACGCCGACGGCGATCAGGCGCTTGTCATCGGGGTCCTCGCTGGTCAACTGGGCTTGCACGAGCTCGACGAAACTGGGTAGCAACGCTGCGCCACTTCCGCCGATCGCCGACTCCGAGAGCGGGGCGAGCAGCAGAACTCGTCCGACGCTCGGGCTGTCCAGAACCAGCTCGACGAACGCGCGGACAGGTGCCTCGACTCTGTCGCGTTCGTCCGAGGATTCGACGGCATGGACGATTGCTTGTCGGGCCTGCTCGCCGACGTGGGCGTAGACCGCTCGTACGAATGCATCGCGATCGTCGAAGCTCTCGTAGAAGTAGCGCTCGGTGAGACCTGCCGAGCGGCAGACACCGCGAACACTGACGGCGGGTCCATCCGGGGAGCCGAGCAACTCGATTCCTGCAGCCAGAAGTGACTCGTGGCGGTGGCGTCGGCGTTCGTCGATGGTCATCGGCTCTCTCCGAAGTATTGACTACGCATGTTGTCAGATCCTAGTCTGACAACATGCGTAGTCAGTCGGGCGACGAGCGACCGGTTCCACTGGGACCGGATTCGCTGACATGGAAGTACTTCGGTGATTGGCGCGGAATGCTGCAGGGTGTATGGGCAGGGTCCATGCAGAACATGCACCCTGGCCTCGGCGCGGGAGTCGAGGAACACTCGATCTTCTTCGACGAACGGTGGCAACGTCTGTATCGCTCGCTCTATCCCATCGGGGGAGTGGTGTTCGACGGCGATCGAGCCGAGGCGACTGCCCTGCAGGTCCGCGGATATCACGAGAGCATCAAGGGTGTCGACGCCAAAGGGCGCCGCTACCACGCGCTCGACCCCGACACGTTCTACTGGGCGCATGCGACGTTCTTCATGGGGACGATTCTCACGGCGGACAACTTCATGGGCGGAGTGAGCGAAGCCCAGAAGCGGCAGCTGTTCACCGAGCACATCCAGTGGTACCGGCTCTACGGCATGAGCATGAAACCGGTGCCGGAGACGTGGGAGGACTTCCAGCTGTACTGGAAACGCATGTGCCACGAGGTACTGGAGGACAACAAGGCAACACGCGACGTGCTCGACCTGTCGAAGCTCGGGCCACCGCCGTATGCAGCGTGGATTCCGAGCCCGGTGTGGTCGGTTCTGCGGGTACCGATCACTCGCGGGTTCGTCTGGCTCACCATCGGGTTGTACGACGAGCCGGTGCGAGAGTTGTTGGGTTACACCTGGTCCGAGCGCGACGAGCGCGTCTTCAGATGGGTGGGTAAGGCGGTGAACCTGTCGTTCGCGTTGGTTCCGCGCCGCTACCGGTTGCACCCGCGCGGGCGGGCAGGATGGGACCGTGCACGTGGCCGCCTGTCTGCCGACGCTGCGCTACCGCAGACCCCTCCGCGCAATCTGCCGCCGTTGGAAGCGCGCGACGATCCGAAGCACTACAGCCCCAAGGTGTAGTCGCGGTCCCCGCTAGTGGCGCGGTTGAGTGTGCTGCCGTGCACGTGGCCGCGCCACTGGAGGGCTAGCCCTCCCACCACGGACGGAGCGGAACATTCGCCTCGCCCTTGGGGCCGAGCTTGACGCCCAGTACCTGGTGCAGCTGAACGACATTGCGCTCGAACCCGAGCCGAGATCCGGCCATGTACAAGCCCCAGACGCGGGCAGTTCCCTCGCCCGCCTCGGCTACGCAGGCGTCCCAGTTGTCGACGAGATTCTTGCACCAGGCTTTGAGAGTGAGTGCATAGTGCTCGCGCAGGTTCTCTTCGTGGCGTACCTCTAGACCGACATCCTGCATCTCGGTGATGATGCGCCCGGAACCCGTCAGTTCACCGTCCGGGAAGACGTAGCGGTCGATGAACGATCCTGCGCGCGCATGACTTCGATTGTCCGGCCTGGTGATGCTGTGGTTGAGTACTCGTCCGCCGACGCGAAGCTTGGACTTGATCGCGTCGAAGTACGACGGATAGTTGTGGACGCCGATGTGCTCGGTGAGTCCGATGGACGACACTGCGTCGAAGTTCGATTCGGTGATGTCCCGGTAGTCGGAGAAGCGCACCTCGGCGAGATCGGACAGGCCCTCTTCGGCGATTGCCTTCTGCGCCCAGGCGGCCTGCTCTTTGGACAGGGTCGCGCCGATGGTCTTGACGCCCCGTCGGGCCGCGAAGCGAACCATTCCGCCCCAGCCGCAGCCGATGTCGAGCAGTCGATCGCCTTCCTTCAAGCCGAGCTTCTCGAACACGAGACGATACTTGTTCTCCTGCGCCGCCTCCAGCGTGTCGTTCTCCGAGGTGTAGGCAGCGCAGGTGTACGTCATGGATGGCCCGAGCACGTACTCGTAGAACGTGTTGGACACGTCGTAGTGGTGCGAGATCGAATCGGCGTCACGCGTTTTCGAATGACGGAGCCCTTCGGCGATCCGACGCCACCGCGGGACGACCTCCTGCGGCGGAGGGGCGATGGGACGCAACAGATCCCAGCCGAGAGACCGCGTGATCGATGCCAAGGTGAGGGCGCTCGGGCGTCGAAAGTGCAGTTCGTCCCCCATGATCCGGAGCAGGTCGTACGGGTCGCCCGGATGGACGCCGACGGCATCGAGGTCACCGGAGACGTACGCGCGCGCCATCCCGAGATCGCCGGGAGCGGTTGCCAGATAGGTGGTTCCGCGCGGGCTCTTGAGAGTCAGGCCGATTTCGGCATCCTCGGGCCCCGCCGCACTTCCGTCGTAGGCGGTGAATCGGAGCGGAATGTTGCCGTCGGAGACCAGCTCGAGGATCTCCGAGATGGTCAGCTTATGGGTTCGGGTCTCGCGTGTCGTGGGTTCTTTGAACGTTGTCATTTTCTTTGCACCGCCTTCGAGTACATATCCAACAAACGTGAATCAGGGTCGTGACGCTTCTTCAATTCGACGAACCTTTCGCCGCCGTACAACGCGGCGAACTCCGACTCGGTGTAGTACGCATCCGAGTAGAGAGACTTGTGCCCTTGGAAATCGGTCACCTTGTGTTCGATCGCCCGGTTGGCTGCACCTTCGGGGGCTCCTGGAACAATCGGAACCGACGACCAGAACCCGATGTTGACGTAGGTCCTCTTCGGCTCGAGCGGATACAGCGGCCAGGGGCGAGCTGCGTCGGCGCCGGGTGGTGCCGGTTCGCGAAGACGCAACGGACACAACCACAGCGGTTCGATGGGGATGTCGTTCAAGAACCAGCGCAGGAACGCCGCAGTGTTCTCGATGGGTACTTCGACGTCCTGAACGACGCGTTCCCGCGGCGGGTTGCCCTTGCGTGCCTCCAGGCGATCGGCGATGTCGTATTTTCGGTCGAGCGCAATGAGCTTCCAGTAGAAACTGGAACGACGGTATTTCTTCGGCCAGAATCGTCGGATTCTCGGATTCTGTGTACCGAATGCGCGTGAGCACCAAAACCAGTCGGTGTCCCAGCGCCAGAGGTAGTCGTGGATCGTCAGTCGGTCGGTTTTCGGTGTCGCGCTCCCGTGTTGGATCGAGCGGTAGAAGATGTCAGGCCCGGAGTGGTAGTCGCTGACAGGCCCCGGTTCGGCCGTCTGAATACCGAGGGTCAGGTAGCTTTCCTCGGCCGAGAAGACGACGCCGTCGAGATACTGCACTTCGGTGCCGTCGTAGACACGGTCACGGACGATCTCGTCCATGACGCGTTGCATCACGTCGAGATCGTCGAAGCGGACGTGGCGCAGGGCGACGAACGGCAGTACCGGCTCCAGCTGAATTTTCAACCGAGTCGCGTATCCGAGAGTTCCGTACGAATTGGGAAAGCCCCAGAACAGGTCTGAATGTTCACCGTCGGGAGTTGCGGTGACGATCTCACCGCGACCGGTGAGGATGTCCATTTCCAACACCGACTCATGCGGCAGACCGCTACGGAACGACGTGCTCTCGATGCCGAGTCCGGTGACCGCACCTCCGAGAGTGATCGTCTTGAGCTGCGGGACGACGAGCGGCGCCAAGCCGTACGGGAGAGTGGCCGCTACCAGGTCCTCGTAGGTACACATGCCTGCGACATCGGCGGTCTTGTTCTGCGGGTCGACCGAGATGACGCTCGTCAGGCCGGACACGTCCAAACCGGGTGCGCTCGTCGTCGAGCGTGCCCGGAACAGGTTCGACGTCTTCTTTGCCAGCCGAACTGTCGCGTTCGCGGGTATCGCCCGATAGCTGTCCAGCAAGAGATTCACCCCTGCGCGGTGCGCGGCGAATCCGCTCTCGCGGGGTGCGGGCCTTCGTCTCGGGAGTGCTATCGCGTAAGCCACATGGAGACGCTATCTCCACTGCTCGCACTGGGCCACCGAGAATGGCACCCGGAGCGCGAAACTTCACGCAAATGTTGTCGTTGATATGCGCAAATCGGTCAAATGCATGGTGCAACCATCTTGATTTCACAGCTGAGACGGTCAGCGGTGAGGCGCATCACATCCATGACGTTGTTCTTTCTCGATCGGTCGCCCCGGAGTGCAGGATGGGACCAGAGGCATCAACGATCCAAGGAGACGTACACGTGGCACAGGTAAGCGCGAGCAGTTCGATCACCATCGCTCAGGCGCCCGATCAGGTTCTGGCGGCACTCGCCGACTACGAGACCGTCCGTCCGCGGATTCTTCCCGAGCAGTACCTCGACTACATCGTCGTCGAAGGCGGCCAGGGGAACGGCACTGTTGCGCAGTGGACGTTGCAGGCTACGTCGAAGCGATCGCGCAACGTCAAGGCAACCGTCACCGTCGACGGATCGAGCATCGTCGAACGCGACGCCAACTCCTCGATGGTCACGACCTGGACCGTCGCCCCGTCCGGAACCGGTAGCGAGGTGACGACCACAACCGAGTGGAAGGGTGCGGGCGGAATCGGCGGGTTCTTCGAGAAGACCTTCGCTCCGCTGGGATTGAAGAAGATCCAGGCGCAGACGCTGGCGAATCTGGAACGTGAAGTGCGTTAGTCGGCAAGGCTGAATTACCCACTACTCTGGCTCTGGAGTACCCGAACCGAGAGGACACCACTGTGCAACCCGGTGAGCAGCCCGACATTGCGTCGATCATGCAGCAGGCCCAGCAGATGCAGCAGCAGCTGATGGCTGCGCAAGCCGAGATCGCCGAAGCCGAGGTGACCGGCCAGGCGGGCGGAGGGCTCGTCACGGCGACGGTCAAGGGGACGGGTGAGCTGGTTTCCCTGGTGATCGATCCGAAGATCGTCGACCCCGAGGATGTCGAGACTCTTCAGGATCTGATCATCGGGGCCATCGCCGACGCGTCGAAATCTGCGTCGGCTGTTGCTGCCGAGAAGCTCGGACCGCTGGCGGGTGGGCTCGGCGGCGGATCGCTCGGGCTCCCCGGCTTCTAAGAGAGTTCGCGCGTGTACGAAGGTCCTGTTCAGGATCTGATCGACGAGCTCGGCAAGATGCCGGGAGTCGGCCCGAAAAGCGCTCAGCGCATCGCATTTCACCTGCTGGGCGTCGAACCGCCCGAGGTGGACCGGTTCATCAATGCACTGCAGCGGGTCCGCGACGGCGTCCAATTTTGCACTGTGTGCGGGACGGTCTCCGACAAGGAGTTGTGCCGGATCTGCGCCGATCCCCGGCGTGATCGCAGCATAATCTGCGTCGTCGAGGAACCGAAAGACGTTCAGGCCGTGGAGCGCACTCGGGAGTTCAAAGGCAGGTACCACGTCCTCGGTGGTGCGCTCGATCCGTTGAACGGCGTCGGGCCTGATCAGTTGCGGATTCGCGAGTTGTTGGTGCGCGTCGGGAATCAGGAGGACGGCGTCGATGTCGCCGAGGTCATCATCGCGACCGATCCGAACACCGAGGGCGAAGCGACCGCGACTTATCTCGTCCGGATGATGCGTGATTTTCCAGGCCTCTCGATCACCCGGCTGGCCTCGGGCCTGCCGATGGGCGGGGATCTGGAGTTCGCGGACGAACTCACGCTCGGCCGCGCGCTCACCGGACGGCGGGTTCTGTAGGGCTCTGATTTGGTTGGTCGGCTCCGCCTCCAGTGGCGCGGTTAAGTGTCCTGACGTGCACTCAACCGCGCCACTGAAGTTATCCACACCCTGTGCATAACCCGCCTGTTTTCGGCACTCGCCTTGACCGTCGTTGTGCATCATTTCCAAGCATGAATTCGAAGCGGCCGACGCTGGCTCAGGAGATTCTCGATCCGCAGCACGGTCTTGTGACTACGGTCCAGTTGCGGTCGTGCGGGTTCACGCCGCAGGCCGTCCGGCATCAGGTCGAGTCGGGGGCGTGGCTTCGAGTGTTCCGGAACGTCATAGCGGTCACCAATGGGCCGCTGAGCCGCGAGATGACACTGCGCGCAGCCGTGCTGTACGGAGGCCGTGGCGCGATGATCAGTCACGACACGGCAGCGTTCGAATGGGGCATGACGCGCATGGACGACGGCCCGGTCCACATCACCGTGCCGCGCGGGTGCTCCGCAATCCATCAGCCTGCTGTGGTCCGGCGTAACTCGGCCCGGCCGACGTCATCGCACAACGCCGAGATCCATCCTGGCGTCGTGATGCATCGTTCGTTGGCTATCGAGCACATCGGTGTCGATTTCGATCCACCGCGAACGAGTAAGCCCGATACGGCAATGGATCTGGCTGTCGCAGCTGCGTCCGCTCGTGAGGCGTCGGCGATTCTGGTCAGTGCGCTCTCTGCCGGCGCAGTGTCGATAGGAACGATGCGCCGGAAGATCGAGCTGAGGCGTCCCAGGCGATATCGGCAGGCCTTGCTCGACACGTTGAGCCTGCTCGCCGACGGAGTGCAGTCGGTGCTCGAATACAGGTATGCCGTCGACGTCGAGAAGGCCCACGGACTACCGACCGGCCGACGGCAGGCACCGGTCCACGTCGGCGGACGAATTCTCTTCGAGGACGTCGAATACGGGCCGGGTGGGCTGATAGTCCGGCTGGACGGTCAGCAGTTCCATTCGGCCAAGCAGACGCGCTTCCGAGATCGCCGTCGAGACAACGCCGCCGAACTCGCCGGGCGTGCGAGCCTGGGGTTCGGCTGGGACGATGTGGCCCACGATCCGTGCGGCGTGTATCGGGATGTGCGAGACGTCCTGGTCCGAGATGGCTGGGACGACGCATCGTACCCGTGCGAGAACTGCGCAGTGGCACGGAAAAACGCATCGGAGTGCACTTAACCGTGCCACTGGCGGCGGAGCCGCCACAGCCACAAGCCCGCCGGGCACTACCGTCTCAGGCGCTCGCGCCTCAGCTGGGCGACCTCGGGCAGATCCAGCGGCTCCAGTGTCCTGCCGATCGCCTTCTCCAGCAGATAGTCCGCAAGCTCCGGGTTCCTGGCGAGGACCGGCCCGTGCATGTATGTCCCGATCACAGAACCTTGTACGACGCCTTCTCGGCTGTCACCGACTCCGTTTCCGATGCCCGAGGTGACTCGTGCCAGCGCGTGCGCGTCGGAACCCAATGTCGTTCCTCCGCGGTGATTCTCGAACCCGGACAGCTTCTGAGTCAAACCATCCAGGAGTGGTTCGGTGATGACCTCGCCGATCGATCGGGTCTCCTGAGGTGACGTCGTCACGTCGAAAAGGGATACCCCGTCGACTTTTTCGCCGGAGGACGTCTCGTACCAGTGGCCGAGGACCTGAATCGCCGCACAGATAGCCAGCACTGGAACCCCACGTGCGGCCGCTTTCTGCAGTCCGGGATATTGCGTCAGGTGCCGGGTCGCCAAGCGCTGCGCCGAATCCTCGGCGCCGCCGAGGGTGTACACATCGAGCGAGTCGGGGACCGGATCGTTCAGGGTGATATGCACGACCTCGGCGTCGATGTCACGCATCCGAAGCCGTTGTCGCAGAATCAATGCGTTGCCGTTGTCGCCGTAGGTGCCCATGACGTCGGGCAGGACCAAGCCGATGCGGACGGTGGACTCAGACATCGTTCACCTCGCGTGCGAGCGCGCGCCCCAGATCGCGAAACGCGGTGTAGTTGGCCAGGACCTCGACGCGCCCCGGAGGGCAGGATTCGATGGCTTTCAACGGATCTGCGACGGTTGTGTGCTGCGAACCGGCGTAGAGCAACCGGACTCCCAGATCGGTGGCACGCTCACCGGCAGCGACGACAGCAACGTTCTCGAAATGCTCGAACCGTACGTCCCACAGCCAGGAAAGGTCCTCACCGTCGGGAACTTGACCGTTGACCGCGATGACGAGCCCGTCCACGGTCGGGTCGATCATCGACAGGGCTTCCTGCCAGCCGGCGGGGTTCTTCGCGAGAAGCATTCGGACGGAATGCGATCCATGTTGGACGGTGGAGTACCGTCCGGCGACCTCGTTCACTCCGGACGCGGCGAGGACGGCATCGGTGGGGTCCGCTCCCAGCGTTACTGCGGCTGCGACAGCTTGCGCTGCGTTGCCGCGGTTGGCCTTACCGGGGAGTGCGAGCGTCATCGGGATGGTCAGACCGTCGGGACCGTACAGGTTTTCGTCGTCGAGCCACCAATCAGGCGTCGGACGCTTGAAGTCACTTCCGGTGCTGTACCAGTGCTCACCGTCCCAGACGATGGGTTCACCGGTCCGAGGGCAGCTGACGGAGTCGCCCGCCCAACCGCCGCCTGCCGCCACCCACACAACGTTCGGGGCGTCGAATGCAGCGGATGTGACGAGCACGTCGTCGCAGTTGGCGATCACGACGGTGTCCGGGTGACGGGCCAGGCCTGCGCGTAGTTTTCGTTCGATCATGTTGATCTCACCGACGCGGTCGAGCTGGTCGCGGCTGAGATTGAGCAACACCACCGCAGCAGGGGACACGGCGTCGCACACGTGCGGTACGTGAAGTTCGTCGACCTCGAGCGCTGCCAGTGGGGCGTCGAAATGAGCGTGCAGGGCAGCAACGATGCCTGCGTCCATGTTGGCGCCGTCTGCCTGTGTCGCGACGTCGCCGAGGGTGGCCAGTGCGGCGGCCGCCATGCGTGTCGTCGTCGATTTTCCGTTGGTGCCCGTCACTACCACTGTGCGACGACCGGAGCCGAGTCCCGTCAGGATGTCCGGGTCGATCTTGAGAGCGACGAGCCCGCCGATCATCGAACCCTTACCGCGACCTGCCTTGCGTGACGCCCACGTCGCGGCCTCGGCCGCTCGTAGTGCCAGCCGGCCCCGCGCGCCGATTGCCGCTCTGCGCTCACCCGCTCGAACCATGCGCCGAGTCTGGCACAAACATACGGCTCGACTCTCCTCGGAATGTGGCTCCACGCGCTATGTTGACTGAAACAGGTTCTAGAAAGGAACTCGTATGGCTCCATCTGCCGATGTCGTCCGCAAGACCGTCGACGCCTACGTCGAGGCCGTTGCGCATGGCACCGTCGACGACATTCTTGCCCTGTACGCCGAGGGAGCGACTGTGGAAGATCCGGTCGGCACCGAGGTCAGGGTGACCGAAGAGTCGATCAGAGAGTTCTACGCGGTGCTGGAGCCCTTGGAGCAGTCAGCGGAACTCCTCACGTGCAAGATCGCGTCCAACTCGGCGGCCTTCCACTTCAGGCTGGTGTCCAAGTTCGGCGAGAACACGTTCGAAGTATCACCCATAGACGTGATGGAATTCGACGACGACGGAAGAATCACATCGATGCGTGCCTACTGGGCGCCCGAGGATCTGGTTCAGACCTCTGGAAACTGACGCCGGTCTCGCAGTCACCGATGTCACACCCGCAGCGGTTCCGCCAGCGGCGTAGCTGACGAGGCCCGCCGCGCGGTGGCCATCCCGCCGAGGCAGCCGGCGATGACGACCGCGGCTCCGACCAGCGCTATGACGCTCGGGGTTTCGTTCAGGAAGATCCACGCGCCGGCGATCCCGACCACCGGTACCAGCAACGAAAACGGCGCGACGACGCCGGCCGGGTGACGGCTGATCAGTACTGTCCACAGGCCGGAGCCCGCGATGGTTCCCAGTAGCACGATGTACGCGAGGCCTGCGAGTGCAGGCCAGCCGTCGATGCTGAACGAGTCCGCGAGCGCCCGCCAGCCCGTCGATGGGCCCTCGACCGCGGCAGACAGGACGAGCATCGGCAGTGGCGGGACGACGCACATCCACAACATCAGGCGCATCGGCTCGGTGGACTTGGCCAATCGGTTGCCCAGATTGCCGACCGCCCAACCCAGTCCGGCCAGCAAGGTCAGCACGACCGGTATCAGTGACGCGGCTTGGCTCCGGTCGTATCCGATGAGGGTCATCCCGGCTACGGCGACAGTGATCCCGATGATCTGACGCCGGCTCACCTTCTCACGGAGCAGCAGCGCGCCGAGAACGATCGTGAACGGCGCAGACGACTGCAGTACGAGCGAGGCCAACCCAGTGGGCATTCCGGCGTTCATGGCTGCGAACAGGAAGGCGAACTGCAGGAAGCCGAAGCCGAAGCCGTAGAGCAGAAGCCACTTCAGCGGAACGTTCGGGCGGCGGACGAACAACACGACGGGTACGGCGATGACCAGGAATCGCAGTCCAGCGAAGAAGAACGGGGGGAAGTGGTCGAGGCCGACACGGATGGCGAGGAAGTTCAATCCCCACAGCACGGCGACGGTCAGTCCGAGGAGGCGGTCGCGAGTGGTCATGGCTCCAATCGTGGCGGGCATCAACCATCAGCACAATCGAATATATCCGCATTAACAGTTAAGGTTTTCTACATGAATGCGGAGCGCCTCAGGATACTCAGGGAGCTCGCCGATCGCGGTACCGTCGGAGCGGTCGCGACCGCGCTGTCGCTGACGCCGTCGGCAGTGTCACAGCAACTCAAACTGCTCGCCAGGGAGGCGGGCGTCCCGCTACTCGAACCCGATGGTCGACGCCTGCGCCTGACCGACGCCGGCGCCGCTCTCGTGCTTCGCGCCGACGAGGTGCTGGCGGCTCTCGATCGCGCGAGTGCCGAGATGGCGTCCTACAGCGCGTCGCCTAGGGGTCGCGTGCGTGTGGCTCTGTTTCCGTCCGGTGCCGCGTTGCTGTTGCCGGGCGTTCTGGACAGGATGCGCGAGAGCGGAACTCGAGTGGACGCGAGCGACGAGGACTTGCCTGCCTCGTCCGTTCCGGCGCTGCTGGCGGATTACGACGTCGTTCTGACGCATAGAGACGAGCGAGCGGCCGCGACGGCAGCGCCGCGTATCGAGGTTCGCGCGTTGATGCGCGAGCCGATCGATTTGGTCCTACCGCCCGAACATGCTTTGGCAAAACAGGATTCGGTCGATCTGCGCCAGCTTGCCGACGAACAGTGGATCAGTGTCAGGGGCGGATTTCCGGTCGACGACGTCCTGCTCTCGGTTGCGGCCGCCACGGGGGTTCGTCCCCGAGTGATTCAGCGCATCAACGACTTCCGTGTCACCGAGGAGCTCGTCGCCCGCGGACACGGCGTCGCGCTGATGCCGCGCTTCGCCGTCGTCCATCCAGGCTTGGTTCGTCTCCCGCTCTCGGGTGTGCGGGCTGGGCGAATCTACGAGCTCGCAACGCGCCCAGGCGCCCACGCACTGGCGGCTGTCGCCGCAGTGGTGGACGCCTTCGTCGAGGAGGCCGCTGGTGTGAGCGGAGATGCAGTGTGAGACTTAGGCAAGGGCCTTCGACTTGAGTTGGTTGAACTCGTCTTCAGTGATCGTGCCAGCGTCGAGCAGTGCCTTGGCGTGCGCGATCTCCTCGGCGGATGTCCGGCCGGCGACCTGCTTGATGTACTGCTCCTGCTCGTCTCTCGCGTGCTGCACGGCCCTGACCTGACGCTTGGTCATGTCACCGCCCTTGGCGATCAGATAGACCAAGGCGGTCAGGAACGGTGCAACGATCAGGAAGAACACCCAGATCGCCTTGACCCAGCCGGAGGTCTTGTGGTCCCTGAAGAGGTCGCCGATGATCGAGAACAGCACCATGAGATACGCGATGAACGCGAAACTCACGATGATCAGCCACAGAAAATCCCAGAACGAGTCCACGTTCGGTGCCCCATTTCATCGGTGTCGAAAACCTATGAACAATCCTGGCATCCGGCGCAAAGCAAGATCATCATCCGAAACAGGTGAGATCACCCGCGCCGGATGATGTGCGCGCGTGAACATCACGGGAAAACTGTGCATACGCCGACGAGTGAAAGTCTCGCGTTCTCAGCCCGGGGGCAGTGGGAACCACGCGGGCCCCTTTCCCAGCACCGAGGAGCGGGAAAGGGGCCTGAGTGGACTGCGTCCTACTTCAGTGTGGCGCTTACTTCAGGGCGCGGTTCACTGCCGACACGACGGCGCGTAGTGATGCGGTCGTGATGGAGGTGGCGATTCCGGCGCCCCACACGGTGACTGCACTTCCCGTGGGGCCGGTGACGGATGCTTCGACGTAGGCGGCGGCCTGCGCGTCGTCACCTGCGGACATCGCGTGCTCCGAATAGTCGAGGACGCTGACGTCGTAGCCGACGGTGGAGAGAGCGTCGACGAAGGCGGCAAGTGGCCCGTTGCCGGAACCGCTGATGTCCTGCTCCACGCCGTCCAGCTTGACCGTAGCGACGATGTTGTCCGTACCGCCGTCGGTCTCGGCAGCGATGACGCGCTGCTTGATGCGTTCGAGTGGCCGGATCGGACTGAGGTACTCCTGCGCGAAGACGTCCCACATTTCCTTCGGTGAGACCTCGCCACCTTCGCCGTCGGTGATGCGCTGCACGGCTTGAGAAAACTCGATCTGCAGCCGACGCGGCAGCGCCAGGCCATGATCGGCCTTCATGATGTACGCGACGCCACCCTTGCCGGACTGCGAATTGACCCGGATGACGGCCTCGTAGGTGCGACCTACGTCCTTCGGGTCGATCGGCAGGTACGGAACCTGCCAGGTGATTTCGCCGATGTCCGAGCCCTGTTCGTCCGCAGTGACTTTCATCGCGTCGAGGCCCTTGTTGATGGCGTCCTGGTGGCTTCCCGAGAAAGCGGTGTAGACCAGGTCGCCGCCGTACGGATGACGCTCGTGCACGGGGAGCTGGTTGCAGTACTCGACGGTACGGCGGATCTCGTCGATGTTCGAGAAGTCGATCTGTGGGTCGACACCGCGGGTGAACATGTTGAGCCCGAGCGTCACCAGACATACGTTGCCGGTGCGCTCCCCGTTACCGAACAGGCACCCTTCGATGCGGTCGGCGCCGGCTTGATAGCCGAGTTCTGCTGCGGCGACGCCTGTTCCGCGGTCGTTGTGCGGGTGCAGTGACAGAATCACGCTGTCGCGTCGGTTCAGGTTGCGGCTCATCCACTCGATCGAGTCGGCATAGACGTTCGGTGTCGCCATCTCGACCGTCGCCGGCAGATTCAGGATGATCGGCTTCGCGGGCGTCGGATCGATGATCTCGACGACGGCGTCGCACACCTCTTTTGCGTATGCCAGTTCGGTTCCGGTGTAGGACTCGGGCGAGTACTCGTAGCGCCAGTCGGTGTCCGGGTAGTTCGCGGCGACCTCGAGGCACTTGCGTGCACCGTCCGTGGCGATCTTCTTGATGACGTCCCGATCGGCCTTGAACACCACGCGACGCTGCAGAATGGAGGTGGAGTTGTAGAAGTGCACGATGACGTTGCGTGCGCCTTCACAGGCCAAGTAGGTCCGCTCGATGAGTTCGGCACGGCACTGCGTCAGAACCTGGATGGTGACGTCGTCGGGGATGGCGCCGTCTTCGATGATTTCCCGAACGAAATCGAAGTCCGTCTGGCTGGCGGACGGGAACCCGACCTCGATCTGCTTGTAGCCCATCCGGACCAGTAGATCGAACATGCGACGCTTGCGCGCCGGACTCATCGGATCGATGAGCGCCTGGTTGCCGTCGCGTAGATCCACGGCACACCACTGCGGCGTGCGGTCGATGACCTTGTCGGGCCACGTACGGTCCGGCAGCGTGATCGGCTCGACCTCTTCGGCGAACGGGCGGTACCGATAGGTCGGCATCGCAGAATTCTTCTGGGTGTTCCATGCGGGCTGGTCGCTCGGTCCAGGACGGGAGGGCGGGGTGATGGTGCGCGATCCGGATGTGTATGCGTCGGCTGGTGACATTGCTCTGATCTCCGAGGTTACTTCGCTGAAGTGGATTTCGACCGGCGCGATGAAACCCCGCGACGGGAAGCCAGTCTGATTCAGACCCCGTCGCGGCGATCGAGAAGAAGCGCGCGCTGCATGTCTGCGAGTGTACTACCGACCATGGTGGTTTCACGTCGGGGTTGGCAGAACCTCAGTCCGGAAGCCTGCGTAGTTCGACGATGGTGAGACCGAGCGCATCGAAGCGTGCAAGCATTCCGCGCAGCGCCGTTTCGTCGTCGATGGGTCCGAACAGGCGCGTGAAAGTGGTCGGAATCCGGGCGACGGAGAGGTCGGGGAATGCGGCCTTCGCACGCTCGGAGAGGTCGCCCTCGACGGTGAACTCGTAGCGGATTCCGTGCGAATGCACGTCGGCGGGTCGAGCCATGGCGGTCGCTCCTGCACTTGGTTCCACCAGGGGCGTTCTGCAGGTTCCACTCCCGGAAAAGGGGGGTTGTTCTGCAGGTTCCGCTCCCGGGTTTGCTTGTCGGTGTGTTCAGTACCAGCGTCCGCGTCGGACCGGGCTGCGGCATCACCCGCAGGTGATGAACCCGTGACACCGGGTCATGAAGTTCCTACAACAGACCCAGCTCGTGCGCGGCCGCAATGGCGTCCCGTCTGGAGCGGACCTCGAGCTTTCGGTAGATCCCGCGGAGGTGCGTCTTGATGGTGTTGACCGAGACGAAGTGATCGGCGGCGATCTGCTCCGCGGTCCGCCACGAAGGGAGCTCGCGAAGCAACTCGAGTTCGCGGCGGGTGAGCGTGCCGGTAGCGGGCCGATCGATCGTCCGAGCTTCGTGGGGGACACAGGCACGCGCGCGATCGGCGAACGGCTCGAGCAGGCCGAATCGTCCGTGATTGTGGTTGAGAATATCGCGTATCGGGGTCCCTGCCTCGACGAACGGCAACAGCATCGACTCCGGTGCCGCCGCGGTGAGAGCGTGGACGACCATGTCGAACGCCCGAATCGGGTGCTTTCTGGCCGCAGCGACGCTCGCGGCCGCCAGGAACGCCCGAACGGTGTTGACCGGATTGATGCATCGCTTGGTGCCGTCGACGATCGAGCTCAGCTCGTTGTCCGCGGCGTCGAGCCGCCCGTGCAACCGGTGGATCTCGGCGGCGAGCAGGCCGACGTCGCCGATCTTGCCGAGTCGTCTTCCGGTGACGTCGACGAGTTCGGTGGCGCGATGAATCTCACCAGAGGTCAGGTAGCGCCGTTGGACCATCGGAGCGAGCAGGGCCTCGAACCCGGGGATGACCGGCCGGTCGAAATCCAACCACTCGCGGTCGTGGTGGCCGGGCTGGTCGCCAGGGGTCTGCAATGCCCACCTGGCTCGGCGCCCGTAGTCGGCGACGGCCGGATCCGGCGACTGGCCGATGGCGACCCAGACGTCCTCCGGAACGGGTGCTTGGGCGGGGACAGCGCGAATCGTCGCCACCAGTAGTTCCAGGGATAGCGCCACGGCGTAGAGGGGAGTGTCGGTGAGCCCGTGCCGATCGGCGATCTCGCGAGCCTCGTGGACCATACCGAGGGAATCATCCAATTGTCCTGCGAGGAAGTGAGATCCAGCGACGATGGACAGGCAGCTGAGGGCTGTCAGATGCAGATTGCCGGCCCGGGCGTTGGCCGTTGCGTCCATGAGGTGGTGGACGGCTTCGGTGACGAGGCCCAGGTGCAATTCGGCCAGGCCGACGACCATCAGGGTGTAGGAATCGAGTTCGGGTGAGCCGGAATTTCCGATGTCGAGCTGCTTCGCCCGAGCGAGCGGCGCCGCGATGTTGCCGGTGCGAATCGCAGCGTGGACTTCGAGAGCGCGCCGCAGCATTTCGGCGTCGAGATCCTTGCGTGAGGTCCGATCGGTGACCGGCGTCGTCACCGATCGGCGAAGTGCAGACAATATCGACACTGCCGGAGCGGTATTTCCATCCATGAGGAACGCTGCCGCGTTGACGAGGTGAGCGATTGCATGTCGTCTGACTTGAACCGGGCTTCGATCGATGGCGGTGAGCACCTGGGTGCCGTTCCCGCGCAGCACCATTCCGAGACCGGATTCGGCGAGGATCTCGACGATCGTCGGAGAGTCTCCCGCGTGGACGCTGTGTTGGAGGGCTTGAAGCGGCTGCCGGTAGTCGTTGAACCACGACGCCGCGACGCGTTCGAGATTTCTGATCTGGCCCGCTCCGAGGCGGGCTATCTCGGCTCGGAGATACCCGCGCATCAGCGGGTGGTAGCGGTACGCCGGCTCCGGACCTGGGATCTGATCGATCAGGAAGTTCTGTGCGAGAAGGCCGTCGATGATGTCCTGGGCGTGATTCTCGCCGGTGAGGCGCTCGGCGAGATCGGTTGTGAACCAATCGGGTACGGCCGTCTCGACGAGAAACGTCCGCACGTTCGCGGGGAGGTAGGACAGCACCTCGCCCACCAGATAGTCCGCGACCGTGTGCTCGGTTCCAGTGAAGTCCTCGATCAACTCGGAAGGTCGGCGGGAGCCTACGAGCGTCATGCCCGCGAGTCGAAGACCAGCCGCCCAGCCTTCGGTCCGGTTCATCAATTTCGCCAGATCGTGCTCGTCCAGAACGGTCCCGGAACGCGCGAGCATCTCTGCTGCTTCGTCCGAGGTGAAGGCGATGGTGGAGGCCGAGATGTCGTGCACGAGGCCGTCGAGGCGCAGTTTCTGGAGCGCAAGTGGAGGTTCGTACCTCCCCGCGAGAATGACCCGCACGTTGCGAGGCGGATAACGGAGAAAATTGCCGAGGAGGGCAAGGATCTCTGGGTCATGCAGCAGATGGCTGTCGTCGAGGATGAACGTGATGTGCTCGTCCACCGACTCGAGCGCTTCGACGAGCAGAGCGCCGAAGTCGGCGTACGCCGGGTCGCCAGTGGAGAGGAGAATCGTGATAGCCGAATCCCAGGCGGGGGAGCCTGCTTGCGCGAAAGCAGAGGCAACACGCGAACGCAGGCCGGCGAGGTCGTTGTCGGTCTCGTCGACCGTCAGCCAGGCGATCGAACCGCCGTCGGAGACCCGCCTGGACTCGATCCAGTCCACGAGGAGCATGGTCTTGCCGGACCCGGCGGGTGCGGTCAACAACGTGACCGTATTGGTCCGCCCGCCACGATCGAGATCGTCGAGCAACCGTTGTCGCCGAATGGTCGCCTCGGCGAGCGCCGGAATGCGACTTCGGGGTGTGGGCACAGACAAGGGCAACGTGGTCATACACGACCCTCTCCCGACGAAGGCGCAGGCGATGCGATGGACGTGCCAATGGTATTCCCTTCCTTGCCATTTCGGGTGCCGAAAGCTGAATGTGCGGGCCGGTCGGTACGGTTCGAACGGTCGGCGGCAACGACGGGTTGCAGTTACGTTCCGAATTCGAGTCCGGCTCCCCGATCCAGGCCGAGAAACCAGATGCCGGACCGGATCGGTGTCGGGCGCGTCGACACCGATCTCGCCGACGCCTGCCCGCCGGTCTCGTTCACGGGTGATCGACCGCGATCGCCCGTCGGCTGTCGCTGTCGAGATCGGATCAGCGCAGGTGAGAGGCATCGCCGTCGTACCCGCAGCGCCTCGCGGACGGACAACTCGGTAAGGTAGTCAAGCCAGTCACACCACAATGCAGCGGAGGTACACACGCGTGGCTCTCATCGTCCAGAAGTACGGTGGATCGTCGGTGGGTACCGCCGAACGCATCCGACGCGTCGCTGAACGAATCGTCGAGACGAAGAAGGCGGGCAACGACGTCGTAGTGGTTGTCTCCGCTATGGGCGACACCACCGACGAGCTGCTCGACCTGGCCCAACAGGTGTGCCCAGCTCCGCCTGCCCGCGAGATGGACATGCTGCTCACCTCCGGCGAGCGCATCTCCAACGCGCTGGTGGCGATGGCCATTCATTCCTACGGCGCCGAGGCCAGGTCCTTCACCGGTTCGCAGGCAGGCGTCGTCACCACGAGCGTGCACGGCAACGCCAAGATCATCGACGTCACACCCGGTCGCGTTCGCAGCGCACTCGACGAAGGCTCGATCGTCCTCGTAGCTGGTTTCCAGGGCGTCAGTCAGGACAGCAAGGACGTCACGACGCTCGGACGCGGCGGCTCTGACACCACGGCCGTTGCGCTCGCCGCCGCGTTGAATGCAGATGTCTGCGAGATCTACACCGACGTGGACGGAATTTTCACCGCCGATCCGCGCATCGTGCCCAATGCCCGACATCTCGACACCGTCTCGTTCGAGGAAATGCTCGAGATGGCGGCATGCGGGGCGAAGGTTCTGATGCTGCGGTGCGTCGAGTACGCGCGCCGCTACGACGTTCCAGTGCACGTCCGTTCGTCGTACACCACGAAACCCGGAACCATCGTCTCCGGATCTATGGAGGACATCCCAGTGGAAGAAGCCATTCTCACCGGCGTCGCACACGATCGCAGCGAAGCGAAGGTCACCGTCGTCGGCTTGTCCGATGCTCCTGGCTACGCCGCCAAGGTGTTCCGAGCTGTCGCCGATGCCGAGATCAACATCGACATGGTGCTGCAGAACGTCTCCAAGATCGACACCGGCAAGACGGACATCACCTTCACATGCCCCAAGTCCGACGGCCCGACGGCAGTGGAGAAGCTGACCAAGCTCCAGTCCGAAATCGGCTTCGCTCAGGTTCTCTACGACGATCACATCGGCAAGGTCTCACTCGTCGGCGCCGGAATGAAGAGTCATCCAGGCGTCACTGCGACGTTCTGTGAGGCGCTCGCCGACGCGGGTATCAACATCGATCTGATCAGCACCTCCGAGATTCGAATCTCGGTGTTGTGCAGCGACACACAGCTCGACGAGGCAGTGCGCGTTCTGCACGCGGCCTTCGATCTCGGCGGCGAGGAAGAAGCCGTCGTACACGCAGGAACAGGACGGTAGTCATGACCGTAGTAGCAGTCGTAGGAGCCACCGGCCAGGTCGGCGCCGTCATGCGAACCTTGTTGGAGGAACGTAACTTTCCGGCCGAGACCGTGCGGTTCTTCGCATCCGCTCGATCGGCGGGCAAGAAGCTTCCGTTCCGCGGCGAGGAGATCATCGTCGAGGACGCGTCCACCGCGGATCTCGCTGGAATCGACATCGCGTTGTTCTCGGCCGGTGCGACTCTCTCGCGCGAGCAGGCGCCCCGCTTCGCCGCGGCCGGTGCCGTCGTCATCGACAACTCGTCGGCGTTCCGTAAGGACTCCGACGTACCGCTGGTCGTCAGCGAGGTCAACCCCGAGGCTGCGAAGAATCCGCCCAGGGGAATCATCGCGAACCCCAACTGCACGACGATGGCTGCGATGCCGGTTTTGAAGGCGCTGCACGACGAGGCAGGCCTGCAGCGCTTGATCGTCTCCAGCTACCAGGCGGTCTCCGGCAGCGGCCTTGCCGGCGTCGAAGAACTCGCCACCCAGGCGCGCACTGTCATCGATGACGTCGAAAAGCTCGTGCACGACGGATCCTCGGTCGACTTCCCCGCGCCGAACAAGTACGTCGCACCCATCGCGTTCAACGTCCTGCCCCTCGCCGGTGCGCTCGTCGACGACGGTTCCGGCGAGACCGACGAGGACCAGAAGCTCCGCAACGAGTCGCGCAAGATTCTGGGGTTGCCGGATCTGCTGGTCAGTGGAACGTGCGTCCGCGTCCCGGTGTTCACCGGTCACTCTCTGTCGATCAACGCGGAGTTCGCTCAGCCTCTCTCTGCCGAGCGCGCCAGGGAGATCCTGGGCTCGGCTGCCGGCGTCGAGCTGGTGGATGTTCCGACGCCGCTGGAGGCCGCAGGCAAGGACGTTTCTCTGGTCGGCCGGATCCGACAGGACCCGGGCGTTCCCGACGGGCGCGGGCTTGCGCTCTTCGTCTCGGGCGACAACCTGCGTAAGGGTGCCGCGCTGAACACGATTCAGATCGCAGAATTGCTGGTGTAGGCGGCTCCGCCGCCAGTGGCACGGTGAAGTGCGTTGGGGTGCACTCAACCGTGCCACTGGGCGCGGAGCGCCCCGCCACTGGCGCGGAGCGCCCCGCGGTCAGCCGAGGCGCAGGCCGTCACCTGATCCGTCGAAGATGTGAGCATGGGCGTCGTCGAACCGAATGCCGACGACGTCGCCCTTCTGCGGCGGATCACGCCAGTCGGCGCGCGCGACGATCGTCTGAGAAGTGCCGTTGATGTCGGCGCGGCCAAACACGAACGCCTCCGAGCCCAGTTCCTCGACGACGTCGATCTCCAGTTTCAATCCCGAGGACACGATCTCGACGTGCTCCGGGCGGATCCCGAAGACGACCTCGGACCCCGAGGACGCCGAAAGGGTCCCACGCGGGATCGGGACTACTTGGTCGCCGATTCGCACGCCACCATCGGTGACCGGCACGCGGAACAGGTTCATCGACGGTGAGCCCATGAATCCAGCGACGAACACATTCGCCGGCGTCCGGTAGAGCTCGCGCGGGGACGCGCACTGTTGCAGAATGCCGCCCTTCAACACGGCCACTCGGTCACCCATCGTCATCGCCTCGACCTGATCGTGCGTCACGTACACCGTGGTGGTGGCAAGGCGACGTTGGAGCTGCGCGATCTGGGTACGCGTCTGGACGCGGAGCTTCGCGTCGAGATTGGACAGTGGCTCGTCCATCAGGAACACCTGAGGTTGCCGAACGATGGCGCGCCCCATGGCAACTCGTTGACGCTGTCCTCCGGACAATGCCTTCGGCTTGCGGTCCAGATACTGCTCCAGGTCGAGCAGTTTGGCAGCTTCGAGCACCCGGGTGCGGATTTCCTCCTTGCTCGCCTTCGCGAGCTTGAGTGCGAAGCCCATGTTCTCGGCGACGCTCATGTGCGGGTACAGCGCGTAGTTCTGGAACACCATCGCGATATCGCGGTCTTTGGGTTCGGCGTCGGTGACGTCTGTGCCGCCGATGAGAATGCGGCCGCTGTCGACTTCTTCCAGGCCCGCCAGCATTCGGAGCGAGGTCGACTTTCCGCAGCCCGAGGGGCCGACGAGTACCAGGAATTCGCCGTCGGCGATTTCCAGGTCGAGCGAGTTGACGGCTGGGACGTCGGAGCCTGGGAAAAGCCTGGTGGCGCGGTCGAACGTGATCGATGCCATGACGAAGAAAATCCCTCCACCGGCAGGAACGTGCCGGACGATCCGAGTGTGGGGTGTCGACGGGTGTCGACGAGGCCCCATAGTATGGGCTCGATCACACCGATGGACGGGAGGGTGCGCGTGGATGCAGTGTCTCGTCGATCGGCGTTCCGTGCGGCCGGGTTGACCGCGCTGGCTGTCGGAGCGGCAGCGCTGCCATCGAGTACGGCGCCCCGTCGGGCACTGGCCGACGACATTTTCGGAGGCAACAGTCCGCTGCTCTTCCACTCGCCGCCGTTGCAGCCGTTTCGTGACGAGTTGCCCAGGCTGCCGGTCCTGTCGGGTAGTGCGGTGGAGCTCGATGCCCATAGCGGCGCGCATTCCTTCCATGCCGATCTCGCGCCGGCGCCCACCTTCGGATACGGCGAACTCGACTACCTCGGCCCGACGATCGAGAGCGAGCAGGGCCAGCCGTGGACGCTGAGGTACACCAACTCGACCGAAGGCAATCCTCTCGCCGCCGATATCGACACCTCGCTGCACGGGATGAGTGAGCACGACCGTCATCTGACGCCGACGTCGTTGCACCTGCACGGAGGCATCACTCCACCGGACAGTGACGGGCACTCCGAGATGCTGGTGAGGCCCGGGGAGTCCCTGACGCACAGCTTCCCAGGACTCAACGATGCTGCTGGTCTGTGGTACCACGATCATGCGATGTCGATGACGCGTATCAACGTCTACGCCGGGCTCGTCGGCACGAACTTGGTTCGTGATCAGTTCGATTCGGGACTGGCCGACAATTCGCTCGGACTTCCGTCGGGCGAGTTCGAGATACCGTTGGTGTTGCAGGAAAAGATCATGAATCCCGACGGTTCGATGAGCATCCGCTCGAATATTACGGTGCCGCAGGGCAAATGGGAGGGTGGCGGGACCGGAGACGTCGGAGTCGTCAACGGAAAGATCTGGCCGACGATGGAAGTCGCGCGCGGCCTCTACAGGTTCCGCATCGTCAACGCCGGTTCGTACAGTGTGTGGAACCTGTTCTTCTCGAACAGAATGAAGTTCTGGGTGATCGGGAACGACGGGGGATTGCTCGACGCCCCCGTCCAGACCGACGGCATCCGGTTGGCGCCGGCAGAGCGAGTCGATGTGCTCGTCGATTTCGGTGCCGTGGAGCCCGGTGAAGTCATCGAACTTCGCAACGACGAACCGCCACCCGCGCAGGCCGCCTCGCTGGGAGCGGTGCCCATGCCGCTGTTCTGCCAGTTCAGGGTCGCGTCGGCCCGTGGGTTCGCAGGCGAGGTCATGACGATGTATCGCGGTGGCAAAGGCCAGCCTGCGTTGTTGCCTCCGATGCCGACTCCCACATTCACTCGGACCGTCACGGTCAACCAGCCGTCGGCCGGGCTGTCGCTGGCGCCTCCGATGATGACTTTGAACAATCTGCGGTACAGCGATCCCGATATCGAAATGCCCGCGCAGGGGGTCGTCGAGCAGTGGAACATTGTCAATACGACACTCGAACCGCATCCGATCCATCTACATCTCGTGCATTTTCGTACCCTCGGTCGGGCACCGGTCGATCTCGCGGCCTACCAGCGTGACAACCCCCGACCGGGCATCGGCGTGAAGTGGGCACCCGACGTCGAGCGCTACTGCACCGGGCCGCTGGTTGCGCCCGCCCCGTGGGAAGCCGGCGCCAAGGACACCGTCAACACCTACCCGGGCACCGTGACGCGAATCCTCGTGCGGTTCCCTCTCGCCGACGAACTCGGATTCGACCCCGACGCAACGTTTTCCACCATCTCCAACCATCATGCATCGAGCCAGCACGCATCTCGGCATGGAAGTGGCTCGGAGTTGCGGGGCTACATGTGGCACTGCCACATGCTCGACCACGAGGATCACGAGATGATGCTGCGATATCGGGTGTTGGGCTGACCGCACGAACCTCGCACTCATTACTTTGCGCAAATATCTACATGGCGGCGAATTCGACGGAACCCCAGCCTGAGTCGAGTATCGGTACCTGCCCTGGACATTCCCTTTGTCATAGAAACGAAAGGAAAGCACGGTAATCGATAACGGTTGGAATTCGATTGGACTACGGGTCTGCACGATTCGGGAAGGTGTGGCTCAATTGATTCCTCTGTGCTGTCGGGGCCGAAGGTGGAGGGTTGTGTGGACTACAAGCTGCTCGGCCCACTGCGAGTCCTGCGCGACGGTGAGCCCTTGCCTCTGGGAGGGCCGAAACAACGCGCGGTTCTAGCGGTTCTGCTTCTTTCCCACGGGCATGTCGTGGAGTTCGGCGCGGTGATCGAGGCGGTGTGGAACGGGAGCCCACCCGTCAAAGCGATCAGTTCGGTTCGTGCTTATGTGGCCAATCTGCGGCGGGTGCTTGGCCCCGAATCGTTGGTGACGACGTCGTACGGCTACCGGCTCGACCTGGGGACAGGAGAGCTGGATGTCGACTGCTTCGAGTCCCTGGCCGCGGCTGGGCGCATCGAATCTCGGAACGGAGATCATGCTCGTGCGTGTGAATTGCTGAGCGAGGCGTTGGATGTCTGGACCGGGCAACCGCTGGAGGACTTGCGCGATCTGGCCGTCTCGGTGCACGAGACGCACCGCCTGGACGAGCTCCGCGCCGATATCGTCGAAGCGTACTTCGACTGCAGACTCATGCTCGGACACCACGTCGACATCGTCGGACAGCTAGAAGACCAGATCGTGATATCTCCTCTGCGAGAGCGGTTGTGGTGGCAGCTGATGCTCGCGTTGTATCGAGCGAACCGGCGAGCCGACGCATTGCGTGCGTTCGGTCGCGCGGAACTGCTGCTGAACGACGAGCTGGGTATCGAGCCCGGTGCGGCCTTGGTCTCGCTCGAAGCGGAGATCAGGCGGCAGTCCGCGACGCTGGGGTGGCGTGAACCAGCCCACCCCCTTGTTGTCGTCGACCGACCCGACTCCTGCTTGTTCGGTCGGGACGCGGAGATGCAGAGGATCGACGATGCCCTCGTCGGCGCCGAATGCGGTGAGGGGCGTGTGTTCGTCTTGGCCGGAGAAGCGGGTATCGGAAAGACCGCTATGGCCAGTGAAGCGGTCGTGCGGGCCGAGTCCGTCGGGTTCACCGCAGCGTGGTCGTGCCCGCCCGAAGGGATTCGACAACCGCAACTGTGGTCGTGGGTGCAGGTGTTGCGCTCACTGGGAGACAACGCCGGACGAGGGCAGCTGGCGCGTGCGGCCGAGGTGATCGCGCCGCAGCTACTGGAGCTTCTGCCGGGGTGGCCGCTGCCGTCGAACGTCCTTCCGTCGAATATCAAGGAGAACTACCGCGCCGACTTCCTGATTCTGGACAGCGTCGTACTTGCACTTCATCGTCTCGTCGAGGGGCACCCCACCCTGGTTGTGCTCGACGATCTCGATCGGGCCGATCGCGCCAGCCGCGAGGTGCTCCAGCTCGTAGTCGGCAATCTACGTCAGCTTCCACTCGTCGTCGTCGCGACCTGGCAGGACAACGGTGACGAGAACCGTTCTCGGCGTAGCTCTTTGATTCGATTGACGAACAAGTGCGACACGACGATGTTGCGGATCAACGCGCTCGACGTCGACGCTACCGCGCGGATGGTTGCTCATGCCGGGATCCAGGAGCAGACGCTCCAGCTTGCCGAGTTCATCCATCGTCGGACAGGCGGAAATCCCTACTACACAGCAGAAGTGATACGCGAGATTCGGATCGACCCGACGCGCCGAGATTTCGTACCCGATTCCGTTGCCGCGGTGATCCGCTCCCGCACTTCGACACTTCCACCGGAAACGCGGAAAGATCTGAGAATTGCAGCAGCGCGGCCAGACGCTCTTATCGCGAGGCCGTCGACACATCTCGAACCAGCGGTTGCAGCAGGGCTTCTCGTGCAACTACCGAACTCGAACGCTGTGCGCTTCCTCTGTCCGCTGGTTCGTGATGCGCTTGCCGCGCAGCGCACGCGCGCCGAACTCGCGGACGCGGTACGCGTCGATGCCACCCGCCTGGTGCGGGTGGCATCGACCTCCACCGACAATCTGTGGCAGCAGCTGACCAGCTAGCTACGGCGTGATGGTTGTTTCCTCGTCCACTACCTGCGTTGCGCTGGCCAGCAGATCGATCTGGTCGGGTGTGCCGTCGACGTTGATCTGCATGATGTAGAGCCCGTCCGCGGCGGGGATGACGGCTGTCTTCTGCGCCGAGACGAGTTCCGTTCCATCCTCGCTCGTGTACGTACCGGAGATCTGGTACGCCGGGAATCCGGCCAGCGTCGAGGTCCTGCCCTCGCCCATCGGCGCGAAGTCGGGCAGATTCTGCACCTCTCCCGCCGCATAGTCGATGAGAAGTTGCGGATCGACATTGCCCTCGAGCTTGGACACGATCGCGATCATCGACGGCGTGTAGTCCGCACTCTCGGGTCCGGTGTAGATGATGGCTCCGTATGCCCAGTCCGGCGTCTGCTCACCTGCATCTTCCCAGCCTTCCGGGAACGGCAACACGATCTGAGGTGCGTCGGGATCGCCCATATAGATCGGGGTCTCGACGATTCCCTCGTCGACGATGTAGTCCGCGATGGTGTAGTTCGGACCCGCCGGTGCTGCGGTCGTGGTCGCCGGGGCGAGCTTGTTCACGCTGCTCGTCGTCGATGCAGACTCGGTGGTCGTGGTCGCGGCGGCCGACGTGGATTCGCCCGTTGCCGAACCCTCGGAGTCACTGCTGCACGATGCGGCGAGACCGACCACCACAGCCAAGGTTGCGGCGGCCGCAGCACAGCGTGCGCCTCTACTCGAACGGTTCATGTGTCCTCGATTCTTTCAAACACTCCCGGTGGCCCGACTTCGATGGAAGGCAGAGCCTAGGGCGGCAGTGTTGGAAATCGATTGGAACGCAGTGATCCAATCGAACTCCAATCGCCGCTGTTTACGGTCACCGCCGAACGCGCGAAAAGAGGAAACGGCATCTGAGGGGTTCCGCCTCAGTTTTCGCTGCGCGTAGCGACGCCAAGAACCAACTTACAAGCAGTCTGGACTGTTTGTTGAATTGCAGCTATGGTCGTCGGTGTGACCCAGAGCACCGATGCCCCAGAACGGCGAACTCAAGCCGAACGCACCGCAGGAACCCAGGCGAAACTCCTGGACGCTGCCATCGAATGCCTCGTCGAGATCGGCTTCGCAAAGACCAGTACTCAGGAAATCGCGCGCCGGGCAGGTGTCTCGCGAGGCGCGCAGCTACACCACTTCCCGACGAAGGAATCTCTGGTGATCGCGGCTGTCGAGCATCTCGTCGACCGGCGTCTCTCCGAGATTCTCGCAACCGACCCTGACCCGGAGCGCGGCGTGGAGGTGCTCAGCGAGGCGTTCTCGGGCCCGCTGTTCCATGCGGCCCTCGAGCTGTGGGTCGCGGCCAGAACCGATCCAGCGCTGTACGAGGCGATGGTTCCGCTCGAACGACGGGTCTCCGAGGCGATCATGGGAGGTGCGACCGCGATCATGGGTAGTCGAATGTCGACCGAATCGATCGAGCTCAGTATCGAACTCGCGCGCGGGCTCGCTGTGTCCGCACTGTTCAGGACTGCGGAGGCCGATGCGGCACTGCGCAGTCGGTTGTTGCCTACATGGGAAGCGATGGTGTCGCAATGATGAAACTCCCCGAGTCTGTTCGGGTTCTGGTAGTCGGCGCGGGATTCGCCGGTATCGCGGCGGCGTCGAAAATTCTTGCCGAGGATCCCGGTGCCGATGTCGTGATCATCGAACGAGCCGGCGACGTAGGCGGAACGTGGCGAGACAACACCTACCCGGGCTGCGCGTGCGATGTGCCTACCTCGCTGTACTCGTTCTCTTTCGCCCCGAGTCCGGACTGGACGCACACCTTCGCCCGGCAGCCGGAGATCTACCGCTACCTTCGAGGTGCGGTCGACTCCACCGGACTTCGACAGCGAATCGTCACGGACTGCGAACTGCTCTCTGCCACCTGGAATTCCGCAGCATCGCACTGGATGGTCGAGACGTCGAAGGGATCGCTGACGGCGGACGTCCTGGTTGCCGCGACGGGTGCATTGTCGACGCCCAAGCTTCCCGACGTGCCAGGGATCGAGTCTTTCCGTGGCACGATGTTCCATTCGGCGACGTGGAATCACGAGCACGATGTGACCGGTGAACGTGTCGCGGTCATCGGAACCGGCGCATCGGCGGTGCAGTTCGTCCCCGAAATCGTTGACCAGGCAGCTCGACTCACCGTCTTCCAGCGGACGCCTGCCTGGGTGGTCCCGCGACTCGATCGCACGCTCGGGCGCCTCGAGAAGGCGCTGTATCGGCGGATTCCTGTGTCGCAGAAACTGGTTCGCGGTGTCATCTACGGCTATCGCGAGGCTTACGTCACTGCACTCGCTCACCATCCGAGGGTGCTCCCTGCTGTCACCACCGTAGCGAAGGTCCATCTTCGTCGTCAGGTGAAGAACAAGGCCAAGCGTGCTGCGTTGACTCCCGACTTCATGCTTGGCTGCAAGCGCATCCTTCTGTCCAACGATTGGCTGAAGACGTTGGATCGTCCGGACGTCGACCTCGTGCCGAGCAGATTGTCCGGCGTCACCGAAGACGCCGTTGTCGATGCCGACGGCCACTCCTACCCGGTGGACACGATCATCTTCGCGACGGGTTTCACTCCGACCGAGCCTCCCGTGTCCCATGCGCTCGTCGGCACCGACGGACGAACGCTCGCCGAGCACTGGGATGGAAGCCCCAACGCGTTCCGCGGGACCACCGTTCACGGCTTTCCCAACCTGTTCCTGATGTACGGGCCGAACACCAACCTCGGCCACAGCTCCATCGTCTACATGCTCGAGTCTCAGGCGACCTACGTCGCGGAGGCCCTGCGGCAGATGACCGAACGTCGATTGTCGTCGGTAGAGGTGACGGAACACTCTCAGCAGCAGTACAACTCATGGATCCACGACTCGCTTGCTGGCACGGTGTGGAACTCGGGTGGGTGCTCGAGTTGGTACCTCGACTCGGAGGGGCGCAATCCCGTGATGTGGCCGACCTACACGTTCACCTTCCGTAACTCGACTCGAACGTTCGATGTATCCCACTATCGGGGAATTCCGGCCAAGGAAGGGCAGCAGGTATGAGCGACTTCGACGTACTGGTGATCGGTTCCGGATTCGGTGGGAGCGTTGCTGCCCTTCGGGCTACCGAAAAAGGCTACAGCGTAGGCGTTCTCGAATCCGGACGCCGCTTCGCCGACCACGAGCTCCCGAAAACGAGTTGGCGGCTGCGAAAGTACCTGTGGGCGCCGGCGATCGGCTGTTACGGAGTGCAACGCATCCATCTACTTCCCGACGTCCTCGTGATGGCCGGTGCCGGAGTGGGCGGTGGGTCGCTCAACTACGCGAACACGCTCTACCAACCACCGAAACGCTTCTTCGAGGACCCGCAGTGGGGTGACATCACCGACTGGCACCGCGAGTTGAGCCCGTACTACAACCAGGCCAAACGCATGCTGGGTGTCGAAACGAACCCGACGATCACACCGTCGGACAAGGTGATGAAAGAAGTAGCCGAGGACATGGGCGTCGGCGACACCTTTACAAGTACCCCGGTGGGCGTGTTCTTCGGAACGCCGGGCGCCGAGTCGGCCGACCCGTTCTTCGGCGGTGTCGGACCGACGCGTACCGGGTGCACCGAGTGCGGGTCCTGCATGACTGGATGCCGCGTCGGCGCCAAGAACACCCTGGTGAAGAACTATCTCTATCTGGCAGAACAGGCAGGGGCCGAGGTGTTTCCGCTCACCACGGTCACCGCGGTGCGGCCCCGAGCCGGCGGCGGTTACGAGGTGGTGACGCGCAGAACCGGGGGAAAGCTCAGGCGCGCCGACACCGTCATGACGGCAGATCAGGTGGTCTTTGCGGCCGGCACCTACGGCACCCAGAAGCTCATGCTGGCGATGAAGGAGACCGGTCAGCTGCCAGCGCTGTCGGACCGGATCGGTTCTCTGGTGCGTACCAACTCCGAAGCCGTGCTCGCCGCTACTGCGCGCGGGCGGGAGATCGACTACACCGAGGGAGTGGCAATCACCTCCTCGTTCCATCCGGACGATCACACCCATATCGAGCCTGTCCGATACGGCAAGGGCAGCAACGCAATCGGTCTGCTCCAGACCGTCCTCAGTGACGGTGGTGGACGAACGCCTCGGGTCCTCAAAACGCTCGGCGTGGCACTGCGTCATCCCGGTGCGGCCCTGCGTAGCTTGTCGGTGCGGCGCTGGTCCGAGCGCACGGTCATCGCGCTCGTAATGCAGACCGACGACAACTCCCTCGAGCTGGGCTCGAAGAAGGGATACTTCGGCCGGCGCCTCACCAGCCGTCCCGGACAGGGGGATCCGCCGCCCCAGTGGATTCCACAGGGACATGAAGCAATTCGACTGCTCGCGGACAAGATCGGCGGTGACCCGGGAGGATCGCTAGCCGAGATCGTCAACATCCCCATGACGGCCCACTTCCTCGGTGGATGTGCGATCGGGGCAGGCCCGGACAGAGGCGTCGTCGACGCGTATCACCGGGTCTTCGGGCACGACGGCTTGCATGTGGTCGACGGGTCGGCGGTGAGCGCCAACCTCGGAGTCAACCCGTCCCTGACCATCACTGCGCAGGCTGAGCGAGCCATGGCGCTGTGGCCGAACAAGGGGGAGCAGGACAAGCGGGCGCCGCTCGGTGCCGGCTACCGCGAGATCGTGCCGACCCAGCCCAGGCGTCCCGTCGTCCCCACCAGTGCTCCTGGTGCGTTGCGGCTTCCCCTGACAGTGCGAGGATCCTAGAACTATGTGGAGTGTGAGCGAGTCCGAAACCACCCGCACCGACTGGCCCAAGAGCCCGCCTCCTCCGTGGCCCGCAGACGTGCGAGCAACCATCTGGTGGCACCGCGCCACGCCGTCGGGACGTGCTCTGCTGCCGCAGAAGAACGTGCCTGTGACGTTGGTGATGGTCGTCGACTATCTGAGCTCCCCGGTAGGGCCGTACCGCGAGATCCTGGCGAGCCCGGTCCTGCGACGTCCTGGCCATGGGTTGGGCGCGATGCCGAGGATGTCGGTTCCGTTCATCGCCGTCGACTCGGACGTGTCCGTGCACGGCGGCCGCACGCATTGGCAGCTGCCGAAGGTCCTTGCACATTTCGGAGGCGACGTCCTCGCTCGTTCCTCGGCGTCGGGTGATGGCTGGGCAGTGCACGCCGACGCCAAGGCTCTCGGGCCCGCGTTTCCCATGAAGGGCGCGCTCGGGTTCGCGCAGCCGGTGGACGAAGAACTGGCTCTGGCCGGCGCGAAGCTGACAGGGAAAGCGCGTCTGTGCCGTGTCGAGGTAGACGCGCACGGTCCGTCGCTCGGTTCGTGGCTCCGTTCGGGCACCCATTTCGGCCTACAGATCGTCTCCGGAAAGATGTCCACAGGCCCGGCGCTGCTGGTCAACGACGTCGAGGCATAGCCGCCGGCCTCCTTTTCTTGACTTACTCCAGAAAAGGGGCATACTCGAGTCATGCCACTGGACAACGTGACGACGGACCCGGTAGCGCAATTGCGCTCCGTGGGTCTGCGTGTCACGGGTCCGCGTGTGGCGGTTCTGAATGCGGTCACAGCCCGACCGCATTCAGATGCCGACGACGTGGCAGCGGTGGTACGAGCCGAGGCAGGTTCGGTGTCGATGCAGGCGGTGTACGACGTGTTGCGCGCGTGCGTCAACGCTGGTCTGCTGCGTCGGATCGAACCGGCCGGCTCGCCGGCGCTGTACGAAACTCGCACAGGCGACAACCATCACCACCTGGTCTGTCGTGGATGCCGGAAAGTGGTCGACGTCGATTGTGTCGTCGGCGCAGCGCCGTGCCTCGAATCGTCCGAATCCGCAGGGTTCGTCGTCGAGGAAGCCGAAATCGTGTTCTGGGGATTGTGCGCCGACTGTGCGTCGGCCAGAGATTCAACTGTGCCGGTTCCGGCTATATCCGCTACCTAGACAACCGTTACATGCCTTCCGCGGCCAGCCCCTCGGAAGGCGACCACCTTTTCATCTCTCAGGAGGCTTTGTATATGACCGAGCCAGCCACAACCAGCAACTCTGGAATTCCAGTACCCAGTGACGACCAGTCGCTGACCGCGGGCACGCAGGGACCGATTCTTCTTCACGACCACTACCTCATCGAGAAGATGGCGCAGTTCAACCGTGAGCGAGTCCCGGAGCGCGTCGTACACGCCAAGGGCGCGGGCGCATTCGGTGAACTCGAAATCACCGGCGACATAAGCAAGTTCACCAAAGCGAAGGCGCTGCAGCCCGGTGCCAAGACCGAGATGCTGGCGCGTTTCTCCACCGTCGCAGGCGAGCAGGGCAGCCCCGACACCTGGCGTGACCCGCGCGGCTTCTCGTTGAAGTTCTACACCGAGGAAGGCAACTGGGACCTGGTCGGAAACAACACCCCGATCTTCTTTGTCAAGGACCCGATCAAGTTCCAGGACTTCATCCGAAGCCAGAAACGCATGCCCGACTCCGGTCTGCGCGATCACAACATGCAGTGGGACTTCTGGACTCTGTCTCCTGAGACTGCACACCAGGTCACATGGCTGATGGGCGACCGCGGCATCCCGAAGTCGTACCGGCATATGGACGGATTCGGTTCGCACACGTTCCAGCTGATCAACGATGCGGGCGAGCGCAACTGGGTCAAGTTCCACTTCAAGACCGACCAGGGCGTCGAATTCCTGACACAGGAGAAGGCCGACGAGCTGGCCGGAACCTCACCCGATCACCACCGGCAGGATCTCTTCGGCTCGATCAAGGAAGGTAACTTCCCGAGCTGGACCCTGAAGGTGCAGATCATGCCCTACGACGACGCGGAGAACTACAAGTTCAACCCGTTCGACCTCACCAAGGTCTGGTCACAGAAGGACTACCCGCTGATCGAGGTCGGCAAGATGACCTTGAACCGTAATCCGGAGAACTTCCACGCCCAGATCGAGCAGAGCTCGTTCGAGCCGTCGAACCTCGTACCCGGAATCGGTGCAAGCCCGGACAAGATGCTGTTGGGGCGCATTTTCTCCTACGCCGACGCGCACCGCTACCGGATCGGCGCGAACTACGCCCAGCTTCCCGTCAATGCGCCCAAGTCCCCGGTCAACTCGTACTCCAAAGACGGTGCGATGCGGTACTCGTTCAACTCGGCGGATACTCCTGTCTACGCGCCCAACTCGTACGGCGGTCCGCACGCGAACACCGAGAAGTACGGCGACGACGGTTCGTGGGACTTCGAGCCTCGTTTCGTGCGTACCGGCTACATCGAGCACCCGGAGGACGGCGACTTCGTGCAAGCCGGCACCCTGGTTCGCGAAGTCATGGACGATGCTCAGCGAGAGCGATTGGCGGGCAACATCATCGGACACGCTCTCAATGGCGTGACCGAGGAAGTCCTGGTGCGAGTATTCGAATACTGGAAGAATGTCGACGCCGACCTCGGTAAGAAGGTCGAAGAGGGTGTGCGCGCAGGCCAGTCCGACTCCGCGCCGACCACCAGTCAGTCGCCGACCACTCCCGGCGACGAAGCCGAGAAGGTATGACCATGAGTAATCCGATCTCGAGCACCCTCGACGCAGGCCAACAGAAGATCGCTGGAGATGCGTTGCAGGGCACTGTAGTCGACTTGATCGACCTGTCGTTGATCGCAAAGCAGGCGCACTGGAACGTCATCGGACGGAACTTCCGGTCGGTGCACCTCGGCCTCGACGAACTGGTTGCGGCGGCCCGTGATTTCACCGATGAGGCGGCCGAACGTGCCACGGCAATCGGTGTCAGCCCCGACGGCCGCGCTGCAACCGTCAGCGCGTCGGCTGGAACCAAGGGATTCGGCGAGGGTTGGACCAAGGACGAGCAGGTCACTGCTGCAATCGTGGACAATCTCGCTGCAGTGATCGATCGGCTGCGCGCTCGCATCGCCGATACCGAGGCGGCCGATCCGGTTACCCAGGACTTGCTGATTTCCATCACGGCTCGCTTGGAGCAGCTGCACTGGATGTGGCAAGCCCAGATCGACTGAGTAGTCGAGCGAAGGCCTCTCCCGACAGGGAGGGGCCTTTCGTGTTTCGTGAGCCGATAGGCCGGGTAGCCGTCGACCATGACATCGACCGCAGGCGCAGTTCTGTTCGACATCGACGGCACACTGGTCGATTCGAACTATGTGCACGTCGACACCTGGTCGCGTGCGTTCGCCGATGTTGGTGTGGAGGTGCCTTCGTGGAGGATTCACCGCTGCATCGGCATGGACGGCGACAAGTTGCTCGAAGCGCTCGTCGGCTCTGCCGACAGTGCTGCCGCGCTCGAAGCGAAGGATCTGCACAGCCGCTATTACAGTGAAGCGAGCGGACGCCTCCAAGTACTTCCGGGCGCTCGGGAACTGTTGCAGCGCACGAGTAGTACTGGGTTGACCGTAGTGCTCGCTACCTCTGCGCCCGAGAGTGAACTCGCTCACCTGCGCGATCTCCTGGACGTCGAGGACATCGTGTCGGTCGTAACCTCCTCGGAGGACGCGGATGTTGCGAAGCCGAGCCCCGAAATCGTCGAGGTCGCACTGGATCGTGCGGGTGTCGAGCCCGCGCACGCAGTCATGATCGGTGACAGTGTCTGGGACATGAAGGCCTCGCGCACAGTGGGAGTCACTGGAATCGGCGTGCTCAGTGGGGGCATTTCGGATGCCGAGTTGCGCTCGGCAGGAGCAGAAGCCGTATTCGACGACCCCGCCGATCTAGTCGAACGCTTCGGTGAGAGTCCCATTGCGAGGCTCGCCGATCTGTCCACGATCAAGAACTCAGGAGCCAATGCATGACGAATTTCGGCTACACACTCATGACCGAGCAGTCCGGTCCGAAAGAACTGGTGAAGTACGCGGCCGGCGCCGAGGATGTCGGTTTCGACTTCGAGGTGATGAGCGATCACTACTCGCCGTGGTTGTCCTCGATGGGCCACTCGCCGTATGCCTGGACCACATTGGGCGCCGTCGCGCAGGTCACCGAACGTGTCGAATTGATGACCTTCGTGACGTGTCCGATCATGCGGTACCACCCTGCTGTCGTCGCGCAGAAAGCTGCCACGCTCCAGATTCTCGCCGACGGTCGGTTCACACTCGGTCTCGGCAGCGGTGAGAACCTCAACGAGCACGTCGTCGGTGAGGGGTGGCCGTCGGTCGACAAGCGTCAGGACATGTTCGTCGAGGCGCTGGAGATCATCGAGCAGCTGTTCGAGGGCGGACTGGTCACGTACGAAGGCAAACACTTCCGTGTCGACTCGGCACGAATCTGGGACATGCCCGAGGCAGGTGTCCCCATCGGCATCGCGGCCGGCGGGGAGAAGGCGATCGCGCGTTTCGCGGACTACGGCCATCACTTGATCGCCACCGAGCCGGATCCCGACCTGGTGAAGGCATGGGCGGACAACCATCGGGGACCGGCGAGGGCGATCGGACAGATCCCGATTTCGTGGGACCCGGACAGGGACGCCGCTATCGAGCGCGCGCATGATCGGTTCCGTTGGTTCGCTGGTGGTTGGGCGGTCAACGCGGATCTGCCGACGACTGCGGGGTTCGCCGGCGCCACGAAGTTCGTCAGGAAAGAGGATGTGGCAGAGACTATTCCGTGTGGACCCGACCTCGATGCGATCGTCGAGGCCGTCAAACCGTACTGGGAGGCCGGCTACACCGATATCGCGCTCGTTCAGGTCGGCGACGAGACACAGGAGAGATTCCTTGCCGAGGCAGCGGGGCCGCTGCTCGAGAAGCTGCGAGCCGAATCAGCAGGCTGAAAGTACGCTCCACCTGCAATAGTGGACGCCGGTAGTAGCTTCGTCGGCGTCCAGGAGCGAGATGAACCGTGGGACACGAGCTCGAACAGCGGGCAGTCCGGAGGCACTCGGGCTGTGGCGGCTGTGCGCGGTGGCGAGCATCTGCGGAGTGGTGATCGGGTTCGTCGGAGGAGCGTTCAGATGGTGCCTTCGGCAAGCGGACGAGTTGCGGCTCGAGCTTCTGCAGTGGGCTCACGCCGCGCCGGCGCCCGCACTGTTGATCCCCATCGCCATCACTGCCAGTGGAGCCGGCCTTGCCGCGTTGATCGTGAAGTGGACCCCTCTGGCCGCCGGCAGCGGTATTCAACACGTCGAGGCCGTCGCCAGGGGAGAGGCTCAGTCCCCGCCTCTTCGAGTAATCCCGGCGAAGTTCTTCGGGGGATTGCTCTCGATCGGTTCTGGACTGGTACTGGGCCGTGAAGGACCCACCGTGCACATGGGAGCGGCGGTCGGGGCGGAGGCGGGTCGTCGCGCGCGACTGAACAGCGCGGATTCTGTGTCGATGCAATCCTCGGTTGCCGGCGCCGGTCTCGCCGTAGCTTTCAACGCTCCCATCGGGGGAGCCGTGTTCGTCTTCGAGGAAGTAACGAAGTCGTTCCGCATGCGGACCGTGCTCCCCACCCTGATTGCGGTTGCCGTCGGGACAGGCTGTTCGCGAATCATCAACGGGGACAGACCGGATTTCTTCGTCGGCGGCGTCGACACACCGTCGATCGCGCTACTGCCGTACTTCGTCGTCTTCGGATTGACCGCAGGAATCCTCGGGGTTCTGTACAACAAGATGATACTCGGATCGCTCGAGGTCGCCGAGAGCTTCGACGACGTGCCGCCCACGGTCCGCGCAGTACTCATCGGCGCAGTCGTCGGCGCGCTGATGACGATGGACCAGGCCTACGCCGGTGGCGGTGACGCACTGGTGCAGTCGCTGATCGGGGGCGGAAATCCAGCGGTGGCGATACTCGTCGGGTTCCTGGCCATCCGCTTGATCACTGGGCCGCTGTCCTACGCTTCGGCGACGCCAGGCGGATTGTTCGCGCCACTGCTCGCACTCGGTGCCCTCTGGGGTGCCCTGATCGCGGGGATCACCGACGCAGTCGTGCCGGAGCTGTACACCCCGTCCCTCCCCGCGATGATCGTCGTCGGAATGGCCGCGCTGTTCGGTGCGGTGGTGCGAGCCCCGATCACCGGCATCGTCATCGTCATGGAGATGACCGCGGTGACGTCGGTGGCCGTGCCGATGATCGCCGCGACCGCTGCTGCCGTCCTCGTCGCGCAGCTCGCTGGATCACCGCCGATCTACGACAGTCTGCGTCACCGAATGCTGGGCGACGGGTGAATTCTGCACGACGCGCCCTCGAAGCTCTCGGTCATGGCGCCATTGTCTTACGAAACCGCAAAAAAAGACCCGCCTGATTGATCAGGCGGGTCTTTTTCGATGCTGTCGGGGTGGCGGGATTCGAACCCACGACCTCTTCGTCCCGAACGAAGCGCGCTACCAAGCTGCGCCACACCCCGTGTACCGCGTGCAGAAGTCTAGCTTACGACTGCCTCGGAACGCGAAACGCCCTCGTCCGAGCCCTCTTTTGGGCCAGTACGTGGTGCTGGGGTGAGCGTCAGGAGAGTCGCTTCCGGTCGGCAGCAGAAACGCGCGGGAGCGTACGGCGACGTACCGATACCGGCCGACACGTGTAGCTGCGTGTGCGTGCCCCACTTGGACGGACCTTTGACCCGCGAGCGATCGATGTCGCAATTGGTCACCAGCGCACCGTAGAACGGCAGACACAGTTGACCGCCGTGGGTGTGCCCGGCGAGAACGAGGTCGTAGCCGTCGTCGGCGAACTTGTCGAGCACCCGAGGCTCCGGCGAATGCGTGATGCCCAGACGTAGATCGGCCAGTGGATTCGGCTGACCCGCGATGGTGTCGTAGCGGTCGCGCTTCAAGTGAGGATCGTCGACGCCTGCCGACGCGATGCGGACACCGGCGACTTCCAGTTCGCGACGTACGTGCGTCACATCGTGCCAACCGCGCTCGGTGAACGCCGCACGTAGATCCCGCCAGGGGAGGGATTCGCCGAGGACGCGTGTGTGGTCCTTCTTGAAGTACTTCAGCGGATTCTTCGGCTTCGGGGCGAAGTAGTCGTTGCTGCCGAAGACGAACAGCCCGGGTCGCGACAGGAGTGGACCGAGCGACTGTACGACGGCAGGCACCGATTTCGGATGCGACAGGTTGTCGCCCGTGTTGACCACGAGATCGGGTTCCAGACGATCGAGCTCGCGGAGCCAGTTCTGCTTGAGGCGCTGACCGGGCATCATGTGCAAGTCGCTGATATGCAGTACGCGGAGAGAAGCAGAGCCCGGCTCCAGTACCGCCATGGACGCCTCACGCAGCGTGAAAGCGTTGCGTTCGATCAGAGTGGCGTATCCGAGTCCAAGTGCCGCAGCTCCTGCGGTAGCCAGGGCGGCGGTCTGTACGGGAGCGTGCGCGGCACTGCTCCGGGCTCGCGACGCTGCCGCGAGAAGACCCGCCGAGAGAAGCGGTGATGCATTCTTTTTCACGGACACATCGACAACGATACGGCAGGACCGGTAATCGACGTGCGCGCTCGATCCGAGTCCGCGTAGCGTTCCGTTACATGTCCGAACTCAAGTCTCAGCTTCGATCCGACCTCACCACGTCCATGAAGGCGAGGGACAAGCTGCGTACCGCCACGATTCGCATGCTGCTCGCTGCGATTCAGACCGAAGAAGTTTCCGGCAAGGAAGCTCACGACCTGACCGACGAGCAAGTGCTGAAGGTGCTCGCGAAGGAATCGAAGAAGCGTGGGGAATCGGCAGAAATCTACACCGAGAACGGTCGCGGCGAGCTGGCTGCGAACGAACGCGCCGAGGCTCAGATCATCGACGAGTACCTTCCGACCCCGCTGACCGATGCCGAACTGGCCGATGTTGCCGATACCGCTATCGCACAGGTAGCCGAGGAAATCGGACAGCGTCCGGGCATGAAGCAGATGGGCCAGGTCATGAAGGCTGCATCGGCTCTCGCCGCGGGCAAGGCCGACGGTACCCGAGTCTCGAAGGCTGTGAAGGATCGTCTGTAGCGCTAGCGCTACGCGCAGTGGCACGGTTAAGTGCGCTGGGATGCACTTAGCCGTGCCACTGGCGGCGGAGCCGCCAGTAGTTAGCGCGGCGCCGTCAGACCCGGGATTGCCGGGATCTGGATGTTCGGCGGCAACGCCGGTATCTCGATGTTCGGTCGTGCCGGGGCGGCCGGGGCCGGGGGAGCTTCCCGGACCGAACCGTCGCTGACATAGATCGTGATGGTCGATCCCGGTATTGCGGAGCCCGACGGAGATACACCCGTCACAGTCCCGCGTGCTGCCGAGTTGGCAGTGGTCGCCACAGTCACTTGGAAACCTGCGCCCTGCAGCGTCGAGGTGGCGCTGCTCTGGCTCTGCCCGGTCACGTCCGGAACCTGACCGTTGGCCGAACCCCGCACGTACTTCTGGTCCACCGGCGGCAACTCGATGGGACCGAAATTGTTGGCTACCGGGTCCATTGCCTGGAACCAGGTACGGGCAGGTTCGTTGCCGCCGAAGAGGTTTCCGGAACCACACGGGCGGAGTGGGAACGAGCAGATTTCACCAGGGGTGGGGGAGTCGCCGTAGGTGTACACGGCGGCCGCGTAGCGGTTGGTGTATCCGAGGAACCCGGACGACATGTGCGACTCGGTGGTTCCTGTCTTTCCGCCCATGGGGAGCGTCCAACCGACCGAGCCTGCGGCCGCCGCGGAGGTGCCGCCGGCTTGATCGTCCTTGCTCATCGCGTTGGCGAGAGTGTTGGCCAGACCTGGTTCCACGACCTGCTCGCATGCTTGCTGGGTGACCGGAACCTGCTTACCTTCGCGGTCGAAGACGGCGTCGATCGGTGTGGGTGGGCACCACTTGCCACTGGACGCGAGCGTCGCCGCGACGTTGGACAACTCCAGGGGGTTCACCCAGGTCGGTCCGAGCGTGTACGAACCGAGGTTCTGCGACTTCTGGAAGTCCGCCATGCTCTGCTCATCGAAACCGGATGTGCTGGGATTTGCGTAGGAGCGCAGGCCGAGGCGAACCGACATGTCGACGGTCGGCGTGACACCGACCGACTCGATCAGCTTCACGAACGCCGTGTTGGGCGACTGAGCGAGCGCGTCGGTGATGGACAGCGACGCCGGGTAATTGCCCGCGTTCTCGACGCAGTAGGTGTTGGCCGGGCAGCCACGCGCGCCGCCGTCGCCGAGTCCCCTGACCTCCGCGCGACGCGGGACCTGAAGCGTCGCACTCGTACC